>CAYTDP010000017.1:0-37794 GCA_964436625.1 uncultured Halanaerobiaceae bacterium | reverse complement strand
CTTCTTTCACAATGAAATTTTTTTCTGCTTTAAGTGATCTTATACGATATCTATCAACTGATAACAGGAAGAACTTAAAATTTTGCAGCGGCGGTTGTTTATTTCAGGGTCCTGTGATATAATTTAACAAAACAGATTGTATTTTAAATAATCCTGGGTAAAGGGTGTGATCAATTTGGATCTTTCCTCTTCTTTTTTCTGGCAGCTTTTTGAAAGAACCGGTTCGCTTTCAGCCTATCTGGCCTATAGGGAGATCTTTGACCGGGGTGCAGAAAATGAGAGTAAATTTTTATTAAACAGCTGAATTTTTTGCTGAAAATCCCGGCGGCCTGGAGAAATATTTTTTTAAAACTCTGGTCTCTCGTCCCTGTAGGACGAGGGATTTTTTTATTGAGACATCGTTTTTCTCGCGGATTATAGGATTCTTTATTAAAACTCGGGAGGTGCAGTATCTTTGGACGTCGATGAAACAATAGCTGAAATAGAGGAAAATTTTGAAAATGATTATAACAGCATTGATTCGCTCGATGAACTGGAAGATGTGAAAGTTAAATATCTGGGCAAAGAGGGAGAGGTGGAGAAACTTTTTGGAATGATGGGCTCTATACCGGACGAGAAAAGACCGATACTGGGCAAAGCGGCCAATAAGTTAAAAGAGGATATATCCTCCAGACTGAAAGAAAAAAGATCGGATCTGGAAAAGAAGTTAAAAGAACAAAAGTTAAAAGAGGAAAGGATAGATGTAACTCTACCGGGAGCTGAGGTCGAGAAGGGCAGCCGTCATCCTATCGAGATAGTCACAGAAGAGCTGGAAGATATCTTCATAGGTATGGGATTTGAAATTGCCGAAGGTCCTGAGGCTGAAGACGAATATCATAATTTTAAGGCTTTGAACATTCCCGAAGATCACCCCGCTCGCGACCTTCAGGATACTCTTTATATCGATGATGATCTGCTTTTGAGAACTCATACTTCTCCAGTTCAGATAAGAACCATGGAAGACACGGAACCACCTATCAGAATAATAGCCCCCGGGCGAGTATACAGAGCTGATGAGCTGGATGCCTCTCATTCGCCGGTTTTTCATCAGCTTGAGGGGCTGGTTGTCAACGAAAATATAACATTCGGGGATCTTAAAGGCACCATAAGGATAATGGTTGAGGAAATTTACGGTCAAAAAAGAGATGTGAGATTTCGACCGAGTTATTTTCCCTTCACCGAGCCGAGTGCCGAAGTAGATGTGTCCTGTGGAGTGTGTGAAGGAGCTGGATGCAAGCTTTGTTCCAGGACCGGCTGGCTGGAGATAATGGGGTCCGGCATGGTACATCCTAAAGTTTTGGAAATATCGGGTATTGATCCCCATCAGTTCAGCGGTTTTGCTTTCGGAATGGGCATTGATCGGATAACCATGCTGAAATACGGGATCGAGGATATAAGGCTGCTGTTTGAAAACGATAGAAGATTTCTGCAGCAATTCAAATAATAAGATAATACATAATTCGCTGGAGGAGATAACATAATGAAAGTTTCCTATAACTGGCTTGATTCGTATATTGATCTGCCCTATACTCCCGAGGAGCTCGAGCATGAGCTGACCATGGCCGGGCTGGAGGTAGAATCCAGGGAGTTTCTGGGCAGTGGACTGGAATATATCGTTGTAGGTCGGGTGATTGAAACCGATAAACATCCTGAAAAAGAAAATCTTCAGGTCTGTCAGATCGATTTTGATGGCGAGCAGAGACAGATAATATGCGGTGCTGACAATGTGAGAGCTAATATTAAAGTTCCGGTGGCTCTGCCCGGCACCGAACTTCCGGACGGGAGCAAGGTAGAAGAAATAGAGATGGAAAATATCAGATCGCAGGGTATGATTTGTTCTGCTCACGAACTAGGTCTGGAAGATGAAAAACAGGATGCCATTATGGAGCTGCCCGAAGATTTTGAGGTTGGCTCGAAGTTTATTTCTGAAAGCGGCAGAGATGATCATGTTTATAAGCTTGATCTCACCCCCAATTATGCCCGCTGTCTGGGGATGCTGGGCATAGTCAGAGAATTAAGGGGGCTGGCCGAGGAAGATTTAGAAATAAAATGGCCTCAGACCGGTGTAAAATCCCGGGGAGAATCGCCGGTCAGTGTAAGTATAGAGGATGAAAAACTATGTCCCCGCTATACAGCTCGTTATCTTGAGGGGGTCGAGATAAAACCTTCTCCCCGCTGGCTGCAGCAAAGACTTGAGGCGGTGGGTATAAGACCGATCAATAATGTCGTGGATATTACTAATTTTGTCATGATGGAGTACAATCAGCCGCTGCACGCCTTTGATTTTGACAGGATTTCAGGAGATGAAGTTATTGTTAGAAGAGCTGAGCCAGGCGAAAAACTTATCACCCTCGATGATGAGAACAGAAGGCTGACAGAGGAAGATCTGGTTATAGCCGATCGAGAAAAGGCCATAGGCCTGGCCGGGGTCATGGGCGGTGCTGAGACAGAAGTAACCGGATACACTGAAAATGTTCTTCTGGAAGCGGCCTGTTTTGATCCTGTCTCCATACGCAGAACAGCTCAGCGTCTGGCCTTATCCACCGATTCCTCCCACCGTTTCGAGAGAGAAATAGATATTACAGCCATTAAAGAAGCTTCGAATAGAGCCTGTTATCTGCTGGAAAAATATGCTTCTGCCGAGGTCAGGGGAGATTTGGTTGACGTGTATCCCCGACCTTATCGGACTGAATCTATGGAGCTTAAACCTCAGAGAGTTAACGCTCATCTGGGTATTGATTTAAGCGGAGATGAAATGGTGGATATGCTGCAAGATCTCGGTTTTTCCTGCCAGAAGGGTGATAAAGATCTGCTGCAGGTTGAAATACCGGGTTTTAGAACTGATGTTGAGTGTGAAGCAGGTCTAATTGAGGAGATCGCCCGGGTTTATGGTTACAACAATATCGATTATACCAGGCCTCCTGCCAGGGAAGCAGGGGGCAGAACTGACAAACAGAAGGCGGAGAAAAAGGTTTCCGACTTCTTAAAAGGTCAGGGGCTGGAAGAAGCTTTATGTTTCAGTCTTCGTCCTCGTGAAGACGACTTTCTTCCCTATCTGGAGGAAACCCAGGGAGAAATAGTAAACCTGAAAAATCCGCTCAGCGAATCGTTTGCCACGCTCAGAACCAGTCTGCTGCCCGGCCTGATCGAGTCGCTGTCCCACAATGCACGCTCTCAGGTTGAGGTAATGGGCATATTTGAATTGGGCAACGTTTTCTTTGAAGGAAAAAATGTGGATAAAAGACCGGATGAAAATAAAAATCTGGGACTGGCCAGCATGGGGGCAGATGATTTTAGAGATGTCTGGGAGCTCGATGCAGCTGATTTCTTTTATTTAAAGGGCATTGCAGAAAATTTGCTTGATGATCTGGAAATAAATGAGTTTAACTGGCAGCGTTTTGACCACCCCGCTTTTCACCCCGGCCGCTGCGCCGAATTGATTATAGACGACGAAAAAGCCGGTTATCTGGGAGAACTACATCCTGATTTGATCGACTTTTATGATCTTCCAGAACGCACCTCAGCTGGTGAGTTTGATTTTGGTCTGTTATTTGCAAGATCAGGTTATCGAGAGATAGAATATGAGCCGCTGCCGCGTCATCCCTCGATAGACAGAGATCTTGCTTTCATAGTCGATAATGAAGTAAGCGCCCGGGAGCTGAGATCAGCAGTGATTGATGAAGCTTCCAGCAATTTGAGTCGGGTCAGGATATTTGACTATTATAGGGGCGATCAGATTCCGGACGGCAAAAAAAGTATAGCATTAAAACTTAAGTTTCAGAATCGCGAAAGAACGCTTACAGAAGAGGAGATAGGTCAGGATATGGATAATATCATAGAGAGGACCAAAAAGGAACTGGGAGCAAGCATCAGGGGAATGTAAATTTTAAAGCGGCTATCTGATGCTGTGAAAATAATATGCCAGTCTGGAGGATTGGATAGTGAACAACAGCGAATCTTATAACAGGAAAAAATATGAGGTAGAAATTCTGGGAGAGACCATGCCTGTGACCGGGGAGCTTTCCATAGATTATCTTAATAAACTGGTAGAGGAGGTCAATGGAGTGGGGGAAGAAATTTCTACCGCCTATCCCACTCTTCCCCGGCGCAGACTTTATGGCCTGACTATGCTTAATCTGGCAGATAAATATTTTAAATCTGAGCAAAAACGCAAAGAAGCTGAAGAAAAACTGACTGAGCTCGAGGAGGAAAACAAAGAGCTGGAACAGGAGATAAAGCGGCTGCGGGAAGAGAATGAAGAACTGCTGAATCTCCTCCAGGAGGTAGAGTAATAATTGAATGGACTTTCGCTTCTGGATATTTTTATATCCTTAATAATTCTTTATTTTTTGGTCAGCGGTTATCGCAATGGGTTTATCAGTCAGACTGCCACCATTGTAGGAATAATAGTATCTGTCTACCTGGCCTTTAAATTTTACCTGCCTCTGGCGGATTTTGCCGCTAATTATTTTGATTTTTCTCCTGCCGTCATCCAGTTTATCAGTTTTTCGCTCATCTTTATCATCATAAATGTGGCCGTGCACATGCTGGGGGAATCCCTGCAGGCTGCCCTGGAGAAATTTTACCTTGAGCCGGTGGATAGAGCTGGTGGTTTTATTCTGGGAGCGGTTAAAGGTATTCTGCTGGCCTATATACTGGTTCTTGTACTCAGTGAAATTCCGATCACGGAGGTCGAAACTTTCGTGGAAAACTCTCATCTTGCCGAAAGATTCAAAGAGCTGACCCCGATTTTTCAGGACATAATCGGTGATATACTGGATTGAGATGGGGTGATTTTGTATTAATGGAAATTAATGCTAGAGATATATCTCAGATATTGAGCGAACTGGCCGATCTCATGGAGATAAAAGGTGATAATCAATACCGGATCAATGCTTATGAGAGAGCTGCTCGCAGTTTGAGAAGTCTGGAAGAAGACTTCGAGGAACTTTATCGCAGCGACAGACTGACCGAAATTAGCGGTGTGGGAGAGGGAATCGCTGCTGCCATAAGTGAAATTGTTGAAGAGGGTTCTCTGCAGGACCTGGAGGAGCTCAAACGCGAGCTTCCCGACGGAATCATAGATCTGCTGCAGATACCGGGGCTGGGACCCAAAAGAGCTCATAAACTTTTTTATGAGCTTCAGATTGGCAATGTGCGGGATCTTAAAAATGCCCTTGAAGATGGAGCCATCAAAGATCTTTCTGGTTTTGGGAAAAAACTTGAGAAAAAAATTGCCGAAGGACTGCGGCGCTACCGGGAATATCAAAAATATCTTTCCATCGATGAGGCTGAAGACTTTTACTCCGAGATAACACAATTTCTCGAATCCACATCTGTGGAAATTGAGGAAATGTTTCCGGCCGGAAGTTTGAGAAGAAAGAAAGAGCTTTTAAAGGATGTCGATATGGTTGTCTCAGTTGACCCCGCTGATCAGAAGGAGATTCATTCGGAATTAGAAACCTGGCAGCAGATAGATAAAGTTGAGCGGGGCGAAACTTCCGAAGAATTTAATGATGCTCAAATTCTCGAATGCAGTTTGAATGATGGGCTTCGGCTGGATATATTTCTGATCTCTCCTGCGGATTTGCCCTGGGCTCTCTTTAAATTCACTGGTTCTGATCTACATCTGGAAAACTTAAGGCAAAGAGCTAAAAATCAGGGTTTTGATTGTGATACTGAAGGGATTTTTTGCTTTCCTGATGATATCGATATAAAAGAAGAACAGGATATTTATAGAGCACTAGATTTGCCGTATATAATTCCGGAACTAAGAGAGGGGCAGGGGGAGACCGAAGCTGCCGTCTGTGGAGATTTGCCCGAAAGTCCGGGTCTAAAGGATATAAAAGGAGACCTACACGTTCATACAAATTTCAGTGATGGAAGTCAGAACCTGGAAGAAATGGTTCAGGGGGCAATTGCCAGGGGTTATGATTACCTGGCTATAACAGATCATTCGGTTTCCTTGAGGATAGCTGATGGTCTAACTCCGGAAGAGCTGGCCCGGCAGGCTGAAATCATTGAAGAGATGAATGAAAAATATGAAGAAATCGAAGTTTTTAAAGGAACCGAAGCTGATATACTTCCTTCTGGAGAGCTGGATTACTCCAGGGAAGTCCTGGCCGAACTAGATCTGGTCATAGCTTCTGTCCACAGCGGTTTTAACCAGACAGAACTTGAAATGACTGAAAGAATAATAAAAGCTGTGGAAAACCCCCTGGTCGATATTATAGGCCATCCTCAGGGCAGGCTGCTGAAAAGCCGTGAAGCTTACAGCGTTGACATAGAAGCTGTTATTGAATCAGCAGCCAGCAATCGGACCTGCCTGGAAATCAATTCCTCTCCTTCTCGACTGGATCTGGATGATAATTATGCCCGTCTGGCAGGAGAAAAAGGGGTTAAAATGGCCATCAATACCGATGCTCATCGTACCGGAGAATATGAAAATATGATTTATGGAATAAACGTGGGACGAAGAGGCTGGCTGGAAAAAAATGATATAATAAACACATACGGTCTGACAGAATTTAAAGATTTTGTCTCTCAAAGGAGGATATAAGTTTTGGCCCTGCAAAAGGCTCACGAGCAGAGCCTGGAAATGCTCGAGTTTTCCAAAATAAAAGATATAGTCAAAGATTATGCTGCGACTGAACCTGGACAGAAAAGGATTAATTCTTTAAGACCTTTAAAATACAGAGATGAAATAGAACGCAGACTGCTGGAGGCTGAACAGGCATTTTATATACTCGACGAGAAAGGAAGACCGCCTCTTCTGGCTCCGGAAAATCTTGAGGATCTGATTATGAAAGCTAAAAAGGAACTGGTTTTAAACCCTGAAGAGATCAGCAGCATCGACGGTGTTCTTCGTTCTTCTGTCAACACGGTTGACTTCTTTTCTGACATCTGCATCGAACGGCAGGAAAGTCACAGCTCTGACAGCAGACTCCTGGAAGGACCTCTACAGAATTACAGCGAACAGCTGGAATCTCTTCCCGGGTTGAGAAAAGAAATTGATAAGGTGATTGACGATAAAAATGAGATAAAAAATACGGCCAGTTCCAGATTGAGAGAAATTAGAAAATCGATGGATAGGACCGAAAAGAAGATCAAAAATCAATTAAACAGAACGATCAAGGAAGAACGAGAACTGCTGCAGGATGATGTTATTACCCGTCGTGAAAATAGATATGTGGTGCCGGTCAAACAGGAACATCGCAACACTTTCTCTGGAATAATCCATGGGCGTTCTTCCAGTGGTATGACAGTATTTATGGAGCCGATGGCCGTTGTGGAATTGAACAACAAACTTCGCGAGCTCCGACAGCAGGAAGAGGAAGAAATTCATAGAATATTGCAGGAGCTAAGTTTTAAAATAGGCCAAAAAGCCGGGGTGATAAGGCAGAATTATAGACTTTTGATAAAACTGGACGATTGTTTTGCCCGTGGGGGCTTTATGGAAGACTGGGATGGGACTGTTCCCCGAATCAATGAAAAAGGGATAATTGATATTAAACAGGGGAGACATCCTCTGCTGGGCGATGAGGCTGTACCCATAGATATTGAGGTAGGAGATGATTTTAACACTCTGGTAATTACCGGGCCCAATACCGGGGGAAAGACGGTATCATTGAAAACTCTGGGTTTATTTGTGGTTTTAACCTCTGCCGGGGTTCCTCTTCCAGCAGAGGACGGCAGCAAAATATCTATTTTTAACAATGTTTTTGCTGATATTGGGGACGAACAAAGTATCGAACAGAATTTGAGCACCTTTTCATCTCATATGAATAATATAAGAACATTTTTGCAGAGGGCCAGCAGCGAATCTCTGGTTCTTCTCGATGAAATAGGAGTGGGAACTGATCCCAGAGAAGGTGCTGCTCTGGCTATTTCAATTTTGGAGGAGTTTAAATCGCGCGCTGCTGTCAGCGTGGCCACAACCCATTACAGTCAGCTGAAAAGTTATGCTTTTACCACTGAAAATGTCGAAAATGCTTCGGTCGAATTCGATGTCGAAACTTTAAGCCCCACCTATCGCCTCATAATGGGGATACCGGGGGGAAGCAATGCATTTGAGATTGCCTTGAGGCTGGGATTGCCCGAAAGATTGATAAAAGAGGCCAGATCTCTGCTGGAAAAAGACGAACTTGCGGTTGAAGAGATAATCCGTGAATTGAATGAGGAGAGGCAGAAGTTTGAAGAATTAAATTCCGAACTGGAAAAAAAGCAGGCCAGACTGGATAGGAGAAAAGAAGAGCTGGCTGCCAGGGAAAAAGAGCTGGAAGAAAAAAAACAGGAAATTATTGAAGAGACCAGAAGAAAAGCGAAAAGAGATTTGAAGAGGTTGAGAACCCGCAGCAAAGAAATCATCTCAGAGCTTAAAAACAGTGATTTTACAGATAAAAGGCAGGTCGATAAATTCGAGACTCAGCTGAATCTTGAACTCAAAGAATTAAAAGATTACTTTTCTCAGGACGAAAAGAGCATCGAAAAGGAGCCGGAAGCTGACTTTTCCAGCGGCGATAAAGTGAAGATAAAAAGCGTGGGGAAAGAAGGCGAGATAATTTCGGTAGATGAAGATGAGCAGAAGGCTGAAGTTCAGGCCGGAGTGATGCAGATCACCGCTGATTTAGCCGACCTTACTCCTGCCAGGGAAAAAAGTACCGCTGAAAGCAATGTTAAAAAATATCAGGTGAAAAAGAGCGATTCGATATCTCCTTCGCTTGATTTGAGAGGGGATAGATATCAAGAAGCTCAGCGCAAACTGAGAAAATATCTGGACGATGCCTTTTTAGCCGGTCTTAATGAAGTGGAGGTAATTCACGGCAAGGGAAGTGGAGCTTTAAGAGAAGCCGTCAGAGAAGCAGCTGATTCACATAAACATGTAAAGGAATACAGGGGAGGTAAAGAGGGAGAAGGAGGAATGGGAGTAACAATAATTAAACTGCAATGAAAAAAGGTAATTCTGCGGTTTTATACGATATCTATCGACTGATAACTAGAAGAAACTGAAAAAATCTGCAGCAGTATTTTTATTATTCTTCAGACTCATCATCGGCTTTCTCCTCCTGTTCTGACTCCCCATTCTCCTCATCGGACTGCAGCATTTCCAGAATTCTATCTATTCTTTCATCTCTATCCTCATCATCGTCTTCAGACTCCTCTTCTTCAGCCAGCTCTTCCTGCGGTACCGTCTCATCTTCAAGGGCTTCTTCTTCAACATCGTCTTCATTGTTTAAATCTTCCAGCAGTTCCTCTATTGTCCAGCCTCTCTCATCATCCGCTGTTTCCTCTTCTGTTTCTGCCGCAGCTCCTTCCTGGTCGCTGGGCTCCATACCGATATCCGCCGGGACTTCCTGACTTTCTTCGGGCTGGACGCCTTCCTGTTGACCTGCCGTTCTTAGTTCAGGCTCATCGAGGACAAAACCCCCATGATCAGTACAGGCCGTTGTAGGAACTGAAGCAAAAACAGGTGAATCCTCTACGAAATCTTCAGGTATCCCGGTCTCACTATCTATATCAATTACGGGCATTCTATCCTGGGCTTGATAGGTCCCCCTTATGGGTTCATAACCTTCGGGAGCGTTATTCTGGCCGAAGGTTTTTGTCCTCGGTCCCAGAAGAGTGCCGTCGGAGATCAAGTAATGAGCTGTTTCGATTCTATCTTCAGGACAGCGGGTTGTGGCCAGCAAACCTGAATTGCTGTCAAGTCTAATTTCCTCTACTTGACCGGAAAAACTGCTCTCTTCCCGGGGCAGATTATCTTCTATGAAAATTTCCTCCGTCGTGACAGGAGGATTTTCTGAAGGCAGCTTACCGGTAACAGGATCTATCTCTCTGGTAACAATCTCTTCCGGGCGGGAGAAGGAATTTTCACTGAATTCCATATCCATTTCTTCATTTATTTTGCTTTTATATCTTTCCCAGACCATGGTAGCGTGAGCACTTCCCAGTCGTCCGATTTGAGGATATGTCATTCTCCTGGGGCTATCTTCGCCGATCCAGATGCCGGTAGCCAGATCAGGAGTCATTCCCACAAACCAGGCGTCGGTGAAGTCATTGGTAGTTCCTGTTTTGCCTGCGACTTCTCCTTCTATATCGGCCCGCCAGCCTGTCCCCTCCTCTATTACTGATTTCAGCATTTCTAAAGCCAGATAATTTTCTGCTTCGGATAATACCGCTCTTCTGCTGGGATTTGATTCATAAATCAAATTACCTTCACGATCACGGACTTCTTCGATTACATAAGGCTCAACCCAGATGCCTTCATTGGCGAAAACAGAATAGGCTGAGGTCATCTGCAGAGGGGTCACGCCTCGTGTGAGACCTCCTAAAGCCAGAGAATAATGATCATCATAATAATCCTGTTCTACAAAGGTGGTTATTCCCATCCTTTCAGAAAAGTCCGTAACATTACGAACACCTAATTCATTGATGAGATTTACTGCGGCTACATTTAGAGATTGAGCGAGAGCATGGCGCAAAGAAACAATACCGTGATATTCGTGTTCAAAGTTCACCGGCCATATCTGGTAGGTGCTGTCGGGTTTGGGGCTGGGGCGGGGAATATCATAAACCGTATCACCCGGCGAATAACCTTCCTCCACAGCGGCACCGTAAACAAATGGTTTAAAAGCGGATCCGGGCTGACGGGTGGCCTGAGTGCTGCGATTGAAACTGTCATCTCCTCGACCGCCAATCATAGCTTTAATCTGACCGGTCTCCGGATCAATTGTGGTCAAAGAATACTGAGGCTGTTTTTTAGAAGCCAGAGTTTCTCTTTCAACCGTAGGGAGTAAATTGTCCTCTAAAGCTGTCTCCAGAGATGATTCAGCCTGCTCCTGAAGTTCTGAATCCAGAGTTGTTTTAACCCGTAGGCCTCCACCATAAACCATTTCAGCTCCAAACATGTTGAGCAATCTTTTCCTGACATGTTTGACAAAATAGCGGGCGAATTCATCTATTTCTTCTTCCTGCTGGCTTTCAGCCACAGAAAGTTCTTCCTGTTTTGCTGATCTGGCCTCATTTTCTGAAATGAAATCGAGTTCAGCCATGCGGTTTAAGACGACATTTCTGCGGTGGGTGGCAGCTTCCCTATTATTCAATGGAGAATAATAGTTGGGAGACCGGGGGAGACCGGCCAGCATCGCGGACTCCTGAAGGTTTAGTTCGCTTACGTCACGGCCGAAGTACATATTGGATGCTGACTGAACGCCATAGGAGTTATGCCCCAAAAATATTTCATTGAGATACATTTCCAGAATCTCCGACTTAGTGTAAAGTCTCTCAAACTGCAGAGCCAGATACATTTCCTGCAGTTTGCGATATATGGTACGATCATGGGTGAGAAGAGCGCTTCTGGCCAGCTGCTGGGTAATCGTGCTGCCCCCTTCAGCTATTCTCCCCTCTCTGATATTGCTCAGTAAAGCTCTGGCTATACCCATAAGATCTATTCCGCGGTGATCATAAAAGTTCTGGTCCTCTATAGCAATTATCGCCTGTTCGAGTTCCCGGGGGATTTCTTCCAGTTCCACATAAACTCGATTTTCCACGAAAAAGCTGTTTAATAATTCGCCATCTTCGCTGAATATTTTTGAAGCCTGAGTACCTCCACCGTATTCTGATATGCTGGGAGTGTCCTGCATGATCCAGGTTGCTCCCCCAAGCATCATTCCAAATATAAGGGATATAATAATCACACTTACAAAAATTATTATTCTGTATTTTTCACTGCTTTTTTCTGCGGCAGCCAATCCAGACACCTCCTGTTGATCACGCTCATCAGATACATTATAACACAAAGAGAATATTACTGCTAATCAAACGAGGTTGTGACTAAAATTCTATTCTGTTATAATTAACTTATATGAAAATGTCTTAAATCCTTTCTTTGAGATAATTTTTATCTCTATAAATCATAATTTGTTTATATTATCAAGTTATACATAATCATAATTTGTGGTTGACAAATTCTGCGTGAAATATTTTTTACAGGAGGTGTAAATCCGGAAATTTCCGGATGATAAAATTGAGCAAAACTCAAAAAAAATTTACAGTTGAAGAGCAGATGAAGGTGTTGACTCAGGGAGTAGAGGAGCTTATAGACAGAGATGGTTTGAAAGAAAAATTGAAAAATGCCGAAAAAGAGGACAGGCCGCTGAGGGTCAAGCTGGGGTTGGATCCCTCGGCGCCTGATCTGCATGTGGGCCATACTGTTGTTTTAAACAAATTAAAACAATTTCAGGATTTTGGTCATGAAGTTCACCTGATAATAGGTGATTTTACCGGCATGATAGGAGATCCCAGCGGTAAATCTAAGACCAGACGCCAGCTGACTGAAGAAGAAGTTCAAAAGAATGCTCAAACTTATGAAGAACAATTTTCACGAATTCTGGATCCTGACAAGACCAGACTTCATTTTAACAGCAGCTGGCTGGGGGAGCTAGATGCTACAGATGTTATAAATATTTCTTCGCGCTATACAGTAGCCAGAATGCTGGAAAGGGAAGATTTTGCCCGCAGGATGGAGAACAATCAGCCGATTTCAATCCATGAATTTCTCTATCCGCTTCTGCAGGGGTATGATTCAGTGGCTCTGGAAGCGGACATTGAACTGGGAGGGACCGATCAGAAGTTTAATCTGCTGGTCGGCAGAAAACTGCAGAAAGAATTCGGTCAGAAACCGCAGATACTGATTATGATGCCGCTGCTTGAGGGGCTTGATGGAGAAGATAAAATGAGCAAAAGCCTTGATAATTATATAGGTATAGAAGAAAAACCCGCTGATATGTTCGGCAAGGTAATGTCTCTCCCGGATGATTTGATATATCGTTATTTTGAATTGCTGACAGATGTCGACCCGGATGAATTGGAAGAGTTAGAGAATAGGCTGGATAAAGGAGAAGAAAACCCCAGAGATATCAAAAGAGAACTGGCTCATAATTTGGTGGAACGCTTTTATGACGAAGTTAAAGCTGAAGAGGCAGCGGAAGAATTTGATAAAGTATTTCTGGAAGGTGGAATTCCCGAAGATCTACCGGAGATAAAAATAACCTCTGAAGATCTGGATGAGAACGGTGAGATATGGATTGTGGATTTGATCACCAGAGCGGGTTTTGCTGATAGTAACAGTGAAGCCATGAGGTTGATAGATCAGGGGGCTGTAAGCCTTGATGAACACAAAATTGAAACGGCCGATTATGATCTGGATGTAGAACATGGCACAATTTTAAAAGTAGGCAAAAAAAGATTTGCTAAAATATTAAGGGAGGATGGATAATGAAGGCAGATGATCTCAGACAGTCTTTTATAGAGTTTTTTGAAAGCAAGGGTCATTTGGCCCGCAAAAGCGCACCGCTCGTTCCCAAAAATGACCCATCTCTGCTCTGGATAAATGCAGGTATGACGCCATTAAAGCCTTATTTTAGCGGGAGCGAGGAACCCCCGCGGGAAAGAATGGTAACCTCTCAGAAATGCATCAGAACCAACGATATTGAGAATGTAGGGAAAACAGCCCGTCACCAAACTTTCTTTGAAATGCTCGGAAACTTCTCCTTCGGCAATTATTTTAAGCAAAAGGCTATAGAATGGTCCTGGGAATACGTTACTGAAGTTCTCCAGTTTCCTGAAGAAGACCTGATCATAACTATTTTTCATGACGACGACCAATCATTCGATATCTGGCATGATGATATAGGTGTTCCTCCCGAAAAAATTATCAGGAGGGGGATGGATGAAAACTTCTGGCAGATCGGCACCGGGCCCTGCGGCCCCTGTTCGGAAATACATCTGGATAGGGGAAAAGAATACGGTATAGAGCCTGTTGACGAACTCAGCGATGAAGTGCTGGAGAGAGAAGGGGATCGTTTTCTGGAACTTTGGAATCTGGTTTTCACCCAGTATGATTATACCGATGCAGGTGAGTATGTCGAACTTCCTCAAAAAAATATAGATACCGGCATGGGTCTTGAAAGGACCGCCTCCGTACTTCAGGGGGTCGATTCCAATTTCGAAATTGATATCATGTTTCCGATAATCCGGGAAGTGGAAAAACAGACCGGCTGCAGTTATGATGAAAAAGAAGAGATTAAAACTGCACTCCGAGTGATCTCCGATCATATACGCGGCGTCACCATGGCAGTTTTTGACGGCGTAATACCTTCCAATGAAGGCAGAGGTTATGTGCTGCGCAGACTTCTGAGAAGAGCTTCTCGATATGGCAGAGATCTTGGTTATTCTGAACCTTTTCTTTACACGCTGGTAGAGGAAGTAATTGAAGTTATGTCGGGCGGTTATCCGGAGATCGGTCAGAGACAGGATTTCATAGAAGAGGTTGTAAAATCAGAAGAAATAAGCTTTCTGCGAACTCTGGAAGATGGTCTGGACATACTGGAAGATCAAATCGAAGAGATGGAATCTGAGAATCGAACCACCATGAGCGGAAAAAGAGCTTTTGAACTTTATGATACCTATGGTTTTCCTCTTGACATCACCCGCGATATACTAAGCGAAAAAGATCTCGAGGTTGATGAAAAAGGTTTTGAAGAGGCCATGAAAGAACAGCGCCAGAGAGCTAGGCAGGCCCGTACGGAAGGCGGTTTTGCCGGCGGCGAAGTAGAAATTTACGAAGAAATACTGGAAAATATGGATGATAAGCCTGAATTTGTCGGTTATGAAAAGCTGGAACAAAAAGCCGAAATTATAGCTTTGATCAAAGATGGCGAAGAGGTGGAAAATTTATCGGCCGGAGCAGAGGGGGAAGTTATTCTTGATGTGACCCCCTTTTATGCCGAATCCGGTGGCCAGGTAGGAGATAAAGGATTGATATTCGATGATGATCTGGAAGCTGAAGTTAATGATGTCAGGGATTTTCTTGGGCTGCCGGTTCATCAGGTAAAGGTCAAAGAGGGGGAGCTGACAGCCGATATAGAAGTAAAGCTGGAAGTTGATTCGACTCTGAGACGGGCTACGGCCAGAAACCATACTGCCACGCACCTGCTGCATCAGGCACTCATGGAAGTTCTGGGCGATCACGTCACACAGTCGGGCTCGCTGGTTGCTCCCGATAGATTGAGATTTGACTTCACCCATTTTGGCAGCCTGGAGGAGGAAGAAATCGCAGAGATTGAAGATCGTGTGAATGCTGAAATATTGAGAAACAGAGAAGTTGAATCCCGCATTACTTCGGTTAAAGAAGCCAAAGAAGGAGGAGCGCAGGCGCTTTTTGAAGAAGAATATGGTGAAGAGGTGAGGGTTATTGAGATAGATGACTTTAGCCTGGAACTCTGCGGAGGAACTCATGTTCAGGCCACAGGAGAAATTGGTCTTTTTAAAATTATTGACGAGAGCAGCATAGCAGCTGGAATTCGCAGAATTGAAGCGACTACCGGCACAAATTCACTCAATTATCTGCGCCGGCAGCAGAACAGGATTGATGAACTGGCCGGAGAGTTAAATTCTGATGAAAATTCATTGTTAGATGCAGTCAAACATCTAAAAGAAGAGAAAGACGAGCTGGAGCAGAAGGTCGAATCACTTCAGGATAGGCTTGCCTCTCAAAAAGCCGAGGAGCTGTTAAATAGAAAAGAAAAGATTGATGGCGTGGATATCATCATGGAAAATCTCCAGGGGACTGACAGAGAAACTCTGAGAATCCTCAGCGATGAATTGATAGAACAGCTGGACAATGGTTTTATTGTTCTGGCCAGCACGGGGGAGGGAAGTGTTTTCCTGATAGCACGTGCAGGTTCAAAACTGGTTGAGACAGGTTTTGATGTCGGAGATATGATCGGTAAAATCGCCGCTGAAGTTGGAGGCGGGGGAGGTGGAAGGCCGGATATGGCCCAGGCCGGCGGCAGCAATCCTGAAAATATTGACAGGGCTTTTGCTACCGCCCGCAGACTTGTCGAGGAAAATTTATAACCTGGCTTAAAAAGAGTGCCTGCAAAAAATTGCGAGGGTGTTGATCATGAACAAGCAAAAGAACGATATAGGTGATGAAACTGTAAAGTTCGATTACGACTTGAGTGAAGAGATGAATGAGGCTGGTTATGTGCTGGAAAAAGTGTACAAAGCTCTGGAGGACAAGGGTTATAATCCCGTAAATCAAATAGTTGGTTATTTAATTTCCGGAGATCCCGCCTACATCACCAGCCATCAGAATGCCCGGACTATGATCAGGACAATAGACAGAGATGAGCTTTTGGAGGAACTTATCAGCAGCTATCTTGAAGAAGATTAACTCAAAAAATATTTTATACTTATTACCCGGCCGGAAGGCCGGGACTTATTTTTTGAGAAAATTATGTTTGCAAACATCAGCGGTGAAAGTTATAATGAGTTATTAGAAAAAATAAATTGAAAGGATGCCTAATCTGAGTGAGTATTTTGGGTCTTGACTATGGTGATGCGAGAATAGGGGTAGCTGTAAGCGATGAGCTCCACCTCACTTCGCTGCCTTTAAAAACAATAAAAAACAGCGGTTTTGAAGATGTACTCGAGGAATTGTCTGATATCGTGGAGAAACATGACATCGAGAAGATTGTTGTAGGACTTCCTCTGCATATGGATGGAGGTCGGGGAGAACGGGCTGAAATAACTGAAAAATTTGTCGATGATCTGAGGGAAAATTTACATCTTCCGGTTATACTGATGGATGAGAGGTTGACCAGCGCTGAGATAGAAAGGGTTTTACTAAAAGCAGATTTATCCCGGGCAGCAAGGAAAAGAAAGAGGGACAAGCTGGCTGCTTCTTTAATTTTGAGAAAATATCTGGAAAGCATCGATTAATTAAGGAGGAAAAAGCTGTGCAAACTGATGAAGGCAGATACTGGTATGATCCTGATAATAAAGAGCTGGTGATAGAATATGAAGAGGAACATAAAAGATTTTATTTTCAGGACAAATTTAATTTGAAAGGTGAAACTTACTGTATTCTTTCGCCCGCCGAAGCTGAAAAAGAGGAAGTTGAGGAAGAGGAAACAGCCCTGATTATGAAAATAATTGATAAAGGGGACGAGGAAGTATTGACTATTATCGATGATGATAAGGAATTTGAAGATGTCTGCAAGCATTATTACGCGGAGGAAGAAACCGAGTAAAATACCCGGGAGGCCAGGGAGATGAAAAAAGCCGGTATAGTTTTTTTAATTTTACTCATGACGGCTTCTCTGTATTTATGGTTTGATCATCACCGCCGACCTGCAGAAGAATGGCAGGAAAAATCTGCTGAAGAGAGAAGGGTTGAAGTGTCTGCTGGGTCTTCTCTTGAGGAGATTGCCGATAAATTATTCGATAAAGGCGTTATAAGATCCCGTCATCTTTTCAAGATTTACGCCCGCCTGCAGGACATGGATCGAAATATGCAGGCCGGTGTTTATAAATTTTCCAGAAACCAGAAAGTCGGCGAAATTGTTGAAAAAATAGGTCAGGGCCGGGTCTACACAGAGCGGCTGGCTGTGCCGGAAGGCAGCACCGTGGAGGAAATAGCCAGCCGAGCAGCTTCCAATTTGAAATTGACCGAAGATGAATTTTTGCAGGAGGCCCGCAGATCAGCAGCCGGCAGAGATTATCTGCCGGACTCCGATAGAGTCCAGTACAGAGTTGAGGGCTTTCTTTATCCGACGACTTACCTGGTCCCCTATGATATTGATCCCGGCGATTTAATCGATACGATGCTGGATAGATTTGAGGAAAAGTGGCTGGATGAAATTGAGAGTTTTATCTCTGAACGCGATAATTTTGAGGAGTCCCGGATGAACTTTCAGGAAAACTGGACAATCCGGGAAGTTGTGGTTCTGGCCTCTCTGATTGAGAAGGAAGCTGTTTTGCCGGAAGAAAAACCGGTAATAGCCGGGGTTATTCTCAACAGGTTAAAAGATAATATGCGCCTGCAGATAGATGCCACAGTGCAGTATGCTCTCACGGAGAGAAAAGAGCGCTTGATGTACAGCGATTTAGAGGTGGACTCTCCCTATAATACCTATCTCTATTCCGGACTGCCGCCAGGCCCTATTGCCAGTCCCGGAGATGAAGCTATCAAGGCTGCCGTCGAACCGGATAACAATGACTATCTTTTCTTTTTTGCCAGGGGAGATGGAAGCCATGAATTCACCAAATCCTATCAGGAACATCTGAAAAGACAGAGAAAGCTTTTGGATTGATGTGGATGGATTGATGTGGACAAATGAATTAAATAAATGGTCAGTTGACGGGAGGATTTTTTATGGTATTGCCAGAATTGCTGGCACCGGCTGGAAATCTCAAAAAACTAAAAGTTGCCCTGGATTATGGAGCCGATGCTGTATATTGTGGAGGCAAAGAATTTGGCTTGAGGGCGGGGGCTGAAAATCTTAGTCGAGAAGAAATGCATGAAGCTATAGATTATACCCGTCAGAGAGGAAGCTCGATCTATGTTACTATGAACATCATTCCTCACAATATGGAATTAAAGGGTATGCTCGAATATTTACATTTTCTTGAGGAAATTGGTGTCGATGCCGTGATAGTTTCCGATCCAGGAGTGCTTTATCTTATCGAGCGTGAGAATCTCCAGCTCCCCATTCACCTGAGCACCCAGGCCAATACCGTTAACTGGGCGAGTGTAAAGTTCTGGGAAAATCGGGGGATTAAAAGGGTCATACTTGCCCGCGAGCTTTCCCGGGGCGAGATAGAATATATAAATGAGATGACAGAAGCTGAACTGGAAATGTTTGTTCATGGATCCATGTGCATATCTTATTCCGGGAGATGCTTGCTCAGCAATTATATGACCGGCCGAGATGCAAATCGAGGGGCCTGTGCCCAGCCCTGCCGCTGGAAGTACAGTCTCGTGGAGGAAAACAGGCCGGAGGAATCTTATCCCATCGAAGAAGATGAGAACGGCACTTATATAATGAACTCCAGAGACCTTAATCTTTTGAACAGAATTCCCGAACTGGTCAATCTGGGAGTTGATGCTTTAAAAATTGAAGGCCGCATGAAAAGCGTCCATTATGTGGCTGCGGTAACTTCGGTTTACAGAACCGCTCTGGATAAATTTGCTGATTCACCGGAAGAATACGCAATCAAAGAAAAATGGCAGGAGGAATTGAATAAAATAAGTCATCGCCCCTACACCAGCGGCTTTTTTGAGGGGAGCCCGGGTCCAGAAGCTCAAAATTATAAAAGCTCCAGTTATATAAGAGATTACCGATTCGTAGGCCTGATCAGGGGCTATCTTCCAGAAACCCAAACCGCTATTGTCAAAGTCAAGAATAAAATATCTGTCGGTGATGAACTGGAGATTTTCGGACCTGGATGCCAGGTTTTCAAACAGAGCGTGGAGGAATTATATGATAGTGAGGGGAGACGAATAGAGGTTGCTCCCCATCCGGAGAGCCTGGTAAAATTAAAGGTGGATCATGATGTGGGAGAAAATTATATTATCAGGAGAGAAAAAGATGAATAAAGAGGAAGATTTCATCCCGCCGGATGATACCTATCGCATAATCGCCAGAGTTCCTCAGGAAGAACTTGTTTTTGTGGATATGATATTCAAATCTTATGAAGGTATTGCCATGATGACCCTTGATGAAGGGGAGGAAGGCATTATAAAACTTGATGTAACTCCTGGAACTCATAAAATTGCAAGAGAAATCTTGCAGGACCTGCAGTCCAGATTTCCGGTCGAAATAAAAAAAGATGAACTGGAGCTGGAGTGATTAAATTGCTAAAAACTTATCATCATAGAGCGACCAAAATTTGCAAAATACTTGAGGCGGGACTAATTACATGTTAGAATTGTTAAAGCCAGATGACAGATTTGAACACATTTCCGATATAGACATGGATTATTTCAGCGACCGGTATCTTTCTGGTCTGGTAATAGATATTGACAACACAGTTATGCCGTACTCCTGTCAGGAAATTCCAGGCAGAATCAAGACCTGGATCTACAGGGCGGATGAAATGGGGTTTAAAATCTCTTTCGTTTCGAATACGGTAACAGAACGCACAGAATATTTAGCCGGAGAATTTGGATTCCCTGTTTACGGTATGTCTTTAAAACCATTAAGCAAAAACTTATTAAGAGTGCAAAAAGAATTTGATATCCCTCGAAAAAATATGGTAGTTATCGGGGATCAAATATTCACTGATATATTAGGTGGTAATCTGGCCGGTTTTTATACGATTCTGGTCGAACCGCTGACAGAGAACGATTTTATTGTCACTAAAGGTCTGCGCTGGCTGGAGAGTTTTATGCGATAATAACTGACTGCAGAAAGCACTGCAAAAAGATGAGGTGATAATCATGAACAGCAGTAAAATATGGAAAATAGGCATGATAGTTATGTTTTTGACCCTGACAATGATAATTAGCGCTGAAGAAGAAGTTCTGGGAAGTTACAACCTTAACCCTGGAGAAAGAGAACTCGCTCCCGGAGATGAAGGAGCGGATGTGGCTCTGCTCCAGCGAGAGCTGGCTGATAGGGGTTATTATGATGGTTCTATAGATGGGCTTTACGGGCCCAGAACTGAAGAGGCTGTCAAAAGATTTCAGGATAATTATGATCTGGTTACGGATGGCAGACTGGACATAACCGTTCAAAAAAGTCTGAGCAGTAACAAGCTCGTCAGTAAATACAGCGTCTCCCGGAACGAGCTTATGACTCTGGCCAGAATTATTCACGGAGAAGCCCGGGGAGAAAACTTCAGAGGTATGGTAGCCGTCGGGGCGGTGATTGTAAATCGTGTGGAAGATCATAGATTTCCCGATAATATTCACGATGTCATCAGTGAGGATGGCCAGTTCAGCTCTTTGATGGACGGGCAGGCCAATCTTTATCCGGACCAGGAGTCCAGAGATGCGGCCAGAGCTGCTCTGACAGGATATGATCCCAGCAGACAGTCATATTTCTTTTACAACCCTGAGGTAGCCACCAATTTAGCCTGGATATCCCAAAGACCGATAGTTCAAAGAATAGGTGATCACGTATTCGCTCGATAGTCGTCTGTGATCTGATAAAATATTAAACAGCACCCCGGTCGGGGTGCTGTTTAAAAAATATCTTAAAATTAATTAACTTTTATCGCGATTTGTGTGAGTTATAGTTTACTTTTTACGCTAGTTCTACTGATTTTCCTGACTGAGATCTTCCAGGCAATTTTCACATATAATTCTTTCTTTTACTTCTACAGTGTTTTCCGTGCTGCCGCAAAAGATGCAGTCGGGCTCGTATTTTTTTAATATAATGCTGTCATCTTCAACATAAATTTCGATAGGATCCTTTTCTTTGATGTCCATGGTATTTCTTAACTCTATTGGAATCACCATTCTGCCCAGTTCATCAACTTTTCTGACTATTCCAGTTGCTTTCATCATTTACCTCCCTTTTTAATTTGCAATATTCGACAGCATATTTCAAAATCATTATATGATTTTTTGCGAAACAAGTCAATAAGACAGTTTAAATTATTACATTTTAGTTATTTTTTTTGAACACTTATATTATCTTAGGAGCTGATTATTTATGAATTTTCCCCAGGATGAAGAAGGTGCTGAACTGGATGAGTTTATCAATAAATTGAGAGCAGAAAATTACAAGCTGACCTCCCAGCGTCGGGATATACTCAAAACGCTTTTAAAATACAGAGATCGTCATTTCACGGCTGAGAAGCTTCACAAAAAAGTTCAGCAGATCAACCCCGATCTAGGACTTGCCACTGTTTATCGCAATCTGGAATTATTCTGTGAGCTGGGATTTATTCACCGCCTGGATTTTGACAGCGATCATAAATATTATGAACTGCTGGAATCTCGCAGTCATCATCATCATATGATTTGCTTAAATTGTGAAAAGATAATAGAATTTAATGATGAAGATCTGGAGGATTTTGAAGCCAGACTGGAAGATGAATATGATTTCTTTTCGGTGAATCATTTTATAAAGTTTTATGGCTACTGCCAAAAATGTCATAATGGGGAGGCCCAAAATGAAAGCGACTGAAGATTGCCTTAAAGATCTTGCGGTTTTTTCCAGACTGGATCGAGAAGAGATAAAAATGATCTGTGAAAACAGCCATGTCAAAAGTTATTCGCAGGGTGAGATTATTTTTTTTGAAAAGGACGATAGCAAAAACCTATTCCTGCTCGTCAGAGGACGGGTGAAATTGACAATGCTTTCACCTGAGGGGAAGGAAAAGGTTTTGACAATCCTTCAGGAAGGAGATCTGTTCGGGGAAATTTCTCTTTTTGATCATAATCCCCATCCGGTTACCGCAGAAGTTCAGAAAAGTGCCCGTCTCTTAACTCTGCCCTATGACAGACTCGAAAATATGATAATAGATAAGCCGCGTCTGGCTCTTAAAATTATAGAATCGCTATCCAAAAAAACCAGACTTCTCACCAGCGAGGTTAGAGATCTGGTATTTCATGATGCTACGGAAAGAATGGCCAATCTTTTGCTGAGATTTGGAGAAAATTTTGGTCGGAAAGATGATGGTAGAACCATAATAGATCTGGTTTTGACCCATCAGGAAATAGCAAATCTTCTGGGCGTCAGCCGGGTTACAGTCACCAAAACTATCAACAAATTGATCGATCAGGAGCTCATTACTATTGAAGATAAACATATAGTAATCAGAGACAGACAAAGGCTTGAGGAGATAACCAATGATATCTAAAAATTTTGAAAGCGGCAGCCAGAGACAAAGATTATATCGCCCTGAATATTTGACCGGTCTTTTTGGCACAGATACAGAAGTCAGTCTATCCCCGGCTATACACAATAAAATTTATGAGAAAATAAATTTGCCGGCAGTTTATAAGGATTTTTCTCTGGAACCGTCTCAGCTTTCCCGGGCTTTTGAGGCGATTAAAACTCTATCTTTCCGGGGAATAAATTTAACCTATCCCTTTAAGATCGATATTTTGCCCATGCTGGATCAGATCGATGACAGCGCAGAAAAGATTGGAGCTGTAAATACAGTAAAAATTGAAGATGATTTTGCCGCTGGCTATAACACGGATTTTCTCGCTATAAAAAAGCTTTTAGCTGAATGGTTTTCCCGGGAGAAAAAAGATTTGAACGCACTGCTTGTGGGAGCCGGTGGAGCTGCCAGATCTGTGGCGATGGCTTTAAATGCTTCTTTTTTTGAAAATGTCAATATAACTATAGCCAATAGGACATTAAGCAGAGCGGAAAATTTGGTGGAAGATATTATTGACAGCGAAAGGATAAACTCCGCTGTAATACCTCTTAAACGTGATGATATAATGGATTCGCTTTCCGAAATTGAACTCGTTATCGATGCAACTCCCCTGGGCTGGCAGGATGAAATGTTTCCAGGAGCAAAAGGTATAACAGCAGATCATAAAATTTTTGATCTATCTTATTCTTCGCCCCCTTCAAAACTTCTAAAACTGGCCGAAAATAAAGGGGCAGAAAGAGAAAATGGCACCCGGATGCTTGTATACCAGGCAGAAGCAGCTCATGAAATCTGGTTTGAGCCGACAGAATTTGCTCTGGATATAATACCTGAAAATAGATATATTACCATGTGATAGTTAAAGCCTGACTTTTAAACCCGGGCCCTCTCCGAAACAGATGGTTAAATTTTCATATATGCTGTATACTCAGCAGAGTTACCTATAAACTTAATTGCTGGTGCTTAAAAGAGTATCCGAAGCTATAAAGCAAGTGATACTGGAAATTTTTCAAAATTTTGGTCAGCTTCCAATAATAAGCAGTATGAATATGAATTAAACTATATTAAACCAGCTGATATAAAGAAGCCCCTTAAAAAATTTATATCCCGTGCTATCCCTCCAGCTTTGCCGCTGGAGCTTTTTTATTGCTTAAAAGAAAAAAATGTAATTTTATTGCAGGAAATTTTTTACAGCCGACGAATAACTATAAAGAACCATATTTGGAATTTATATCTTCGGGAGGTAAATAAATATGAAAAATTTAAGCATTGCCGGCAGTCAGGTGACAGTCGAAAAATTGCTGCAGAGCCTCATCAAAAGATGTATCGATTTTGATATCAGCGATATACACTTTGAACCCCTCGACAGCAGAGGCAGAATAAGATTTCGCCGGGATGGACTGCTGGAGACTGTGTCGAATCTCACTGATGATAAACTGCAGAGCCTTATATCAAGATTAAAAGTTTTATCCGGACTTGATATAACTGAAAGCAGAAAAGTTCAGGAAGGGGTGCTTCGCTGGCAGCCCTCGTGGGATAGAAAAAGAGATTGCGAGTTCAGAGTTTCGATAATTCCTACTGTGCGAGGAGAAAAGGCTGTCTTACGAAGATTGATCGGCGAGGAGAAATTGATGAAATTAACCGAGCTGGGTTTTAGAGAGGAAAATGAATTTTTGCTGGAGAAAATGATTGCCTCCAACCAGGGTATAATTTTTGTTTGTGGCCCTACTGGAAGCGGAAAAACAACAACTCTCTTTGCCTGTCTGGACAGGATCAGGCGGGAGGAGATAAATATAATAACTCTGGAAGACCCGGTGGAAATTTATCTGGAAGGTGTCAGTCAGATTCAGGTTAACTCCGAGGAAGGAGGAAGTTTTGCTGAAAAATTAAGAGCCGGACTCAGACAGGATCCGGATATCATCATGGTGGGCGAGATCAGGGACATTGAAACCGCTAGAATGGCAGTTAGAGCTGCCCTGACCGGACATCTGGTGTTGACGACAATACATACATTCGATGCTCTGGGAACGATTATCAGGCTTAGAGAAATGGGGATTCCTTCCTATCTGACTGCTGAAACTCTGCTGGGTATAGTTTCTCAAAGATTGCTGCGGAAAACCTGCGGAGAATGTGAGGGTAAAGGTTGCGAGGTCTGCTTCGACAGCGGCTTCAGGGGCAGGACGGCCATTCAGGAAGTTATTTACATTGATCGCATTTATCAGCAGGCTATCATGAACAGTCATGATAGAAAAAAACTGGAGAATATCAGAGAGAAAAAAGAAACCTGCACACTTTTAGAGGATGGCTGCCAGAAAGCAGAAGCCGGTCTGGTCGAGATTGAAGAGGTTGAAAGGGTGTTGAGATGAAAAACCGCGAGTATGAAGAACTAATAAATTTAATCGAGCAGTGGCATATGTATCTCAAGGGTGGTTATACCCTTTCGCAGGCTTTAGATTATTCTCTCCAGGATAAATTTAATAAAAATTTAAAGACTTCCCTGGAGTTTATGACAGATGATTTAAATAAGGGAATTTCCCCGGAAAAAGCTGTGACAAGATGCAGCGGTGATCTGCCCGAATTTTTCATAAAAATGTTTCAAATGGCTTCGCGCAGAGGCCGTCTCACTCAAACGCTTAAAAATTTAAAAAATTATTACAAAAAAAGAGCTGATTACCGCCGGGAGCTGATCAAAAAAATTTACTATCCGATGTTCACCATGATGTTTTTTATCCTGATGATTTTTATTAGCTTGAATTTCTTTTTGCCCGCACTGATAAGTGTCTATCAGGACATGTCGCTGGAAATGCCCTATTTAACCCGATTATTTTTAAGCTTGAATGATTTTTTAAGTCTACCGGCAACAGTACTATTAATCTTTTTGATCTGGACGGCAGGAATTTTGCTAAAAAAAATATTTATGGGCACAAAAACTTCTTATATACTTTTTGATAAAATACCGGTGCTGTCCTCTTTTGTCCGTTTCAGGCTTTTAGGAGCATTTTTCGATTCTCTTTTATTATCTCTGGAATCGGGAACTGAGATAACTGAGTCCATCAGACAGTCAGCCGAGGTTACAGAAAACGACTTTTATATCAAAAAAAGCGAAGAGATAATTGTCGATCTCAATTCAGGCAGATCCCTGGCAGATTCTTTAAACAGGTGGCTGCCGATACCAAAAAATTTACAGGAAATTTTGCTGGGAGGTGAGAGAACGGGCAGCTTTTTGAAAACTGTATCATTTTGTTCACAATACTGCCGCAGAAAAGAAAAAGGGTATATGGACAGATTCAGCGTCTCGCTTGAACCAGCACTTATTTTGATACTGGCTATTATGGTGGGACTGCTGGCAGTTGTTCTGCTGGCCCCGCTCTGGGAGTTATACGGCAGCTTTGCCGTAATTTAATGTCCACTTTGTTCCTGTCTAAAAAAGTATTGTTCATAAAAAATAAAATCAAGGAGATGATAGAGATGAAAATCGCTTTTTTTAAGAGTGCAAAAGGGAATTCGGGATTTACACTTCTGGAGATGCTGGCGGTAATAGCAGTCCTGGGTATTTTAATGTCGGTCAGTCTGCCCAATCTTACAGGAGTTATCGAGACAGCAGAAGTGACCGGCATAAAGATGGAATTACAGCAGGCCCGGGCGGATATTGAGGCTGTGTTGACGGACAGAGATTATTGGGAATTAAAGACGGGCGATAATTTTCTTACGGATGAGGATTTTGATTTTTTGGAGTCGATGGAGAATATAGAATTTGCCTGGGATGGGGAAGAAGAAGAAAATTATATCCTGACACATGAAGAAGAAATCGGCGAGAATAAGCTGAAATACAAAAGTTCGACCGATGAATTTGAACTGGAATAGTGATCCATATTTTAAGAGAATTGAATTATCAGGGTGGTGATAACGATGAAAATTTTTGAACTCCTGCTGCTCATGACCCTGATCTTGCTGGTGAGCTCTTCTTTTCTGGGGCCGGATTTTTACCTGGTTGAAGATATGATTTTAAGAAACCGCACCCGCTCGGATCTGCTGCAGGTAGTACATTATGCCCGCAGCGAGGCTTATTTGAGCGGTACTGGCGTTGAAGTGGTTCTCGAGAAGTCAACTTTCGAAATTCACAAAGAGGAAAGACCAGCGGTAAAAGTCTACCCAAGAAAAATCGACAGCTCACATGATCATACTGACAGGCAGGTTAGTATAAGTGGTGAGGTCAAATTCCCGGGATTTTCAGATGATAACTGGCTGGTTCCTTTTCAATTTGCCGCTTCCGGCAATTCCCGCAGCGGCACTCTTGAATGGAAGGTGGGTGAGAGCGTTGAAAAAATTGTGGTCAATAACAGAGGGCGCATCAGGCTGGAATAAAACAGGAGGCTTTACTCTCATGGAAGTTATAATAGCGATGACGCTTCTCGGAATTATTTCGGCCAGTTATCTTTCCATTTCTCTTGCTGTCGAGCAAAAACAGGAGAGAAGGGGAAGGAAAATGGAATTTTATCTGACAGCTCAGGAAATTTCTCAGGAGATCGTCCATAATCTCACCGCTCCTGAAGGTGATAAGCTGCTGTCTCTTCTGGGGCAGGATTTAAAACTGGCTCAGCTTCTGGAAACGAATTATATTTCCGGAGATAACCATCCTGAATATATAAAAAATTGGACAATAACCAGCGCTGAAGATATGTCGATTTTAATCGACATTTACGTCTTCACCATAACAGATTCAGATAATAACAGCCTGTATTTTACCTTTATAGAACGCGGAGGATGGCTCGGAAGATGGGGGGGTTGAAAAATAAATCTTTTAAAGTATTTAAGACTATTCCGTAAAAAAGAAGGTTTTACCCTGATAGAATTTTTGCTGGTTCTGACCTCTATGTCCTTTCTTTTGATGATGAGCCTGGGCATTTTGAGAACAGGTCTGGAAAATTTAAAAGTAAAAAATGATGACAACATTTTAAAGCATGACCTTATTCTAGTAGGTCTGCGTCTAACCAGAGATATGGCCAGAGCAGAAAAAGTCAGACTTGATGATTCACAAAATTCGATTTTAGAGATGAAAATAACCAAGGAAGGAGAAGAAGTGGAATGGAGAAAATACAGCTTTCAGGGGGAGGATTTATGGTTTAGCCGGGAAAAAAGGGGAATAGAAGGCGGCGGGGATGACGGTGAAATCAATTACACCAGAAGAGATTCTCTTCTAAATCAAGTTGAGGAAGCGTCATTTAAGGCAGGAACAGAAGGAAGCTCAGGATATATTTTAATTAAAATCATCAGATCAGGAGGAGGTGAAAAACCATTGAGATGGAAAAGAAAAACATTTCAAACTCCGAATCTCTAGTTCGCAGTATATTTTGTAGAGAAAAAGGATTTCTCTCGTTATATGTTCTGGTATTGCTGACTGTTTTAAGCCTGATTTTGAGCCTGCAGATCTCAGAGTATATATGGCAGGTCAGAAGAGATGATCTTCTTATAGATGAAATAAAAATGGAATCTGTCATTCATTCAGGAACTTATGCTGCGCCGGTAATATTCGATCTTTCTCAGGACCGAGGAGCAGATGGATTCACAGATATATATAAAGTCAAAAATGAAAACGGGGAAAATGTTTTTTCAGTCAATATTAATTTAGAAATGGAGAGCGAAAAAGAAAACCGGGGTATATTTTCTCTGCAGGTTGAGAGGATCGACAAAAATATGAATAGGAATTTAAACTATTATTTCGATCAACAAGAAAAAAAGTGAGGGAGATAATATGTTTTCCAGAAAAAATACCTGTTTTATATTCTTTGGCAGGAAAGAGATTTTGAAGGTTATAGCTGCAAAGAACAGAAAAAATAAATTGGCAGTGAAAGAATTCTTTATTGAAAAAATTTCAAAAGAGGCTGCAGAAGAAAAAGCCTTCAGGGCTGAACATGTATCCGACAGACTGAGAATACTCAAAAACAAAAGTCAGGAAAAAATTAACCGGGTCATCGCCGTGCTGCCCGAGGAATCCTCCAGCAGCAAATTTTTTCAGATGCCTGTGCTATCCCGCAGTGAAACCAGAGATTATCTTGATGTAGAAGCTGAGAGGATGACCGAATACAGACTCACTGAAGCCATGGTCGATTATTCAGTGATCAATAAAGATGCAAAGAAGATCAATTTACATCTGGCAGCAGTAAAAAAAGAAACAATAAAAAGTTATAGAAAAATATTGTGGAGGACATATAATTGTTATCATGAAATCACTCTCAGAGCAGATGTGATCTGGCCCTTAATCAATGAGCTTGCCCGGCGGGAGAACATTATTCTTCTGGAAGTTTATCATGATAAAGTTTTTCTCTCGGCCGGCGGGAATAACGAGATATATTTTTATTTTAGCAGAACAAGAAATAAGCGGAAAGAAAAGGAACCTGAGTTTTTTGTTAAAGAGGCCGATGAATATTTCAGGCAGGAAATCGGCCGGGAGCCTCCGCGTAAAGTTTATGTGCGAATTCTGGATGAAAATTTTATGGAAACACCTCAATTATCCGGAGGTCACAGATGGTGTGAGATTCCTTTTTCCCGCTTTCAATTTGCAAAAGATAAGATGACCTCTGAATTTCTAAATCTTAACTCCCCTCATCTGCTGGCCGCAGTGGGAGGGATATATCGTGAGCTTTAATATTTTAAATGAGAACAAAATAAATTTCGTCAATCCTTTATTGGCTTTAATAATGAGCCGTAAAAGAGAAATAGTTATATTTTTGCTTCTGTCTGTTGCTATAACAGCTTTTTTAGGTTTTAAGATCTCCCGGGACATTAAAGAAATTCGTGATGAGAAAACTCTGCTCCAGGTCCGTCTGGAAGACCTTGAAGTTAAAGAGGCTGAATACCGCAGAGTCCTGAATAATTATAATAAGCCGGACAAACATTTTAACCTGATAAAATCAGCAGTTAAAACTCTGGACAAGCTGGGCAGCATGAGCAATTTATCTTATTCCTATCCCCGGATAAAAATTGAGGCGAGAGCCTACAGCGAAGAGGATCTGCAGAGAATTATCGGCAGAGCAGATAAAGCGAGGTTAAAGGGCATAGAAACAACGGTGTTGAGAAAGGATTACAGGTCCCAACCGGGTTTCGAATTGATATTTAAGGCTGGTGATCATATTGGTTGATAAAAGGAGCAGATTTCTGATAATCTTTATCATGCTGACACTCTTTATATTTTTAATTCTAATATGGAGAATGGCAGGGCTGGCCTCACAAAGAGAATATTTAAGAGAACAAAAAGCGGAATTAAAAGCCGGGGTTGAGTCAGGACAGGGATCGATCGGCGATATAAAAGAACTAAAAGCAAGAATGAAGGCTGAAGGCTGGGAGAAGCACCTGCGCAAAAAGGACGAATCATTTTTCGTCAGCAGAATGGCTGAAGCCGGTTTCATCATGAGTGAGATAGACAACTTTCAGCCAGAAAATTATTTGCTCGCCTTTGAAGAGAGAAATGAAAAAATATGGCAGGATTTTCTTCCGCTTTTGATCACTTACTCGGGGTTTATGGAAGATATTGATTTAACATTTCAGAAAGTGGAAGAAAATAGAGTGAGAACCACCCTGAATTATGGTTATAATGAAAACGAAGTCTGGGCCAGCGAAGATATGCTGGCTAAAACTAAAGCGTATTTTGAAAATCATGCCCGGTCAAAGAATTTTGTTCCGCTCGATAAACAGCATGCCGAAGCTCAAAAAGAAAATGAAAGGCTTTATTCTTACGCACAGGCAAATTCAGAGCCTGCTGCTACTAAAGTACAGAAGGATGTCAGCAACTCAATTGGAGAGCTGCCGGAATTTATAGAAGTTCAGGGTTTTTTGCAGAACGATGAAGGCTATCACTTTGTATTAAAGATTAAAGATGAAGTTATCATTGCTCCTGGAGAGATGGAAGACAGGGTAACAATAATAAAGGACAGAGAAAGAAAAGAATATCTGCTCGAGTACCGGGGGCAAAGATTTAGTATGGATAAAAGACTTTGATTGCTGTTTTCGGGTTTTATCGGTTTTGAGAGATTGCAGGAAAAAGGATACAGAAAAAGAATGTTAGTATTAGGTGAAATTAGGACTGGAAAACTGTCAGGCAGGATAGGGTGATTTTAATGAAAATTACTCTGATTGGTATGATGGGTTCAGGCAAGTCTACAGTGGGTAAGATTATCGCCAGCAGGATAAACTGGCCTTTTTATGATATAGATGATATCATTGAGGAGAAAACCGGTCATGAGATCCCTGAGATATTCAGCCTGGGTGGCCAACGGGTTTTTAGAAGCTGGGAGAGAAAAACAGTCAGGGAGCTTTATGAGAAAACAGATAAAGCGGTAGTTTCTTCCGGGGGAGGAGCAGTGCTATCTCCTAAAAACAGAAAGATATTTTTGAGAAGCGGACCAGTATTTTACCTGGCAGCCTCCCCCGGAGAGCTTATCGATAGAATGGATATTGAAGATCGCCCTCTTCTTTTTGAGGCGGATGACCCCGAAAAAGAGCTCAGGATGCTGCTCGAGAGAAGACTTCCTCTTTACAGAATGGGACATAAAATAGAAACCGAAAAATTCACCCCGGAAAAAGTTGCTGAAGCCATCATACATAATTTACTTTGAGAAGATCACGGTGCTTAAGATTTTCAGAAAAGGAGATGATATTTTGTGATAATGGTTGTCAACGGCCCCAATATCAATCTGCTGGAAGAAAGAGATCGAGAATTATATGGCGGTATTAGTGCGGGTGAAATCAAAAATGAATTGGAGGCGAGAGCAGCAGAAGACTATTTTGATATAGAATGGAAGCAGAGCAATTCAGAAGGAATGCTTGTCGATTTTTTGCAGAAAAACCGGCATAATGCTCAGGGAATAATAATAAATCCGGCCGCTTACAGCCATACAAGCATAGCTCTTTTGGACTGCTTTAAAATGCTCGATATTCCCATAATTGAAGTTCATTTGAGCAATCCAGCTGCTCGAGGGGATGATAGAGAATTTTTGACGGCTGCAGCAGCAGATGGTGTAATTATGGGATTTGGAGCTGAAAGTTATCTGCTGGCCTATCAGGAACTGAAAAGAATCATAAGTTCAGGAGGAGAGCAATGAGAGAAAGATTTGAAAAAAGCTATAGAGTCATGGAAGCCAGGCAGCTGGATGCTGTTCTCGTCACTTCTTTTCCCAACAGGTTCTATTTCTCCGGTTTCAGTGGCACCAGCGGTCAGCTGCTGCTGCAGAAAGAAGGCAAGAACTTTTTGATCACTGACTTTCGTTATACGGAACAGGCATCAGAAGAAACAGAGGGTTATGAAATTATTGAGGTCAACCAGAATAAACTCGAAGAACTGGCTGAAGTTATCCGAGAGGAAAAAATAGCTTCATTGGGTTTTGAGAATCGAAGGTTGAATCATTACAATTATAAAAAGATAGACGATCTGACAGAAAATATAGCTCTGATACCGCTGGACAAAGATCTGGATGAGATCAGATTGGTAAAATCGAAAGAAGAAATTAAAATAATAAAAGAAGCTATCGGGATCACCGAGGAAGCTTTTTCGGAAATCTTGAATTTTATCGAACCAGGCCTCAGTGAAAAGAGAATAGCCGCAGAATTGGAGTATATACTGCGAAAAAAAGGAGGAGAGGGGCCAGCCTTTGATTTTATCGTAGCTTCCGGGCAGCGCTCGGCCCTGCCTCATGGAGTTGCCTCGGAAAAGAAGCTGAAAAAGGGTGAATTTGTCACTCTGGATTTCGGCATCAGATACAGCGGGTACTGCAGCGATATGACCAGAACTATATTCCTGGGTGAACCTCTGGAAAAACACAGGGAGATATATGATCTTGTTTTATCCGCACATAAAGAAGTTCTTGAAGGGGTGAAACCCGGTTTAAGCGGCAGTGAAGCAGATGCTCTGGCCCGGGATTTGATCGCAGCGGAGGGTTATGGAGACAACTTTGGACATGGTTTGGGACATGGGCTGGGAATAGAGGTTCATGAAGGCCCAAAATTATCATCACAGTCAGATACTATTTTGAAATCAGGTATGATCTTTACTAACGAACCGGGCATTTACATATCCGGGTTTGGGGGCGTTAGGATAGAAGATGATATTTTACTCAATGATGAGGGGGCAGTAGTTTTGAATAATTTCACCAAGGAGTTAATAACCCTTTGATATTATTAAATATTGGATCTTCTCCATATCAGCTGTTTCGGAGAAGAAACTTAAATTTTGGGTTTGATACGGTTGATGTGGTATAATAAGCATTGATCGTTTAATTCAAGATTTTTGGCATAAACAGGAGGTTTTATTGTTGATTTCTACCAATGACTTCACCACAGGGCTGACCATCGAACTGGAAGATGATATATATACCGTCGAGAATTTCGAGCATTCTAAATCCGGGCGGGGCGGAGCATTTGTTAGAACCAAGCTGAAAAGCTTAACCGATGGTCATGTCATTAACAAAACTTTTCGAGCGGGAGAAAAGGTCAAACAGGCTCGCATCGATAAAAGAAAAATGAAATATCTCTATCAGGATGAGGACAGGCATATTTTTATGGATATCGATAACTATGAACAGACTCATTTCATGACAGAAGATATAAAGGATAAATTGAAGTTTTTGAAGGAAAATCTGGAAGTTCAGGTTTTATTTCATGAGGACAGACCTATTAAAATAAATCTGCCTACTACTGTAAAGCTGGAAGTTGTTGAAGCTCCGCCAGCAGTTAAGGGAGATACTGTATCCGGAGGGACCAAAGAGGTCAAAGTCGAAACTGGCTACAAATTAAAAGTGCCATTGTTTATAGAAAAGGGAACAGAGATCGTTATAGATACCAGGACAGGAGAATATCAGGAAAGAGCCTGATATTAGCGGTAAAACATTTAAATTAATATGCATTCTGTTTTAAACTATGATTAAATTTTGGAGGGGTGTCAGTTGAAATATGTGATTATAGGTTCAGGAGTGGCGGGTGTATCCGCTGCCAAAGAAATTATTCAAGCCGATGAAAACGGCGAAATTACTTTGATTACTGATGAAGAATACGGTTTTTATTATCGGCCCAGACTTATACAATATCTTTCGGGAAATTTAAAAATTGATGACATAATCATAAATGACATCGATTGGTTTCATAAAAACGGAATAGATCTTCAGCTGGGTGAGAAGGTCGAATCGATCGATTTTGCCGGCAGAGAAGTTTATTCCGAACAGGACAGATATGATTATGATAAATTGCTGCTGACCAGCGGTGCTAAACCTTTTGTTCCACCGGTTGAAGGTACAGATTTCGATAAAGTTTTTACTCTGAGAGATGCCGATGATGCTCGAGAAATATACAGCAGCGCTCTTGAGTGCGAAAAGGCAGTTGTTATAGGAGGGGGACTTCTCGGTCTGGAAAGCGCTTATAACCTGCAGAGAGCCGGGCTGGATGTCACCGTGGTGGAGACTACAGATTATATTTTAAACCGTCAGCTCGATGAAAAAGGTGGCAAACTCCTCGAGGAAAAGCTCAAGAATATAGGCATCAAATTCAAACTCAGCTCTATTGCCACAGAGATAGAAGGTGAAAGCAATGTGGAAAGCGTTGTTTTTAAAGAAGGCGGACAAATTCCCGCTGATCTTGTTCTTTTTTCCACCGGAATCCGTCCAAATACAGAGATTTGCGAAGATGGGGATATGGAAATTAACAGGGGTATAATTGTAAATGAGAAAATGGAAACTTCAGTTGATAATGTTTTTGCGGCAGGGGATGCTGCTGAGTACAACGGTCGTGTTTTTGGTATCTGGGGACCCTCTATGGAGATGGGCAAAGTAGCCGGAAAAAACATGGCAGGAGCAGAAGCTGAATTCGGAGGTTATGTGCCATCCCATAAATTGAAAGTTGCTGAAGTTAACGTAACCTCACTGGGTATTCTTGAGGAAAAGGAAAATATTGAATCTGAAATCATCAAACACGGGGAGAGTTATTGTCGAGTCTTCAGAAGTGATGATGATAAACCTGTAGGGGCGATCGTGGTAGGAGAATATGAAAAAGAAGATGAGATAGTAAAAGAAATAAAAGCTGAATAATTATCTCTCGGTTTGAGTGATACAAAGACCGGGAAAAGCGAGAGGTGAGTTTCATGGCAGATGAAGGTATAGAAGTATCTGAGGAGATCGGTGAGCTGCATATAGCTGATGAAGTTGTGGGAATTATAGCAGGCATGTCGGCTGTAAAAGTTGATGGCATATATTCTATGAGCGGTGGTTTTGCTGGAAGTCTGAAAAATATGCTCGGCAAAAAGGATCTTTCCCGAGGAGTAAAAATAGAGATAGACGATGATATGGTTGATGTAAGCCTTTATATCGTAGTCAAATATGGAACTTCTATTCCCGAGGTCGCCTGGCAGATACAGGACAATGTTAAGCAATCAGTAGAGGGGATGACAGGTCTGGAGGTAATAAATATCGATGTTCATGTTCAGGGGGTCGAATTTTCTGCTGAAGAACAGGAGTTGGAGGAGGGAGAGGAATGAATTTTGTTAATAAGATCATCCTTATTTTGCTTCTTGCCGCACTAATGGTTTTGTCCCTCATCCTGGCTTTATTCAGCTTTGCCGTCACTGGAGAAGAGCTTTTAGCTCAGCTGCAGGAGATGCTGTATGGAAGTTTGAGTGCAGGCATTTCATTTTCAGTGATTTTTGTTCTGGCAGCCTGGTCAATATATCCCTTTTTCAAAAAGCGGGCCGGGACAGCACTTATAAGTTCCTCTGAAGAAGGGGAAGTGAGTATATCTCTCAAAGCTATGAATAAGATAATCAGAGAGGTTGCCGGGGATGAGGATAATGTTGATATAAAGGAGTCTGAGGTGAATTCAAAACCGGACGGACTTTATGCCCGCCTGTCTATTTCTGTAACAGAAGAGGGAGATATTCCCGCTCTGACTTCGCGGCTGCAGAGAAATATTAAAAATCGTCTCAGGAATATAACCGGTGCGGAAGTTATTTCAGTCGAAGTGATGATCGAAAACGTTGAAACTGAAGAGGAGATGGAGGGTTACCATCCCCGGGAAGAAAGTATTTCGACAGAAGATCCCTCGTCCGAAGAGAGAGAGGATGAAGTTGATAGAAGGTCAGAAGAGGATGAGGACAGAATAAATATAGAAGATAAAGATTCTGGAAATCAAGCCGAGGATTCGGACGAAGGCGATGAAGAAATAGAAGAAGAGAGCGAAGGATCCGGCTTTTTTGGCTGAGCAATAGCTTGACTGCATCAGGCCCCGGGAGGGATAGCTGGCATGGATGAGGAAAATTTTAAGTATAAATTAAAAAAACTCATATCTGAAAATATGAGAGAGTTATTGGGAGCTTTAGCAGGACTTTTAATAGCAATTATGCTGCTATCTTTTGGGATTTTACGCACAATAATTTTGGTAGTTTTTACGGCCTGTGGATTTTTGATAGCCAGCAAAGAAGATCTCAAACAGGATATCAAGGAACTGGTGAACAGAATCATCTCAGGCTAATTTTGCCGAACAAATAGTTTCAGGATGGTGTATTAGTAAAAAATGAAAAATCTTACCAGACGACAGGAAAGAGAACTTGCACTTCAATATTTATTTGCGCTTGAAAGTCAGCAGAAGCTGAAAAAAGAGCTTTTCCCTGAGGACCTGGAAGAACTGCCGGTTTCTGCTGAAGGTGTTTCCCGTGATGCCTATCACCTGGATATAATTTTTGAGGTTAACCAAAATTTAAAGGATATCGATAGGGAAATATCCCGGCATCTGATCGAGTGGAGATTTGAAAGAATAGCTATGGTCGATAGAAATATTCTTAGAATCGCAGTTTGTGAGATTATTCATAATGAGGAAGTGCCCAAAGCTGTGGCTATTGACGAAGCTGTAGAGCTGGCAAAGAAGTATGGTTCAGAAAAATCTCCAGAATTTATAAACGGTGTTTTAGCTCAGGTAGGAGATTGATTTTAACAGACCTGTGTCTTGAAGTGGAGGAAACTGATATGGAATTCGAACCGATCAAAACAAACAAAGTCTATGAAGAGGTAATAAGTCAAATAAGAGAGATGATCTATCGGGGTGAATTAAGCCGGGGTGATAAACTTCCATCAGAGAGGAAGTTAAAAAAAGAGCTCAATGTCAGCAGGGCGTCTATCAGGGAAGCTTTCAGCGCCCTGGAGATGATCGGATTGATCGAATCCCGGCCTGGTGAAGGCACTTTTATTAAAACCGATGCAGACCGCAATCTGCTCGAGCCTCTTTCTCTGGTTCTGATGCTGGAGGACGATATAGCCCAGGAGCTTTTAGAGCTGAGAAAAATACTGGAGGTCGATTGCGTTAAATTTGCTTCCGAGAGAATAACAGCGGAAGAGCTAGAACAGCTGGCCGGTTATCTCGCAGAGATGGAGGAGATGAGCGGCTTTGAAGAGGAGAGCATAAAGCTGGATAAAAATTTTCATCATACCATAGCTGAAGCCGGGAAAAATAACGTGCTTTATTACGTTATGACTTCGATAATGGATGCTATGGATTTTCATATCAAGCATACAAGAACTACACTGGTTTCCAGGCCTGAAACGATGAATCAATTTACCGTCCAGCACAGGAAAATTTATGAAGCTGTAAAAGCAGGTAACTCTGATAGAGCGATGGAAAAAATGGAAGAACATCTCGAGTATGTGGAAAAATTAATTAACAGGGAAATAGAAGGTTGAACAGTTGGTATAATGATAGAGGTTTTATACGATTTATCAGCTGATAAAAAGAAGAACCAGAAGAATCTTTTTAGCCTTTAAAGCTTAATATTATGAAAATTGAAAACTCAGGAGTGAAAAATAATTGTGAAAAATATAATTTATCTAATTTAAAAAATAATTTACAATCTAAGCAGGATTTCTAAAGTGAGTGTTGAAACATAATTATAGGCAATGGTCTGACCATCATAACTTTGTTTTTTCTCTCGATTTTTGGATCTTCTTGTCTTCAGCTGGTAGACAGGTGCATCGAAAATACTTATTTAGTTATACCGGAAGATATAAAGCTTCGTTCACAATGAAATTTTTTCTGCTTTATGTTTAGTTT
>CAYTDP010000016.1:0-38933 GCA_964436625.1 uncultured Halanaerobiaceae bacterium | reverse complement strand
TATAAAGCTTCGTTCACAATGAAATTTTTTCTGCTTTAAGTTCAGTTTTCGGCCATTATTATCATGATAGTGGTCTTATACGATATCTATCAATTGATAACTAGAAGAACCTTCTTTTATCGACAGTTATCAATAATTTTCTTTATATTTTTATAATGTGAGCCGCGCCAGTAGATGCTGGCACAGCCCTGACAGAGTTTAAAATGATCATAGTATTTTTTGGTTAGGGGCTCCAGTCGATCCAAAATCTTATGTTTTTCCACCTCTTTTAAAAGTGTATTACATTCCGGACAGCGCCCGAATTCATTCATGCTGTCCTGCAGCTTATATCTGGAAACGACCTCCTGCAGCTGTTTGGAGGGATCATCAGAGATAATTAAATGCCCAAGTGTGACTTTTTTCCTCTGCAGTAGTCCGCGATCCCGCGAGAGCAGGACTCTCCTTTCCTCTTTTTGAATTCTGGCCAGCTCGGGATCGTCATAATCATTGCGGTACCAGACATCAAAACCCATCATTCGCAGAAAAGAAGCCAGTTTGCCGAGATGGGCATCGAGCACAAATCTTATGGGATCAGGTGGAACAGGCTGAAGTTGTCGCTTCGAATCTATATCTAAACCCAGGGGAGGAGGATAGACAGCCAGTCGGTCTTCAGATCGAACTGCATAGGAAAAATCTATAAACGCCTTCCTGTCAGCAGCAGAAATTATAAGATCCACTTCAGTATGAGGGACTCCCATCGATTCTATCCTGTCCTTGACCGACTGTTTGCCGCTGAATCTGTGCTTTACCAGCCCTTTTTTATGTTCGCAGCGCAGAATTTCCTTTAGATAACCATAAAATCTAAATACCGCTGATTTCATCACTCATCGATCTCCTCCAGATGCTAAAATTTTTTCTACAGGCTGATAAAAAACGGGACCAGTATGGGTACAAGAGCCGAAAGAATCATACCGTTTATAAAAGCAGGAATAACGATCGCTTCACCTCCGGATCTTTTTAAAAGCGGTAAAGTTACGTCCATGCTGGTCGCTCCACAGGGGGCTATAGCAGTGATAGGGCCCAGGACGCTGGCGATGAGAGGAATTGAAACTATGGCCATCATCTCCCGCATGATGTTGGTCAGAAAAGCCAGAGATCCCAGCTCGACTGAATAAATCTCCGTCAATATAACAGCCGAAAGGCTGTACCAGCCAAACCCGGCGCCCACAGCTCCGGCTTCGCCAGCTGCAAACCCCAGCAAATTTCCAGTTATAATAGTTCCTATAATGCTGCCGGCAGCAATAAATAAAGGGATCATGACGATACGCAGACCCAGAGTTTTGAGCTGAGCCAGAACCCCATGTCTGCTGCCCAGATCGATCCCCACTCCCAGCAGCAGAACAGCCAGAGCGTACTGGGTCATATTTTCCAGCCAGGGCAAAAACCCCTCAGGAAGAACAAGTCCTATCACCAGTCCTATAACCACCGTCAGCAAAATTATTGCTGTCAACCCCAGCAAACTGCCGTTGCTCTGCGAAACGAGGTCCTCGTGTCTGCTCTCATCCTCTGTTCTGACAGTCTGAGCCGCCCGCAGGTAATAAGAAAAAAGCTGCAGAAAAATGAGACTGCCGATAATTCCTCCCACAGCCAGAAGAAAAGACTGCATGCCGATTCTCATTATATCGGAGATAATTTCTTCATCAGCCCCTATTCTCGCTCCCATAATTCCGATGAGAATGAGCAGCCCTATATGTAAAATATATCCCGAAATTTTCAAAAGTTTACTGCTGTCCGCCGTAAAAAATCCAGCTGCCATTCCACCGCCCAAAAAAGCAAGCAGAATCCACATATCCATAACTGCTGGTCAACTCCTCATAATAGTTATTTTCAGTTCCTTCCAGGGCAAAAAATCTGTCAGTCCAGCAAAACCTTATTCATATAATCCGAGGTCATTCCCGCCAGCATGGCACCGTAAGAAAGGTCGAATTTCATCACATCCCCGACCTGATAATTCCTTCCGGATTCGGTAACATCAATCAGCAGATGATCGCTGCTGGCTCCCATAATTTCCAGATTTTCCTCACGGGGTTTTAGACCATCAACTCTTACATCCTGGCGTCCCAGGGCCAGAATAGCTCTGCAGCGGAGACCGCGATCTTTAAAGTCAGGCTTTTGGCCGAATGAATCGCGCCCGAGATTGCCGCGGGGAAGAGATGGTTTGTTTTTCAGTTCGATAATCCGGGCTGCCGCCTTAAAATTGCCGACTTCAAAGCCAGACAGTTCTCTTTGATGGGTTGCGTCAGTTCCCTGCAGAATCCCTTCGCCTATTCTGAGATTGTTAATCTCCTGCGGCAGAGATTCTTTTTCCAGCAAAATAGTGGTGGCGGTATTGCCTCCCGAGATTACAGGCAGCTCAACATCAAATTTCTCTCTCAATTTATCCCTGATCTCGACCAGTTTTCCGGTGTTTTCCCTGTCGGGCAATACGCCTCCATAACAACCCACATTGGTTCCAATTCCTTCGACATCCAGTCCCTCCATCTCCAGAGCCCGCGAAAAAAACTCATCGATCTCGCTTTCCCAGAGACCTTCTCTTAAATCTCCTGTGTCGATCATCACTATGATCCTGTGCCGGCGTCCGAGGCTCTGAGCTGCGAGGGATAGAGCCTTCAAAGTTTTGAGCTCGCTGTTGAGGCTTATATCGACCTGACGCACCACCTCTTCTGCCTCTTCTGGATCGGGCAGACGCAGCAGCATATATTCAGCTTCTAGATCTGCCTCCCTGAACTTTTTTATGTTATTCAGCCGGGAATCCCCAAGAATAGAAATTCCTTCTTCGATAAAAGCACCAGCAACTTCTATATTCCCTGCCGCACCCTTCACCACCCCGGTAAGTTCAACTCCCCTTTCCCGGCATCTTTTTTTCATAAGGCGAATATTTTCTCTTATCCCTCTCAGATCAATTTCAATTCTAGGATATGCTGCCATCCTGCTGCCTCCTGAAGAAAACTGTTAATTTTTTAGGTTCTTCTCCGAAACAGCTGATATGGAGAAGATCTTTTTTCATTTGTAATCCCTGCGAATTCTTGATAGAATGTTCCGGTGAAAGTCGAATTGAGGACAGATCAGTGGGGGTTTGACAATGAAACGCAGATGTCCGGGACAGAAAAACCTCGATTGCCGGGAGTATAAGATAGCCGCCGACGCTGTGAAGCTGACCCGGTACAGGATGATTAATAATGAAGAACAGTCCGGACTAAAACCTGCGAGGATGAATACCGCCGGCGGCAGAAGAATGACTTCACTACTTGCAGAAGAAATGGAGGTCAGATCGAAAAACCGGGCTTCAGAAAACCTCTGATCCTGATCTTATACCGATTTTATCCCGATTCATCTTCCCCCTTCTCATCCTCATCCTGCAGATTACGTGCTGTTTCGGCCATCTCTTCCAGGACCGATTCCATGCGGGAATCTACTTCTTCCACTGAAGGCTCGAAGAAAAGATCGATGGCTTCGTCTATCCTTTCCACGGCGTAGATATGAAATTCACCTCTGCCCACTGATTCCAGAACTCTATCCTCGAGCATCAAATTCTCCAGATTCTGCTCGGGTATAACAACACCTTGCTCTCCGGTGAAACCCCGATTCCGGCAGACATCGTAAAACCCTTCAATTTTGCAATTGGCACCACCTATTGGCTGAACCACACCTCGTTGATTCATAGAGCCAGTTATGGCCAGATCCTGTCTCAGGGGAACCTCGGTCACAGAGGATATTATAGCCAGCAGTTCGGCGCATGAAGCGCTGTCGCCATCGATATCGGAATAAGACTGCTCAAAAGCCAGAGAAGCCGAAAGAGTGAGAGAATGCTCGCGCGCATATCTGCCCCCCAGAAAACCGGAGAGGATCAATACTCCTTTGTCATGTATGCTGCCGCTCATCTCTGCTTTTCTTTCGATATTCACAACTCCTTCTTTCCCCGGAAAAGACTGACAGGTAATCCGGCTGGGTCGGCCGAAGGTGTGCTCTCCGGAATGGTGAACAGAGAGACCGTTGATCTGCCCGATCTCTTCACCTTTTACATCTATAAGCAGCCTGTCCCTGTCCAGCATTTCCTGAATCTTTTCCTCAGCCAGATTTGCCCTGTATTCCTTCTTTTCAAGCGCTTTCTGAACGTGTTCTTCTCTGACTATATCATCATCTTCCATCTCCGACCAGGTGCTGGCTTCGTAAATGACCTCGATTAATTCATTGAATCTGGTGGTCATCTTTTTGCCGTCCCGGGCCAGCCGCGAGCTGTACTCAATTGTTTTGGAGACCGCCCCCGCGCGAAAGTGATTGAGGTCCTCCCTCTCACAAACCTGGGCAACAAATGAGGCAAAATCCCTCATATTTTCCTGGCTTCTTTCCATCTCTGTGTCAAAGTGAGCTTTTATCTTAAACAGCTTTTTGAACTCCTCATCATAATTGTAAAGAAGACTGTAAAGCATGGGACTGCCGACCATTATGACCTTTACGTTTATATCAAAGGGCTCGGGCTTGAGAGAGCTTATGGGATAGGAGCGATACTGCTCTCCGATGTTTTCCACCTTGTGTTCCTGATTGATAAGGGCCCGCTTTAAGGTTTCCCAGGAAAAAGGATTTGTCAGCACATCCTTGGCCTGCAAAATCAAATATCCTCCGTTTGCCTCGTGGAGAGAACCTCCCTTGATCATGGTAAAATCAGTCGTAACCGTTCCGAATTTACTCTTTCCTTCAATTTTCCCGAAAAGATTGTAATAGGTGGGATTGGTTTCGAAAATAACCGGTCCACCCTCGGTGTCGGAATTATCGACTATCAAATTCACCTGATAGCGGACGAAAAAGTCGTCATCCCCCTCTCCCATTTTCATGGGAAAAGGCATCTGCTGATCGTTATCTCCCTGAAGAAATTTATCCAGATTATTGACGATATCCTGTTTGACATCCTCCAGATAATCCGTAACCTCTTCACCGCAATCCGAGTACCGATGCTTTAACTGATCTATAATGGGCTGTACTATGGAAAGTCCCATCTCCTCCTGCAGCTCTGAAAGCTTCTCCTGAGCTTCCTCCTTTTTATCCCGTATTTTTCTCATCAATTTGTCGAGCCGTTTTTTAATCTGCTGGCTTTTTTCTCTTATCTCTTCCCGTCTTTCATCATCCAGCTTTTGATATTCATCCTGTTTTATCGGGTCTCCTTCCTCATTTATCGGCACCGGCACAGGCCCTCGTTCGGATTTTTGCAGAGTGAAACCTTCTTCGCGAATCTCCTGATCGAATTCTTCCATCATCCGGTTCGACTCCTGCTGATATCCCCCCATTATCTCATTGCGTTTTTCCTCGAATTCCTCACCCTCAAAGAGTTTGGGCAGCTCCTCTTTGAGCTCTTCAATAACATTATCCATATCGTCGCTAAGAGGCCTGCCGCTGCCGGCGGGTACGGTTATAGCACGGGGAGACTCCGGGTCTTCAAAATTAAAAATATAGAGCATATCATTCGGAGTAGGAATTTCATCGGCGATATCCTGCGATTTTCTGCGGGCATAAGTTTTCTTGCCCGTGCCGGTAGGACCGGCCATAAAAATGTTATATCCTTCTTTATCAATATTGAAACCAAAGTCGGTAGCTTCCACCGCCCGCTGCTGTCCTATAATCCCCTCTTCAAAAGGCGTTATTTCCTCGGTGGTTTCAAATTCGAATTGATCCCGGGCACATTCACAGCGCAGCTGTTCCGCATTTAATTCTTTCAATATTTTATACCTCCTGTTGGTGCTGCTGCAGAATTAGGCACTCAAAATTGTAAGTCAGGGTTTGTACCTCGCAGAGGTAAGTATGCCTGCCCTTGATAAAAAAACAACAATACGATAAAATAAAGATAGAATGCTTGTGATTAGTATAACTTTTTATTGGGGTTTTGCTCCAGATATTATCGGGGGGTTTGAAAATGTCGGACAAAAGTCAGATCCCGGACAAAATTATAAGCAGACTCCCGCAGTATTATGTTCAGTTAAAAAGGCTTCTGGAGAAAGATTGCCAGTACATTTCATCCGAAAAATTGGCCGAACAGATGGAACTCTCCAGCTCGCTGGTCAGAAGAGACTTGAGCCATTTTGGCAGCTTCGGCAAAAAAAGCTATGGCTACGATATTCACTGTCTGCACGAAAAAATAGCCAGTATACTGGGCTTTAACCGGGACAAAAACATGATCATACTCGGGGCCGGTTACCTGGGTCGGGCTTTAGCTCATAATGACAGTTATGAGGAAAGAGGCTACCAGGTTCTGGCACTTTTCGATGTGGATCCGGCCATAATAGGTCTGGAATTCAACAATACTACAGTTCTGGATGTGGATTTAGCCCCGGAGTTTATCGCAGAACAAGAAGTAATGGTGGCCGCCCTGGCCGTTCCCTCTGAAGCAGCCCAGGAAATGGCTGACATGGCTGTAAATTCTGGCGTGCAGGCAATCTGGGACTTCACCGAAACTCCACTGGAAACGCCTCAAGATATAATTCATATAGAACAGAACATGAACGACGGCCTGTGCAAAATTTCCTGCCGCCTCATGGACAGGAATAAAACAAAAACTCAGTAATAATTTATTTTTCTATCTATCAGCTCCATACCATGAGTTTCATCGGCTCGCTGAATTATTGCCGAGAATATCTTTTCCAGCTGATTTTTGTCGCTGCTGACAGAAGCAACTCCGATCACCGACCGCTGCCAGAGATCCTGATTTTCCACCTCTGAAACAGATACATTAAAATCATTATCAACTTTATCCTTGAAACTCTGCAGCAGCATCCTTTTTTCTTTCAAAGAAGTTACTCCGGGTAAAAAAAACTCCATCCTCATAGCAGCCACCCTCAAACATATTACCTCCCGTTTACGGGATGATTATCAGCATCATTTTCGACCAAAAAGTGATGATTTTCCAGCTGAAATAAACTCACCCCGGCCTTTTTCCGCCTTGAGCTCTCCCTCTCTGGCGATTATCTCTCCTCCAGCTATGGTCATTTGGGGATAACCCCTGACAGTGATATGAGCATAAGGGGAATATCCGGCAGCGGAGTGAAGGTTGTCGGATGTAAGCCGTTTTTTCTTTTCAGGATCAAAAACAACCAGATCTGCCCGACTCCCCTCCGCTATACTGCCCCTCTGCGGATATAAACCGAAAAGTCTGGCCGGATTGGTGCTCAGCTGCCTGCTCAACTGCTGATAGGAAATGTGATTTCTGTTTACGAAAAAATGATGGAGCAGGGCCAGGAGGGTTTCTGAGCCCGGTATGCCGGGCAGCATATTTAAAGGATTTTTTTCCTCGCGTTTTTGAGCGAGCGAAAATGCACAGTGATCTGTTGCCGCTGTGTCCACACTTTCCCGGGCAAAATAATTCCTCAAGAGATTTCGCTGGCCGCGGCTGCGCAGCGGCGGGACCATGAAATATTTCTCCGGCTCAGCCCCCTCCAAAAACCCCCTGTCCAGACAGAGATAGTGGGGAGTGGTTTCAGCGGCTATATTCGCACCTTCCTCTCTCAGCTTCTCGACAGTCTTCATGGTCTCTCCGGCTGAAATATGATCAACATAAAGAGGAACATCTTCCTCCCGGGCCAGCCTCCCCAGTCTTTTTACCGCAGCAGTTTCTGCTTCGGCCGGCCTTAAATCAGCATGATCGCTCAGCTTAAAATTGCTCTCTCCACCCAGCCGAGAACTAATTTTCTGGTGGGCGCTGGTTATTATCTCATCATGCTCGGCATGCACGGTGGGTAGAAGGCCCAGCTGCGAACATGCTTCCATGAGCCCGGCTCTGTCCGCCTGCGGTATAAAATAACCAGCATCTTCATATGTGGTAAACATCTTTATGCTGCTTATTCCCATATCCCTTATCTCCTGCAGCTGACGATAAATTTCATCATCAAAATAATGAACGGTCTGGTGAAGATTAAAATCTATGACCGCATTTTTTTCAGCCTGTTTTCTGCGGGAGCGGGCTGATTCCCCCAGAGATATATCCTCCTGATGATCGGCAAAATCGATAAAAGAAGTAACTCCTCCCAGAGCAGCAGAGCGGGTACCGCTGTAAAAATCCCCGGCTGTCACAGTATCCCGCGAACGCAGCTGGTAGTGAGTATGAGCATCTATGACCCCCGGCATAACCAGGCATCCTGAAACATCGATAGTTTTAAGCCCTTGCAGACCGTTTTCCAGATCAAAATTTTGATCCTCTCCGGATAACACCCTGCTGATAATTCCATCTTTGATCAGCAGGCTGCCCGGAAAAATATCATTTTCCGTTACAATTCGACCATTTTTCAAAAGCAGCGGCATCTAATACCTCCCGGTGCTGATCTCTGTCCGAATGTCTCATATTTATCCGCGATAATAATGTGAAAAGACGGCCCGCTTACAGGCCGCTAACTGACACATATTCAGCTCAATATCTAACCCGGTTTCCTGTGGAGACAAAAATAGTCTCCTCACCTATGTTTGTGGCGTGATCTCCGATCCTTTCCAGCGATTTGGCCACAGTTACAAATCTCATAGCCTGATTGATATCTTTCTCATTATCGCTGGCATTATCTATAATCCGCAGACTCTCCTCATAAATCCGATCGTTGATATTATCCACCCGTTCATCCTTGCGGCAGGCAGCTTCAGCCAGCTCATGATTTTCGGTCACGAAGGCCTCGAGTACCGCATCCAGCATGTCCAGCACCAGCTCTGCCAGTTCGGGAATCATGACCAGCGGTTCGAGATACTCCTCGTTTCTCAGCTCCAGAGCTATTTCCGCTATATTCGTGGAATGATCGCCAATTCTTTCCAGATCGCGCGTAATTTTTAGCATGGCCATGGCATATCGAGCTTCACTGGCTATAGGACTTTGCAGGGTCAAAAGCCGGGATATCTTGTCCTCTATAGTGACCTCAAAATTATCCAGAACATCATCCCTGTTTATAATCTGCCGGGCCAGCTCGCCATCCTGGTCATCCAGAGCCTTGATGGAATTCTGCAGCATCTCATTGGCTATTTCGCTCATATCACTGAGATCATCGATTATCTCCTGTCTTTTTTGCTCGTAATCATTTTCCATATGGTTATCGAGCCCCCTTACAGAATTTTAACTGCTATAAAATGAGACTTCTGTCAGGTCAAATCAGACCAATTCTTTGAAGAATATTCCCGGGCATGTCCAAAAATCTAGCCTCCGCAAAAAGTTTTCTTCTGCCCATTCGGTAATTAAATAATTCTGCGTTAAGCCGAGAAATCCTGCTTGAACTCCGCCGTTTAAAAGTTCAAATTCTTAAGGATCTTCTTGTGTTCAGCTGGTAAATAGGTGCGTCAAAAATACTTATTTAGTCTTACTGGAAGCTATAAAGCTTCGTTCACAGTGAAATTTTTTCTGCTTTAAGTGATCTTATACGATATCTGTCAACTGATAACAAGAAGAACCCATTTTTAAATGCCTGACCGTTATGGTATAATAAAACAGCGATTCTCAAAATTAAGAATTAACCAAGGGAGGTCTGTAAAAATGAACGCAGAAGATAGTGAACACATCGGAAAACAATTTCTTAAGGAAACCAGACCAGATCAGCTGAGCCAGCCCGATCAACAAAAAAATGTCCCACCTCCTCCCCGAAGCTGGGATTTAACTCCTAAAAAAACATATGATCTTCCCGCTCCCGAAGAAATTGATCTGCCCGAGGTGGATCTTCTCGAAACCATCGATAGTCGGCGCAGCAGGAGAAGCTTTTCGGAAAAACCACTCAGCAATGAAGACTTATCGATCCTCCTCTATTACACTCAGGGTATCCAGCGTGAGCTTTCGGGTGAGATCAGCCTGCGCACCGTGCCTTCAGCCGGCGCCCGGCATGCTTTTGAAACCATGATCTACCTTGATAAAGCAACCAGTCTGCCCCGGGGAATCTATCACTATCAGGCCGAAGATCACAGTCTGGGCCTTATATTATCAGGCAACTTTCAAAAAGAAGCCGTCAGAGCGGGCCTGGGACAAAATCATATGGCCGAGGCTGCCGCGGTATTCTTCTGGGTCGCCGACAGTTATCGCATGGAATGGCGCTACAGCGAAAGAGCCTTTCGCTATCTTCATCTTGATGCCGGTCATGTCTGTCAGAATCTTTACCTGGCAGCAGAAGCTTTAGACGCAGGCGTCTGTGCTATAGCAGCCTATGATGACGATTATGCCAATAAACTTCTCAATCTGGACGGCCAGGATAATTTTGTAATATATATGGCCGCGCTCGGCTTTCGCAAAAACTAATAGCCATGTTTTAAAACTGCCTCCGGGGAGGAAAAAAACATGAAAATCACAGCTATCGAAGGAAGTCCGCGTCCTAAGGGACACAGCAGCGAACTTTTGGATCGGGTGCTGCAGGGCTGCCGTGAGACAGCACAGCATCAGGAGACCGATGTCGAAATCAACCATCTCCGTCCCTTCGACATGGATATAGAGCCCTGCACCGGCTGTTTTAGCTGCAGCGAAACCGGAACCTGTATATTTTCCGACGACATGGATCCGTTGATAGATGAAGGGGGATTTGATCAGAGCGATATAATTTTGCTTTCCACCCCAATTTATTTTAACGGACATCCCTCTCATGTGAAAAAGATGATAGATCGCTGCCAGCCCATATACGCCAGCAAATACGATCTCAAAAAACCAATAATTGGCCGCGATAAATTCAGACTCTCAGCCTGGCTGGCCTGTGCTGGCGGACCCTCTTATGAAGATCAGTTCACCGCTGCCAGAATCGTGGCCGAAATGTTTTTCAAAACTGTCAACGCTGAAAAGCTCGATGAGATAGTCAGACCTAACACCGATGAAGAATCTCCAGCCGACTCTCCCGGGCTCAAAAACAGTTCAAGGGAGCTGGGAATCAGCCTGGTAGAGCCTTTTCTCTCCTGAGGAGGTTAGACCATGCCTTTTGAATCTTTAGAACCTCCCCGGCGGGCCGAACTTGAAAGGATAATCAGAACCCAGGTAAAAAAATCCTCCGTAGAATCCTCCGCTTCTCAGGAAGGATTGGCTGCAGATGCTGGCGAAGCTGAACTGGAAGCCGGTGAAAATCTTCTTCAGCTTCTCGGTGAACTTCCGGATGATATCGGCCAGGAATTTCTGCGAACCTGGCTCAATTCACGGCTCCCGCTCAAAGCTGAAACCGTTATACCTCTCCTGCAGCAGCTGCAGGAGTTATCTACTTCCGGGGCCCGTCAGCGCCTGATCACGGCTGCCGCTTTTCTTCAGCGCCAGGACCTGCCTCTGAGACAGCATTTTCTGAGGTCTCTGACTGCTCTATCCGAAAGCCAGGAAAAATCAGAAATTGCTGAAGAACTCATTTCCGAACTGCCGTTATTTAACCCGGATTCTACTTCACTTCCGACAGCAGAAAACCTGCAAAAACTCCCCGAAAACTTAAATCTTCTTTTTGAGCAGTTATTTTCTTTTCAAAACGAATCCGGAGGTGAGGGGGAAAGCGAAGGAAAAAACCTGAGTCCGAATGAAAACAGATTGCTTTCCGGGCTGCTCTCCTTAAATATTTTGAATTTGAGCGAGGAGACAGGAGAAACAGGTCGAATGAGACTTTATCTGGAATGGCCTCCTCTGAACATCCAGGCTGAAAGGCAGCTGGCCCTGCGAATTTCTTCGTTCTTTTCCGGGGAAAATAAAGAAAAAGCTGAAACGGAAGATGAAAATTTCAGCATCAGTTTTATCGTAGAGCTGCAAAACCTTGGGGTTATCAGAGCCGACGCCCTGCTTTTCGATCGGGAAATCGATCTAACTTTTACGGCCGGAAGCTACGAGACGCAGGAAGTGATAAGGGAAAATCTGCCCCGTCTGCAGGAAAAGCTGCAGGAGCTCGATTATCAGATCAGATCCAGTTCAGTCTCTCTTGATGAAAAACTCGATACTTTCGGGCTCAGAAACGAGATTATGCAGCCAGAAACAGCTGATACGGAAGCAGAAAAAATTGAAGACCTCATCAAAGAATACCGCCATCTCGATTTTAGGGTTTAGAGGAGGTATCAGCGCATGGAAACAGATCGGGACGATAAACAAAACAGGAATTCACAGGAAAAAATGGAACGAAAGCTGGCTGCCGCCCTGGGCTACGATATAGAAAAAGATGCTGCTCCCCGGGTTCTGGCCCGGGGCAGAGGGGAGATAGCCGAAAAAATAATGGAAAAAGCCCGGGAGGAAAATATACCTATTCACGAGGACAGGGATATCGTCAAAGTTTTGGTCAACATGGAATTAGGCGAGGAAATCCCTCCGGAACTCTATCGGGTAACCGCCGAAATCCTCAGCTTCATTTATCGTCTGGAGGAAGACAGGAGCTGAAAACTCAGCTCTTGCCAAAACTGCATTCGGGGTAGCGGCAGATTTCACATTGCAAACAAAGCCCGCCGTGACCTGCCTCTGCTATTTCCTCAGCCCGGATTTTTTCTCCCGCTGCTATTCGGGGCAGCATTATATCCAGAACGGTCACATCATGGAACATGGCGCAGGCGGGCAGACCAATGACCGGCACGTTATCGGCATAAGCCAGCATGAACATTGCTCCAGGCAGCACCGGAGCCCCGTAGGAGATCACCTCATCAGTCTCATCTTCAATAGCAAATCTGGTAACATCATCGGGATCAACCGACATTCCTCCTGTACATACTATTAGATCCACCTCCGCAGCCAGGGCAGAACTGACAGCCTCAGCTATCTGCTGTCGATCATCGGGTTTAATATCCGTTAAAACTACCTCCCCACCGATACACTCCAGTTTTTCTTCCAGCACCTCTGTAAATTGATCCTCCACTCTGCCTTCATAAACCTCGCTGCCGGTGGTTATGACCGCCGCCTTTATATCCTCATAGGGTTTTACCCGCATGAGCGGTTCATCTCCCAGCTCATTTTCAACTTCCTTGAGTTTCTCATCAGCTATCAATAGCGGTATGATACGGGTGCCGGCCAGCTTCTCGCCTTTTTCTACAGGAGTGTTATTATGGCGGGTGGCCATCATCACGTCCGGATGAAGATTGAGCTGTTTCAGCCTGCTGCTTTCCACCTTGAGCAGCCCATCATGTGCAGCCAGCAGGTTGATCTTTCCTTCCGAAGGTTCTGTCCTTTTAAGTCCGCTGCCCTGGGCCAGATCAGCCAGCCTGGCCGCCCCTTCATTTTCATGCACCCTGTCTTCGCTATTTTCGAGTATATAAACCGATTTTTTGCCCAGATCCAGCAGATGGGGGATATCTTTTTCTTTGATAATATGGCCCTTTTTGAAGGCAGGGCCTTTTCTCTCGCCCTTCTTGATCTCGGTTATATCATGAGCCAGCACATGTCCTACAGCTTCTTCAATTTTCAACCTCTTCATCATCTCTGCTCCTTTCGGTTAATTTTACAATCTCAATCATCACCTCTACACTTCCGCCGCAAATTCCTCCTGTTTTTTCAATTTCTTCGCTATCAAGTTCAAAACTGAGCCGCCGAAAATCAGGTTCCTCTTCTGAAAACATTGTTTCAGCGGTGGCCAGCACCTCATTTTCCACCGGGCCGCCTCCGATAGTTCCCACAGTTTCACCATCAGGTTTGAGCAGTATCACAGCCCCGCTCCCCCTGGGAGTAGAACCTCCGATCTCGATAATTTTGGCCAGAGCAAATTTTAAATCCTGGTCGAAATCTGCTCCCGATTCAAATTCGCGCAGCATCTTTTCGACCACAGCCTCATTCATCAGGTACACCTCCTCACAGCTGTTAAAGCACCGGCTATCGAGACAGCTATCTCCTCCGGAGTTTCGCTGCCTATTTCTATTCCTATAGGAGCATCAACCCTGTTTAAGATTTTTTCATCAATATCCAATTTCTCCTGAATCTCCTGAAAAATCATGCCGACCTTGCGCCTGCTGCCTATCATACCCAGATACTTCCAGTTCTTCCTTATGACTCCCTTCAAAACCTCATAATCTTTTTCATGCTCGGGTGTTACGATCACAATATAATCATTTTTGCCGCCGGAATATCCCTGCAAAAATTCCTCGTAACCGCTGGAGATCAGCCGGATATTATCGGGAAATCGCTGATGATTCATGAGATCTTTTCGAGGATCTATAACACAGACTTCAAAGCCGAGCATGTCGGCGATATTGGCCAGAGGAGCGGAAACATGACCGGCTCCAAAAATACATAGTCGGGGCTTTTTGATCAGCTCTTCGGCAAAAAACTCCAGCTCATGATCCTGAACTTTAATATCGATTAATTCATCTTCTTCCGGCCGGTTCTCTGCAAGCGAACTGGATAAAGAATCTTTAAGAGCTTCATCCAGATCCCGGCTGTAATAAACACTGTCACCTAAAATCAATACTTTATCTCCAGGAAAGAGATCTAAATCCCTATCTCCCAAATCATCAGAAGCGGCTGTGAAAAGCATTGCTCTTTCATCTGCCGTCAGGGCCTCTTCAATTTTTCTCAAAAATTCAACCCGCAAAGTTATAACCTCCTTTTGCTGGCAAATCAGCTTAAATTTTAGGCTCTTCTTGTTAACAGTTGATAGATATCGTATAAGATCACTTAAAACAGAAAAATTTCATTGTGACGAAGCTATATATCTTCCAGTATGACTAAATAAGTGTATTTGACGCACCTGTCTGCCAGCTGAAGACAGGAAGATCCAAATTTTATAAACAGAGATAATGACACTCAGCTCAGGTGAAAGATAGCTTCCAGAACTCCTCCTCCTACCGCCAGAGATTTGTCAGAAATATAATTGACGTATTCTCTCTCAGATCTGGGATCGATATCGGCCAGCTTCTGTCCCGGCCCCACCTCGAGTCCGGGCTTTATGAGACCTCTAATGATGCCTTCTATCCCGGTTTTCAGCGGCCGGCCGGCCACCTCACCGATAATCTCCCCCCGGCCTATCTTCTCGCCTATCTCACGTTCGGAGGTGAAGGTGCCTGCCTTATCGGAATGAATCACTCTCTCCTCAGAAAATCCGGCAATCTCACCCGGTTTGCCCGTGTTTTTAGCCGGTTCCCCTTCATAAATAGCTCTTCCGAGATAATGTCCCCGGCAGGTTTCTATGACAGCATCAACATTTTTTCCCGCCTTAAAGCCCGGGCCCAGTCCGATGACTATGTCAGCTTTGCTCCGGTTTATATCTTCAGGATTCTTTTTTAGCATCCGGGCATCTATCAGAATTTCATCCTTATCCCGGGCAAACGCCCGGGAAAAATCTCCAACCGCAACCACAGGAATTTCTTCTTTTTTCTGAACATCCAGCGCCTCCCCGGGCTCACCAACTCTTCTGGCCTCGATCCCTTCAACTTCCCAGCTTCCTTCATACATGGCACTGGCGAAGGAGACATTCCGCCGTACAGCAGTCGGTTTTTCTTTTTCCACGATCAAAATTTTAAATCCACATCTGTGCAGACGATAAGCTGTGCCGCTGGCCAGATCTCCTCCGCCCAGTATAACTGCCTGAATATTTTCTTTTAACATAGCGCAGATATCCCCCTTCTTGGACCTGTAAATTCGCAAATCTTCTGATCGCAAATTTTCGATGAAGTTCCAGCAGAGCCAGACCGACGGCAGGAGCAGCTTCCTGAAAAGTCGCTATGCCTGCCAGGAAAGTTTCAATCCTCTTCAAAAGCCTCCAGGATAATGCGCCGGTCTGTGAAACAACCAGCTGAAGCTTTAAAAGATTTGCAGGAAACTTTTCCAACCGCAGATAGGACAGAAAAAGCTCGCTCAAAAATCTCAGAGATACTACCGCCCCCCTGTCCTTTGATGCTGATCGGGGAATATTTATCCGGTGTTTTTCGAGCAGTTCGCTCCGAAATAAATGCGGTGAACAGGGACGGCTGCCCAGCGATGCCGCTCCCTGAACCAGAATGACATGATCGCTGCAAGAGGGCACTTCCGGTTCATGATCGGCAGGAAGTTTACCTGAATGGCGGGCAGCCCCATCCGCCTCTACCAGAATCAAAAAAGAGGCGGGAAAGTTTTTGATCGCATTCACCAGCTCCTTATTCAACCCGATCACTTTGAGCTTTCTCTCAGCCCCCGGTCTCTGTCTTTTCAGGCCGCGGCCGAGTATCAGCATTTCTTCCCGGCTGCCGTCAGCGTATTTCTTGAGCAGCGATCTGAGCTTTTGCTCATCAGCAGCAGCCCGGAAACGACCTGGCAGGTCGCCCGGCAGCAAAATTGCAGTTGTTGTCGTATAAATGACCCCGGAAAAACCGAACTCCCTGGCCAGCCGGTTTATTATTGCGGTTTTACCGCCGGCACCCACCACGGCCACCATATCTCCCCGCTCTATTGACCATATATCTCTCAGCCCCATGTTCTTCCCGGATAATCTCATAATATACCGTCCTTACTTTTGCATTCCTGTTGATTTTAAGAGTTGGATCTTCCTGTCTTCAGCTGGTAAATAGGTGTGTCAAAAAAACTTATTTAGTTATGCTGGAATATATAAATCTTCGTTCACGATGAAATTTTCTCTCTGCTCGTTATACTGAAAAAAACATAACGAAAACAAAATTTGATTTCAAAAGCAGTCTCCTTCCGATCGCTTTCAGTCGAAATAATCGTCGGCCAGCTCCTGTACCCGGCCGGCAAAATCTTTTTCAAACCCGCGATATTTTCGCAGCAGAATGCGGCCCTTTTCCGTCAGCCTGGAACCGCCTCCTCTGCTGCCACCAGCTTTACCCTCGGTCAATTCAAATCCCAGCCTCTTCTCGAGAGAGTCAAGCAGATTCCAGGCCTGGCTGTAGGACATGTCCATAGTCTCGGCCGCTTGCTTCAAAGAACCCATTCTATCAACCAGCTCCAGAATTTTAGCCGGGCCAGGTCCGAAAACCTTGCTGCCGTCCTTTTCCAGCCAGAGCTTGTAATTAATATCTAAATCCACAGCCATCACCTCTGTCGGAATCTCCCGGTCTAAGCCGGAGATATTCCTCTCTGTAATCCAGGTCTTTGAGCACCGAACAATCTTCTGTCTCAAAATAATCGATCTCATCTCTGCGTTCGTCCAGAAACTCGCGCAATCCGCCTTCGGGTCGCCCCGCACCTTCAGCCATCTTATAGAGATCTGGCAGTAAGGAGGTGGAGATCAAAACTGGATGTCCTCTTCTGCCGCAGCAGCGGGGCGCCAGTATAGATGGATTTTCAGCTCTAAATTCTGCCAGCAAAGAGTCATAGAGGGAGGTCTTTATCAGTGGCATGTCTCCCAGCATAAACATGATTCCTTCCAGACTGGAGTCCCCCGGTTTAAGTCCTTCTATTCCGGCCATAACACTGCTGAACATTCCCCTCTCAAATTCAGGGTTCTTTTTGATGATAAGTTCCCCACTTTCATTATCTATGTGAGGAGAGGAAATAAGCACTTCTTTTATCCTGTCGATTTCCGCTCCCAGAACCACCCTTATTTCACCGGAGAGGCTGGAGCTCTGCAGGCGGCAGATTACAGTTTCCAGAATCGTTTTATCTCCCCAGGGGAGAAGCTGTTTTAACCGATGCATTCTGCTGGCCTTTCCGGCTGCCAGGACTACCGCTGTCACCAAGATCAGTCCACCTCCATCTCCACAACATTGATATCAATCTGCGGAACATTTATACCGGTAAATTTCTCCAGCTCGTTGGCCAGCACCCAGCGGTAATCCTCCAGATGATCGGGCAGAACCAGACCGTATTTAACCCTGATGTAAAGTGTCAGAAAAAGCCCTTCTTCTTTTTTCGAGATTGTCAGATCCCTGACCTGCTCGATGCCGTTAAAATTATCGGATATATGATAAATAACATCTGCAATAACCTGATTATAAACAATGAGGTTGCCAAAATAGGTAAAACGGGCCCTGACGATGGAGCTTTCCCGGCTGACTTCTTCTTCATTTTTATCGCTGCTGAACAATACGCTCAATGAATCTATAAAAAACCCGAGAAATCTGCGCCTGACCTCGATGGTGGGCACAGGAATGACATGTGTTCCTTTCTGAGAACGGGCTTTGCGCGCCTGCTCTATTTCATCTTCGCTGGCCAGTTCGGAAATATCAAGGCTGTGATCTATACCCCCCAGTTCGAGTCTTGCAGTTATCTTTTCCACCATGGACTGCGAGGTACCCAGGATCAAAATTTTATCAGCATCGGCTTTTTTTATGGCTCTTTTCAGCTCCCGGCGGTGATCATCATAGGCCATTACAGCTCTCTTGATGGCAGCAAGCTTGCTCGACTCTCTTTTAGCCGAACTTCCGGCCAGTATTCTTCCCTCTGAGATGAGCAGCCCGTCATCCAGAATCAGAGGAATATCGTGCTCATGCGCGACCATGCGGGCCCTATGACTTTTTCCGCTGCCGCTGGGGCCAACAAGCGTATAAACTTCCATTTTTCTACCTCCTGCAGTAACCTGCTTTAATGAACCTCAGACCAGGCAAATCTCAGACTAGGCAAATATAGAAAGCATCACGCCAGCAGCCACCGCTGATCCGATAACACCGGCCACATTGGGGCCCATAGCGTGCATCAAAAGAAAGTTGGAGGAGTTCTCCTGCTGACCAACTTTGTTCACCACTCTGGCTGCCATAGGTACCGCCGATACTCCGGCTGCTCCTATCATGGGATTTATGCGGCTGCTGGTAACTCTATTCATAATCTTGCCCAGAATAAGTCCGGTTGCGGTTCCAAAGGAAAAGGCCACCACCCCCAAAAGCAGAATCTGCAGGGTATCGGCCCTGAGAAAGCGATCGGCTGAGGCGCTGGCTCCCACACCCACCCCCAGCAGGATGGTGACAATGTTGATCAGAGCATTTCTGGCCACCTTGCTCAGCCTATCGACCACCCCGGATTCGCGGAAGAGATTGCCCAGCATGAGCATTCCCACCAGCGGCGCCGATGCTGGCACCAGCAGCACCACCAGGATGGCCACGGCCAGGGGAAATATTATCTTCTCTTTTTGAGATACCGACCTGAGCTGCTCCATCTCTATCCTTCTTTCCTCCCTGGAGGTGAGCAGTTTTATGATCGGCGGCTGAATTATCGGGACTAAAGCCATATAGGCATAGGCAGAAATTGCTATCGGCCCCAGATATTCTGGAGATAATAGCGAAGATATATATATAGCTGTTGGTCCATCGGCTCCTCCGATAACTCCTATCGAAGCTGACTGGGGACCGGTAAACCCCAGCAGTATAGCGCCTATAAAAGTCATAAAAATCCCGAACTGGGCTGCCGCCCCTAAAAGCATGCTTTTGGGATTGGCCAGAAGCGGACCAAAATCAGTCATTGCTCCAATCCCCAGAAAGATAAGGGGTGGAAAAATTCCCAGCTCATTCCCCAGATAAAAATAATGAAATAGTCCGGCGGGTTGATCACCGACAGCTTCCTCCATCAATCCTGTCATCGGCAGATTGACCAGCAGCATACCGAAACCTATCGGAATGAGAAGCAGCGGTTCGTATTCTTTTTTTATTCCCAGATATATTAAAACAACAGCGGCCGTTATCATAATTATATCCCTTATACCTATCAAAAAGAGCCCCGACCGCTGCATGAAATCCAAAAACGCCTGTGCCAACTTGATTACCTCCTCGCATCTCTTTGCTGAATGATCAGATCGCTCTCAGGTTATTCTATAGTCAGCAGAATATCTCCGGCATCGACCGATTGACCGGAAGTCACCGAGATATTCTTAATTCTGCCTTGAGCAGGTGCTATAATTTCATTTTCCATCTTCATAGCCTCGAGCACCATCAGCAGGTCTCCCTGATTTATCTTATCTCCGCGGCTTACCTTCAAATCCAGTATCTTTCCGGCCATAGGTGCTTCCACCTTTTCCAGTTTATCGCTCTCAGTTTCAGGGGGTGTCTCTTCTTGATTGTCGCCCCCTTTTTGCGCTTCCGCCGGCGCGGCTTCTTCCCCTTCAACTTCAGAGTCATTCTCCTCAACCGCAGAATCAGTTCGATCATCATTACTCCGTTCAGCAGGCGAAGCGCTCTGCTTTTGGGTGCTGTTCTTAGCTTCAGAAACAGCCTGCCTCGTTCGATCTTCTGTCTCTCCGATCTCTTCGACCTCAACCTCGTAAGTTTCTCCGTTGATTGTAACTCTAAATTTTCTCTTCATTCACGACCAACCTCCTGTTCTCCGGTGTATTCAAAATTATCGCTGTAAAAATCGGCACTCATCCAGGATGTTACGGATCTGCTCTCTTTTTCAACCCGCAGCACCCGAAATTTTTTCTCGCTATCCCGATAATAACTCTGCAAAGCGGCTGTGATAACTGCTGTTATCTGCGGAGAAATTTCTCTGCTCTCCGCCGGCACCGCTTTTCTTTGGGGGCTCCATTCCCCGTCATCGCCTTTGGCCTGTCCGGTTCTCTGTTCTTCTGCAGCCTTGTCGGTTTTTCCATCAGCTTTTGATCCGGCAGTAAATTCTATTACTTTAACGGCGGTCATCAACAAAAGCAGAATAAAAAACACTATCCCCATCCCCAGCACGGCGACCTGAATGCCGGCCAAAAATTTATCGCCAAAACTCATCTCAGCCAGGGTTTCAGCGCTTTGAATTAATTCTAACAATGACATTTAAACAACCTCCTGGAATCCAAAAATTATCCTCCGGATTTTTTATACCGGAAAATTACCGTGTTTTTTATCGGGGCGGTGCTCACGTTTTTCCCTTATAGCCTCCAGAGACCGTATCAGCTGAGGACGGGTCTCATCAGGCAGAATCACATCATCCACATAACCCAGCGAAGCAGCCTGATAGGGGTTGGCAAAATTATCTCTGAACTCATCTATTTTTTCCTGACGGGCCGCTTCCGGATCATCGGCATTCTTTATCTCCCGGCGGAATATAATATTGGCCGCGCCCCGGGGTCCCATAACCGCTATTTCGGCCGTCGGCCAGGCATAAACATAATCACCGCCCATATGGGAGCTGCTCATGGCAATGTAAGCTCCTCCATAAGCTTTGCGCAGAATCACATTCATCAGCGGCACGGTGGCTTCGCTGTAAGCATGGAGCAGCTTGGCTCCATGTCTGATCACGCCGCCGTGTTCCTGCTCGACTCCGGGAAGATAGCCGGGCACATCTGTGAAAGTGAGGATGGGAATATTGAAGCTGTCACAGAATCTGATAAATCTGGCCGCCTTGTCGGAAGAATCTATGTCGAGACATCCAGCTTTCACCGCGGGTTGATTGGCCACCAGCCCCACGCTATGGCCGCCCAATCTGGCAAAACCTACCACCATATTGCGGGCGAAGTGAGGCTGAACTTCCAAAAAGTCTCCTTCATCAACAACGAGTTCGATAACATCCCTGACGTCATAGGATTTTTGAGGCTCTTCGGGAACTATACCCCTCAAATCTTTGGATTTTCTATCGAGCGGATCGCTGTTATCAATAAAAGGGGGCATTTCCCTGTTATTATCCGGCATAAAAGAAATCAGTTTGCGCATCCGGGCAAAACAGTCCTCTTCATTGTCATCGAGAAAATGAGCGACTCCGCTCTCCCTGTTATGAGTCATGCCGCCTCCTAATTCTTCGTGAGATACCTCTTCTCCCGTCACCGATTTAATCACATCCGGACCGGTTACGAACATCTTGCTGGTCTTATCCACCATAAAGACAAAATCGGTGAGAGCGGGAGAGTAAACTGCACCTCCGGCGCAGGGGCCTAAAATTCCGGAAATTTGAGGGATGACGCCGGAATTTACCGAGTTGCGATAAAAGATACCTCCATAACCCCCCAGCGAATTAACACCTTCCTGAATTCTTGCCCCTCCTGAATCATTAAGACCTATGATGGGAGCGCCCGCTTTGGCAGCTTCATCCATTATTCTCCATATCTTCTTGGCATGCATCTCTCCCAGAGAGCCACCCATGGCGGTAAAATCCTGGGCATATACATATATATTCCTGCCGTTTATGGTTCCCCGACCCGTGACCACGCCTTCACCGGGCACATCTCTCTCGTCCATGCCCAGTTTTTGCGATCTGTGCTCGACAAATTTGCCGATCTCCTGAAAACTGCCCTCATCCAGGAGCATTTCCAATCTCTCGCGGGCGGTATATTTGCCGCGATCATGCTGTTTTTTTATCTTCTCTTCGCCGCCGCCCTTCTCTATCTTCTCCTTTTTCTTTCTGAGCTCCTCAATTTTATCATCCATAAACCTTAAACCCCCTCTTCTGATAGAACCTGTAAAAATAGGATTATAATAGGATTATAAAATATGGGATCTTCTTGTCTTCGGCTGTTTGAATATAGTTTTAGCCACATTCATACTGCTTATAACTGTTCTGGAAAAGAATCTGAAATCTTTACCAGTAATTTAGACATTTGAATGGGGGCGGCCTGCTTTCCGCCCCCATTCTTATCGTTTTATCAGTTTGAAGCCTGAAAAGCTTATATTATCATCCCTGCTGCTGACCCTACTCCAGAAAGACGAAGTAAAGAATGAATACGACGAAAAGCACCCAGCTGAGAACGTTGGTCTCATCTTTCCTGCCTGTAAACAGTTTCAGCAGTGGATAAACGACAAAACCCACAGCGATGCCATGAGAGATCGAATAGGCAAAGGGCATGGTGACCATCGTCAGAAAAGCAGGGATTATCTCTGTATAGTCATCCCAGTCAAGATCGGTAACGTTTGAAGTCATCATGACTCCGACAATTATCAGGGCCGGAGCGGTTGCGGCTGAAGGAACCATACCGACAATCGGCATAAAGAAAAGAGAGAGGAAGAAAAACAGGGCAACAAAAACACCGGTTAAACCGGTGCGGCCGCCTTCCTCAATTCCAGAGGCCGATTCGATATAAGTGGTGACAGTCGAGGTTCCAAAAAGGGCACCGCCGGTGGTTCCGATAGCATCAGCCAGAAGAGCCCTATTGGCCTTGGGCAGATTGCCGTCTTCATCCAGATAACCTGCCTGCTGGGATAATCCGACCAGTGTGCCGGCCGTATCGAAGAGATCAACAAATAGAAAAGAAAGTATAACCGCTATCAGACCCGCATCGAAGACAGCGGAAAGATCCAGCTGCATCAGCACGCCGCCCCAATCTCCCATAGTGGGCATCTGTACGATAGCGTCAGGTGTCGGGGTTACCCCGGGAATAAAACCGAACACTGTAGCCCCCAGGATGGCAAAAAGCAGCGCTCCCTTAACCTGCATAGCATACAGAACGCCGGCTATGACCAGTCCTACAGTGGCTACCAGAGCCGGCCCCTCAACGAAACTTCCAAAAGCAACCATCGTGGCCTCGTCCAGAACCACGTATTCGGCATTTTGAAAACCGATAAAGGCGATAAAGAGTCCGATACCGGCAGAAATACCTATTTTTAAACTCATGGGAATGCCGTTTACGAGCTGTTTGCGCACATGGGAAACCGATAACAGAATAAATAAAATACCTTCCAGAAAGATTATTCCCAGAGCAACTTCCCAGGCGACCCCCATTCCGATAACTACCGAATATGCAAAGAAGGCATTGAGGCCCATTCCGGAAGCTAAAGCAAAGGGATAGTTGGTCAAAACCGCCATGGCCAGAGTACCGAGAATAATACCGGCGATGGTGGCTATAAAGACCCCTTCAAAGGGCATTCCAGCTGATTCGAGAATATCAGGATTAACAAATATTATATAGGCCATCGTCATGAAGGTAGTAAGCCCAGCGATAAATTCAGTCTGGACATCGGTGTCATTCTGACTCAAATTAAAAAGGTCATCCAGAAAACCGCCCTCTTCGGTTGACTGCTGGTTATTTGCCATAAATTTTTTCCTCCTGTTGCGTTTTTTCACCCCGGCTTACCTGGCTTTTTTAAAACGAGCAGTTATGTTCGTCCCTCCAAAAGAAATTTTCGGCTTTACCAAAATACCATCTGCAGACCGAGTACCACCTCCCCGAATGATAACTGTCAGTTCTGAAAGACTTATTAATCGAGCAGCAGTGACACATGCTGGAATGAGTTAACATCGAAAAGGCCGTTAACCGTGAGTTTCAACTCCGGAATTACCGGCAGGGAAAGAAACGACAGCTGCATAAAGGGATCAGAAATTTTTACTCCCAGTTCTGCAGCACAGGTTCGCAGCTCTCCCAGCTGCTCAGCAGCTTCAGCTGCCGACATCGACGACATAAGCCCGGCTATCGGCAGAGGAAAACTCGAAATGACTTCCTCTCCGTTTACAACAACGATGCCTCCCTGCAGTGATTTCAATTCCTCTACAGCAGCCTTCATATCCTCTACTTCTCTGCCCAGAACCATTATATTGTGAGAATCATGACTGACGCTGGTAGCCAGAGCCCCCTGTTCCAGACCGAAACCTCTGACCAGGCCCAGCGCGGACTTTCCTGAAGCATTATGTCTTTCCACCGCTGCCAGCCTGGCTGCCTGATTGCGGCTGAGCAGTGATGAAACCGATTCTCCCGGCTCTCTTTTGATTACCCCGTTACCGGTCAAAACCTGCTCCTCCTGTAATTCGATGATCCGGTAGCTTTCTCCTTCCGGAAGACCAAATTTTTTGCTCTCGATATCGGGCAGATTTATTGAATTGAAAATAACTTTTTTTCTCCTCTGCTCCGCCTCTAAATCTTCAGCATCAAAAAACTCTTCCCTGTCATCGCCGGAATTTTTGCCGAAAAAAAACTTCTGCCAGTTATTCTCACAGATTTCTCCCTCTCCGGCAATTTTAATGCCATCTTTGTACACGCTCAGAGGAGAAACCTGTTCAAGATCGTCTAAAACCATGAGATCAGCCCGGCGCCCGGGTGCTATGGCCCCTAAATCTTCCAGCCCCAGAGCTTCGGCCGGGTTCAAAGAAGCCATTCTATAAGCGCGCAGAGGTTCTAAACCGGCATCGATGGCTTTTTTGACGGCGTAATCAAGATGTCCTCTTTCAACGAGATCTTCCGGCTGGCGGTCATCGGTGGCGAACATAAATCTGCTCACATTACCATCATCAACTGCGGAGAGCAGATCCTCCAGATTTTTGGTCACCGACCCCTCTCTGATCATTATATACATGCCGCGAGAGGCTTTATCCCGGGCTTCTGAAGCGGTAGTGCATTCGTGATCGGCGGCTATGCCAGCCAGCAGATAGGAATTCAATTCACATCCGGAAACCTCCGGAGCATGCCCATCTATAAAACCGCCCCTGAAAAGCTCCAGCTTCGCCCAGATATCCTCATCGCCCTTTATTACTCCGGGGTAATCCATGACCTCGCCCAGACCAAAAATTCCCGGTTCCTCCCGCAGCTCTGCCAGATCTTCAGCTTTCAACTCGGCTCCGGACTCCTCCCAGGGAGTGGCAGGAACGCAGGAAGGCAGCATCAGGCGAAAATTCCAGGGCAGCCGGCGGCCTCTTTCCAGCATGTATTTTATACCTGCAGCTCCAGCCACATTGGCGATCTCGTGCGGATCAGCTATCACCGTCAGCACGCCGCCTGGAATGATCTGACGGGCAAAATTTTGCACCGAAATCTGAGAGCTTTCGATATGCAGATGAGGATCTATGAAAGCCGGGGCCAGATAATCTCCAGCCAAATCTAACTCCTCCTGGCCGGAATAATTCCCCCAGCCCAGGATAACTCCCCCGGCAACAGCGAGATCACACCGATGGATCTCCTCCTGAAAAACATCCATTATTCGCGCATTTTTGAATACCAGATCGGCTTTTTTATCGCCGCGAGCGGCAGGCAGAATATCTTTAAGCAAGTTATCACTCTCATTTCTCTATAGACAGCGCATCGAAATTACATCTGGTCAAACAGAGACCACAGCCCGCGCATTTATCCTCATCGATGACTGCATAGGAATCGGTAACGTCCAGTTTTATCGCCTCGTAAACACAGCTTTCCACACATCGGCGGCAGGCTGTACAGTTTTCTTCATTCACCACAGGTGGTATTGTTATCATGTTATCATCCTGCGGCAGGATTTCAAGTGCTTCACCGCGCATATCTGAGATACTCTCGTAATCATGAGCTTCCATATAACTCTCAATCTCCGAATTTATACGGCCGTATACGTCAGGACCCTCCAGTATGGCGGCGGTACAGACCTGCACAGCGCTGGCTCCCACCATCAGCATTTTTACAGCGTCGATGCCGCGGCTTATACCCCCTACTCCCAGCACGGGGATCTCGACGCTGGCGGCAGCTTCATAAACGGCTCTCAAAGCCAGAGGAAATACAGCCTCTCCGGAAAGCCAGCCATAGCCGTTTTCGCTGCCCAGCACCGGCCTGCCATTTTCCACATCGAAATCGAGGGTAGGGCCGAGAGAATTGATCAGCGCCAGCCCATCAGCCCCGGCTTTTTCCGCGGCAGAAGCGAATTTAGGAATATCCACCTGAGGGCTGAGCTTGACGATCACGGGAAGTTCACAGGCTTCTTTAGCCGCCCTTATGCTTTCTTCCACAGGGGTGGTGTCGCCGCCCAGATAATGAGTGGAGAGTTCGACCGCCTCCACGTATTCTTCCACCCGGGAGGCCAGCTCAGAAATCTCCTCCGCCGAATAACCTATGCCGGCTATTACAGGAAGATTTAGCTCGGAAATCTCAGGATATTCGCTCTCCAGCCAGCGTTCAGGGCCAATCTCCGACCATAGTTCAGCATTGAGAAAACCTCCCCGAATGCTGGCCATATTGGGCCGGGGAACATCGGCAGCCTCCACCGAAATCGTCTTCGTCACCAGCGCACCAGCCCCGCCGCAAACCGCTTTTTCGGCCGCCCGGGCATCTTTGACCGGGGGACCGGCAGCCGGCATGACCGGATTGCTGAGCTCCATACCCAGAAGTTTTACGCTCAAATCAGCGATGATATCACTCCTATACTGGTATAGTATGATTATATCTCGATTGCATGTCAGCTCTGTGATTTTTTCTCGAGTTCAGACTTGATTCTTTCCGGTTTTAAAGGGAGAGATGTGAATCTAATCCCTGTAGCATCGTAAACAGCGTTGACCACAGCAGGTGCTGTAGCTATTGTGGCCGGTTCACCCACTCCTTTAGCTCCAAAAGGACCGTCTGAATCCTCGTACTCGACCAGAGCTACCTCAATTTCGGGGCAATCCTGAGCTGTTGGAACCAGATATCTGCTCAAATCCGGGTTTTTGACAAACCCGTCCTCGACCACCACCTCTTCGGTCAGAGCCATACCCAGCCCCTGAGCAGTACCGCCTTCGATCTGACCTTCAACTCCCTGGGGGTTTATAGCCCGACCGACATCTATAGCGCTGTAAGCTTTTTCCACCTCGACCATACCTGTTTTTTTGTCCACGGCCACATCGACCACCTGGGTGTGGAAGGTATAGGCCACGTATGCTTTCTCCGACTGACCCGTATATTCATCGGGTTTATAGGTTTTGGGAAAGAAAGTGCCTCTTCCCTTGAGCTCAATTCCTTCGCGGGCCAGCCTATCCTTGAGCTCCCAGAGGCTCATTTTATCGTTTTCATCGACTTTCGAATAGGCTTTTCCATCTTTAACTCCCATTTCGGGATGGTTGGTGCCGAATTCCCTGCTGGCGAAATGATAGATATTGCCCAGCAGATCCTCTGCCGCTTTTTTGACGGCATTACCGGTAAAGAAAGTCTGTCGGGTGGCAGAAGTCGAGCCGGAGTTTTGAGAGTTATGAGTATCCCCCCTGGTTATCTCGACCACCCCGGGATCTACTCTGAGTATTTCTGATACTATCTGGGTTATAACCGTTCTCACACCCTGCCCCACATCTGCGGCGGCCGAGTTGACCAGAACCGTGCCTTCATCGCTCAGCTCCACTTCGGCGATAGAATGATCGGGAAAACCCTCGCCGTAACCAAAGCCGAACATTATTGTGGCCATACCTCTTCCCCTTAAAATATCTTCTTTATCGGCAGAAGCCGAAGGCCCGTCCGACTTCTCTTCTTCAGCCAGCCGGCAGGCCTCGATTATTGTCTCTTCAGCGTTCACACTCTGATTGAGAACCTGGCCATTGGGGGTCAAAGACCCTTCCTGATAAACATTTTTTTCTCTAAATTTTTTCGGATCCAGATCGAGTTCATGAGCCAGCAGATCCATATGATTCTCATAAGAATATCCCATCTGAGTTGCTCCGAAACCGCGCATGGCCCCGCCGTAGGGGTTATTGGTATAGATTGAGGCAGCTCTTCCTTTGAGATTGGGGACCTGATAGGGGCCGGTGCAGTGATAAACACTTTTTTGCAGAACAGCCGGGCCGCTGGAGGCATAGGCGCCGGTATCTCCTAAAACCTCCGTCTGCCAGGCCGTGAGACTGCCATCATTCCTGACACCTGTTTTGTGCCTTATGATCATGGCATGACGTTTTGATTGAGCCAGGAAGGATTCCTCCCGGTTATAAAGAAGCTGAACCGGCCTCCCCAGCTCCCGGGCGGCCAGCGCCAGGTGGATGTGAACGGATACATCCTCCTTTTTGCCAAAAGCACCGCCTATTTCTGGCTGTACGATTCTTATCTGATCTTTATCCACCCCCAAAGACTGAGCGACATCGGCCTGAGTATCGTGCAGCCATTGACTGGCGGCATAGATGGTTATAATATCTTTCTGAGAGTCATATTCAGCTATGCCTTTTTCAACCTGCAGCGGGACCTGATCCAGGCTCTGCGTGCGATATTCTTTTTCAACTATCAGATCAGCTGCCGAAAAACCTTCCTCCACATCTCCTCTTTCCACCCTGTGGTCACAGAGAATATTATCACAGCAGATTTCCGAATCCTCGAGATAGTGAGTGACCTCGATAAAATCATCGTCATGCACCACGGGACAGTCGGGATCGAGAGCTTTTTCCATATTCCCAACTACCTCGAGCCTTTCCAGCTCGACCTCTATTTTTTCTCTGGCCTCGAGAGCGGCTTCATCAGTCTCTGCCACTACCAGAGCCAGAGCATCGCCGAGATAACGCATCTTTTCGCCGATTCCAACCAGCACCGGATGGTCCTTTATAATAAGGCCGAATTTGTTGAGCTGCGGGAAGTCTTCGGCCGTAAAGACGTCGACCACCCCGGGCATCTCCCGGGCTTTTGTCACGTCAATTGATTTTAAATACGCATGCGGGTGTGGAGCCCGTTTAACCCTCATATGAAGCAGATCGCTGTAGTTGAGAGTGAGATCTTCGGTATATTCCGCCTCTCCGGTAACTTTGCTCCGGGCATCAACTCTTTTTACTCCGTGCCCGACACTCCTTCTGCTCATAGGTCAGCCTCCCCTCTCTTTATTTTGTCGGCTGCGGCTTCGACAGCATCGATTATTTTTTGATAGCCGGTACAGCGGCAGATATTGCCGGCTAAAGCCCGGCGTATCTGCCCCCGGCCGGGGTCATCGTCGGTTTTCAGCAGATTTTTGGCAGTCATCAAAATACCGGGGATGCAAAAACCGCACTGCACAGCTCCTTTTTCTATAAAGCTTTCCTGGAGGGGATGAAGCGTGCCATCGTCGGCGGCCAGATTCTCTACAGTTTCTATCTCAGCTCCCTCCGCCTGAGGAGCTAATACGAGACAGGAAGCGACCGGCTTACCGTTCATAATAACAGTACAGGCCCCGCACTCGCCTTTGCCACATCCCTCTTTTGTTCCGGTCAAGCCGAGATCCTGGCGCAAAACATCCAGAAGCCTCTGATGGGGAGCTGCTTTTACTTTTCTTTTTTCACCGTTAACTATCATCGATATCTCCATCAGCGATCATCTCCTTTTCCGGAGGAGAGAGTTTTCAGGGCTCTTATCGTCAGATCTCCACTCACCTTTCTGCGAAATTCCTCGGTGCCCCTGATATCATCTATAGGATCAACAGCTTCAGCCGCAATCTCGCCCGCTTTCCCCCTGTCGATCTCGGGAAGTCTTTTGTCCTGCAGATATTGAGCCAGTTTCTTCAACATTATCGGCCGGGGAGCCACCGCGCCATAACAGGGACGGGCATCGGTCACAGTTCCATCTTCCTCCACATTCAGAGCCAGAGCTATCGTCACGCTGGAGATTATCATGGCCTGTCTTTTGCCCACTTTTTCCCAGTAAAACCTTTCATCCTCCGCAGACCGGGGGATTAAAATGTCAACCAGAATTTCATCTTCTTCCAGCGCGGATTCTTTGGGGCCTAAGAAGAACTCGCCGGCCGGAATTTCCCGACGGCCCTCTTCGCTCATGACCACAAAACTGGCTTTATGGGCCAGAAGAGGAGCGAGCGTGTCTCCCGCGGGAGAAGCTGTAACTATATTGCCCCCCAGCGTACCACGGCTGCGGATCTGTCTTGAGCCAACTTCCAGCGCAGATTGAGAGAGCAGAGGAGCCTGGTCGGCGATAATAGGACTTTCTACCAGCTCCTGATGAGTTACCATGCTGCCAGCCTTTATCAAATCATCATCGCAGGCAATTCTATTGAGATAACTGATCTGGTTGAGATCAAGCCAGCAATCAACCCGATGCAGTCTTTCGAAATGCTCAACCAATATATCGGTGCCGCCGGCTATGACGACAGCTTCTTTTCCGTATTCGCCTTTTATCTCCAGGGCTCTGTCTATATTATCGGGCGCAAAATATTCAGCTTCTCTTTCAAAATCGCTCCCAGAAATCCCGGGCCTGGGCGCGGCATTTTTGGATGATTCCTTCATAATCTACTGTCTGCACCTCCTGATCCTTCATTATTGTCTCTCCCCGGGCCATGACCGTCTGTATATCTCCGCCGGCAATCCCCATGGCTATATGAGCAAAATAATTGTCCGCAGTCAGCGGAGTGGGGGGAGAGTAATCTGCTATTACCAGATCTGCTCCCGCTCCCGGCTCGAGCCGGCCGACAGGCTGAGAAAAAGTCTCGCCGGCCAGCCTGCTGTTTACATCGAAGAGCATCCAGCGGGCGAGATCTCCACCGCAGCTGGGATCGCCGCTCAGATAGGTCGGGAGCAGATCAGCAGCCGTCATGCTTTCCAGCATATCGGTCGTATATCCATCGGTGCCCAGGGCAGCATCCAGTCCGCACTCCCGCACCGTTTGAATATCCGCAGCTCCCACTCCATTGGAGAGATTGGATTCGGGATTATGCACCAGATAACAACCTCTTTCCGCCAGTTTGCGGTATTCATTTTCCTGTAAATGTACGCCATGTACCGCCATGGTGCCCGGCTGCCAGATGCCATGCCGATCGAGTCTTTCAACTATTCCTTCAAACCCTCTTTTGCGGGCATCTTCAACATCTGCCCTGCCTTCGGCCACGTGGAGATGACAGGGAGCGTTATATTTTTCAGCCAGTTCCCCGGCTTTTCCCAGAGTTTCTTCCTCCAGAGTGAAGGATGCATGCAGGCCGACCGCACCGCTCAAATATGATTTTTCCTCTTCGACGAGAGAATTGAGAAACCGTTCATTTTCCCTCAATGCTTTCTCCCGTTTTTCCTCCCCGTTCCGATCGGAAACTTCAAAGCAGAGGCTGGCTCTCAGACCCACATCTTCCACAGCCTGCTTCAAGATATCGAGCGAGCCGTCTATCAGGCCATAACTGGCATGATGATCAAATACCGTGGTGGTTCCTCTTTTTATGCCTTCCAGCAGCGCATAAACAGCGCTGTAATAGAGGTCATCTCGGGTTGAAAGTGTTCTGTCCAGCCGCCACCAGAGCTTTTCCAGAATCTCGGTGAATTCCCGGGGAGGCTTTTCGGCCTTGAGATCCATACCCCGGGCAAAAGTGCTGTAAAAATGCAGGTGAGAATTTATAAAGCCGGGCATTATCAGCTGTCCGCCGGCATCTATAATCTCAGCTTCGGGATAATTCTGCCTGAGTTCATCTGCTTTCCCCACTTCTTTAATAGAGTCTCCCTCTATCAAAACCGCTCCTTCTTTAATGACTTTGTCCTCGCTGTCATTGGTGATGACCACACCATCAGTGACCAGTTTCATAATCTATGCCCTCCTCGGCCAGCATCCTGCTGGCTATTTCGTTGGTCCTCTCCGAGATCTCCTTTTCATCCAGGCTCACAACCTGCCCCTGACGAACGACAATCTCACCAGCGACCACAGTCATATCCACGCTATTATTTACTCCCGTATTGATGAGAGCTGATATGGGATCGGAAAGACCTCCTGCTAGACCAACTCTTTTGCTGTTGAGCATAAATAGATCGGCCGCCTGTCCTTCTTCCAGGCTGCCCAGCCGGGGCTGTTTGAGAATTTCACTGCCTCCCCTGGTGGCCAGACGCAAAATATCTTCAGGACCTACCGAAGTTATACCTGAGGTTAACTTGTGCAGCAAAAGACCGGTCTTCATTTCACCTATCATATCCGAAGAATCATTGCTGGCACTGCCGTCTACAGCCAGCCCGACAGGCACTCCTTTTTCTAGCATCCGGGGGAGAGGAGCCACTCCGGAAGAAAGCTTCATATTCGAGGTCGGACAGTGAGCCACGCCGGTGTTATACTCGGCCAGCTCGGCTAATTCGTCTTCATTCAGATGCACTCCGTGAGCAAACCAGACATCATCTCCCAGCCAGCCGACTTCTTTCATATACTCCAGAGGTGAGCAGCCAAATTTGCTCCGACAAAATTCTTCCTCATCTTTTGTTTCGGCCAGATGGGTATGAGCCAGAACACCTTCGTCTCTGGCCAGCTCTATCGATTTTTCCATCAATTCTCTGGTGACCGAAAAAGGAGAGCAGGGGGAAACTATCACCCGGCGGCGGGCAAAAGGCTTACTATCGTGGTATTCAGAAATTATCCGGCGGGTATCCTCCAAAATTTCCTCCTCAGACTGGACCACGCTGTTGGGAGGCAGTCCGCCCTCATCCTGACCCAGCGACATACTGCCGCGGCAGGCGTGTAATCTTATGCCGATATCTTCAGCAGCTGAAAATTCCTGATCAATGAGCTTTTTATCGCTCTGGTCGGGAAAAACGTAAAATTGATCCACAGTTGTGGTGCAGCCCGTCTTCAATAATTCGGCTGCTGCAGCCAGCGTGCTGAAGTAAACAGCTTCAGCATCGAGGTGCGACCAGATGGGATACAAAAATTTTAGCCAGTCGAATAGTTCTACATCCTGCACCGCTCTGATGTTGCGGGTGAGCACCTGATAAAAATGATGATGGGTATTTATCAAACCTGGGTACATAAAAAAATCTTTGCTGTTAATTACTTCCATATCATCGCCGGATTTCCTTCCGGTTTTGGAAATCTCAGGGGAAATTCTGGCGATTCTGCCGTCTTTAACGAGCAGATCATGATCGGCCAAAACCTCGTCCTGTTCATTCATGGTGACTATTTTGCTGACATTTTTGAATAATTTAGCAGCCACTGATAAAATCACCTTCCTCGAGGAAAGTTTTCAGCCATTATTATTTATCATGATAGTGATCTTATACGATATCTATCAACAGATAACAGGAAGCACCGAAAATTATTTCTTCAGGCTGGATCGCGAAACCGGCAGATCTTTTACTTCCAGCCCAACGGCATCTTTAATTGCATTGCAGATGGCAGGAGCCGCTGGAGTGTTGGGAAGTTCTCCCATTCCTTTGGCGCCAAAAGGACCGTCAGGATGAAAGTCTTCTACGATTATCGGCTCTATGTCCGGAGCATCTAACGCCCGGGGCAGCCGCAGCCGGGCCAGGTTATCCTGCTCGGGCCATCCTTCTTCAACGCTGAACTCCTCTTTTAAAGCATAACCCAGCCCCATGACAACTCCTCCCTCAATCTGGCCCTCCACATTTTGAGGATTGATAGCCCTGCCCACATCATGAGCTGCCAGCACTTTCAACACTTCGACACTGCCGCGTTCTCTGTCAACTTCGACGACAGCAGCATGTACTCCAAAGCAATAGGCATAATGCAGCCTTTTTCTTTCCTCCGGTTCCGGATAGGCAGGTATCTCTTCCTCCGGCAGAGGATCAGTCTTCGGAGGATTATATCTATAGCAGGCCGAAACCTCGCCGGCTTCGACAAAAATCTCAGCAAAATCCAGCAGTTTTTCACCGCTTCCAGTCGCGGCTATTCCCCCTCCGGTTATTTCCAGCTCCCCGGTATCTCTATTCAGCAGATCGGCTGCCCTTTCTTTTATCCGCACCGACAGCCTATCCATGCATTCTTTGAGCGCATTACCTTCACGGAATACCATGCGCGAAGCCGTGGTCACTCCTGCATCAGAGGTGAGTTCGGTATCGCTGGCCACCACTCGAAAATCTTCCGGATGACAGCCGAGAGCTTCGGCAGCTACCTGGGTGAGCGCCGTGTCGAGCCCCTGACCGCTGTCGACCGAACCCACATACAATGTAATATATCCATCCTCGCCCAAAATAGCTCTGACTTCCAGTTCTTCGGGAAGTCCATTTCCGGTCCCGACGTTTTTATAACCGGCGGCTATGCCTGTACCGATCTCTTTATTCGGGGAATCGCTCTCCGGAATTTCCAGCTCTTTGAGTCTTTCTTCCACCGCTGTCAGACATTCCTCTAGTCCTATGCCGCCCTCCTCCAGAATATCTCCGGTAATGGTAGGACTGCCTTCCTGCAAAATATTTTTTTGTCTGAGCTCAAAAGAATCCATATCGAGTTTTTCAGCCAGCCTTTCCATCTGTCTTTCAGCGGCAAAACAGACCTGAGGACTGCCAAAGCCTCTCATGGCTCCACCCGGAGGCGAGTTGGTGTATACAGAATGGGTATCAACCTTCACATGAGGCACTTCATAGGGTCCGCAGGCGAAAGAAGTGTGCCGCAGGGATACGGGCTCGCCCAGAGAGGCATAGGCTCCCGTATTGCTGTAAATTTCTATTTCCGCTCCGACCAGCTCGCCATCTTCGGTCGCTCCGGTCCGATATCGAAGCCGTGCTGCGTGACGTTTGGTGGACATTCTGATAGATTCGCGGCGGCTGAGCACAATCTTAACAGGTCTGCCGGTAACATACGTGGCCAGGGCGCTGTGTATCTGCCCCAGAGGCTCCTCGCGCCCGCCAAAAGCGCCGCCGGTTTGAGTAAGCTTCACCCTCACTTCTTCTTTGGGCAGATCGAGAGCGTCAGCAATAAATTTCTGGTAGGCATGGGAACTCTGGCTGGGAGAATGGACAACCAGTTTACCGTTCTCATCGTATTCACTCAAAACCCCCTCAGGTTCCAGATAGGCATGTTCTATGAACGGGGTTTTATATTCTCCTTCCACCACCACATCAGCCCCTGCCAGCGGATCCTGCCAGTCACCCTTGCGCAGCTCATATTTTTTGAGCAGATTGCCTCCTTCGTGAATATCTTCCGCCTCCGGCTCCAGAGCGTTTTGGGGATCGTCATGGACGGGCAGAGGTTTGTAGTCCACATCGACCATCTCGCTGGCTCTATCGGCAGCTGCTGGATTTTCGGCCACAACCAGGGCAACCGGGTCACCTACAAACCTGACTTTTTCCAGCGCCAGGACGGGCTGATGTTCTTCGATCAATCCAAAATAATTTTTTCCCGGAATGTCCTCACCGGTCAAAACCTCGACTACACCTTCGGCATTTTCTGCTCTGGAAATATCAATATTTTCAATCTCCGCATGAGGTTCAGAGCTGAGAGTAAAAGCGCCGTAAAGCATCTCATCCCTATCATCGATATCATCGACGTAAATGGGCTCTCCGGTCACTTTGGCCGTTTCCTGCTCTCCACTAAACCTCTCCCCCACCGGAGAATTCATGCTGGCGGCAGAAGAAAATTCTGCCTCGCCCCTTAAAACCGCTGCCGCTCTGCTGACAGCCGCAATTATCTTGCTGTAACCGGTGCAGCGGCAGATATTTTGATTGAGGGCCTTTTTAATTTCCTCACGGGTAGGATCGGGATTTTCATCCAGCAAAGCTTTGGCAGACATTATCATTCCCGGCGTACAAAAACCGCACTGGACAGCTCCCTCTTCCAGAAAAGCCCGCTGTAAAGGGTGTAACTTCCCTTCCCCGGCCAACCCCTCTATCGTCTCTATTTCAGCACCATCAAGATCTTTGACTTCAACCAGACAGGATTTTCTGGCCTGGCCATCTACTATCACCGTGCAGGTCCCGCAGTGGCCCTCGTGACACCCATCTTTTGTGCCCATCAGACCTTTTTCTTCTCTGAGAAATTCCAGCAGGGTGCGGTCATCCTGGGTATTATCTAATTTTTCTTTTTTTTCATTAATATAAAAAATTAGGCAGCTATTTTTCACCTTCTCCACCCCTGTTTGTTCGTTTGCTATTTTTAAAAAATCAACTCAAAACTTTTCCCGGCTTTCCTTCCAGATATTCACTATTTTTTATTTTCCAGTCACCATTAACCATAACTCCTCTAATATTACTATGTTGTTCACTAATAATATCAGAGCGGGTAAAAAGGGTCAAATCAGCTTTGTAACCTTCCTTTAACAGGCCTCTATCTTTCAACCCCATAATTTCAGCTGGAAAGCCTGTAAATTTATTTATTGCTTCTTCAATTTTCATAATTTCACTTTCAAAAACATTTTGTTTTAGCACCCAGGGAAATGTATTTTTTGTTCTGTAATGCATTTTAGTTCTGTTAAAAAGGGCATCAGTGGCTATACAGCTATTTGAATTGGAAATGATTTTTTTAATATGTTCTGCTTTCATGTAATAATCCTTAATAATTATATTATTATAATCCCTCAACAATTTTATTACCATTTTATGAGGAGGGGTGTTCTTTTGAGATGCTATCTTCTGTATCGAACTGCCGCACATGTCATTATTATTACCATTAAGACTGACTATTATTATATTATTCCAGCCCAATAAATATGGAAGGTTGTCCCAGCAATATTTTTCCTCAATATCTCCTTCCTCATATATTAACTTTAAGTCCTGCAAAGTTTTTTGATCATTTAAAATTTTATCGGCATCTTCCGCTGCAATTCCAGGAGGCAATAATGTATCCAGAGTTGTATAACCAAAAATATAAGGATAACAATCAAAAGTAAAATCCCTGGAATCTATGAATTCTAAAACTTTTTCAATTTTTGTAGCGTTTTTAGAACCTATGATTTTTAGATGAGATATATGCATTTTGCATTTATTGCCAATATTTTTTCTAATATCATCTATTTCTCGCAGAGATTTTATTATTGCATCCCCCTCGCTTCTGAGATGAACGGAGATAGGAAGATCGTATCGGGCAGCTTCTCTGCAGACAACTTCCAGTTCCCTGCCTGAAGAAAATTTAGCAGGAAAATAATTCAGGCCAAGACTTAGACCTCTACAACCCTGAGAAATAGCTCGCTCTGATACTTCCTTTAAAGTTTTAAGTTCAGATTCATCCATGGAATCAGGGTCTTCGCCCTTTATGCAGTACCTGAGTAACCCGTGCGGCAAAAAATACATAAAATTATTTTCCAACCCTGTTTTCTTCAAAGCAGCAAAAAAATCTTCCACAGTTTCCCATTTCCATCTGTCCAATGGGTCTCTTAAGAAAAAATATTTTCGCCAATCTTCTCTGATTTTTTTCTGAATCGGGGCAGGACCTATACCACATAACCCTGCAGTTTCAGTAGTTACACCCTGCTTGAGCTTCGGTTTTAAACCATTATTTACGAAGTTTAAAAGGTCACTGTGTGAATGTATATCTATAAAACCAGGAGTCAAAAACTGATCTCCGCCTTCGTAAACTCTGGAATGAGAACTATCAACTTCTATCTTTCCGACCCTGTAAATTGTATCTCCTTTAACTTCTATATCGCCTCTTTTTACTTCTGAACCATCGCCTCTCACAAGTTTAAAGTTTTTGAAAAGAATTTTATCATCCAATTTAAAACCCTCCAAAATTAAATACCTATGCTATTGAGGGCATATAATTTTCCCCTTCCAATCATCCTTCGCCTCTATTTTTCCATCATTGTAAACGATTCTTCCTCGAACAATAGTTGTGCTGACTTTTCCGAAGACCTCTCTGCCATCATAAACGTCCAGTATTTCTCTTCCCCTGGTAAAAAAATCATTCTTATTTAAGTTATAAGATTCTTTATCTTCTACAACAATCATATCGGCATCGCTCCCTATTTCAAGCGTTCCTTTTCTGGGATATAATCCATACAACTTAGCTGGATTTTCCGTCACCGTTTTAATCATCTGCTTAAGATCTAAATCGTTCGTTTTGCTCAAAGTGATCATTAAAGGTAAAGTAGCTTCCATAGCAGGTATGCCGGCAGGAGCCTTAAAAATATTTTTAATGCCTTTTTCTTTCTCCTTTTTTCTATAAGGAGCATGATCACTACCAATGATATCTATTTTATTTTCTTTAATTTTTTCTATCATTTTATAATTATCCTTCTTAGTTCTGAGAGGTGGATTGCACTTTGCATATGGCCCATATTTTTTTAGATCTTCTTCGTTGAGATAAAGATAATGAGGGCAGGTTTCGGCGTAAACTCTTTTCTTTTCGGAAAGTTTATTGGCGCTATGTATCATTTCAACTGTTTCTGGAAGTGAAATATGCGCTATCTGAATTTTTACATCCATAACTTTTGATAATTCAATTAATTTAGCCACTGTAGATGTTTCGGCTATTGGCGGCCTGGATCTTGCGTGCGAAAGATAATCGAGCTTTTTTTCGGTATTAAAACTGCCTGACAAATGTTGAATTATCTCATTATTTTCTGCATGAAAAACACATATTAGACCTGTTTTTGAAATTTGTTTTAACCCCTCCAGTAGAATACCATCTTTTCCCATAGTTAACCCTTTAAATTCTTCTTCTCTTTCTGGAGGTGGGTCTTTGAGAAATGTTTTATAAGCCACTATGCCTTCTTCAGCCAGAGGAACAATATTTTTAAGCTGTCCTTCTCCTGCAGCTCCAAAGAAAGCATAGTCTACAATGGCTTTTTGACGAGCGGCTCTTTTTCGTTTCGATAAGATCTCCGGGGAATAAGGAGGAGGAAATGAAATGGGATGTTCGCAAATAGTAGTGATTCCTCCTCTGGCTGCTGCTCTTGTGCCGGTATAAAATGTTTCGCGCTTA
>CAYTDP010000015.1:0-40518 GCA_964436625.1 uncultured Halanaerobiaceae bacterium | reverse complement strand
TCCAGTATAACTAAATAAGTTTTTTTGATACACCTATTTGCCAGCTGAGGACAGGAAAATCCTGATTTTATTCAATTCCGGGCTTCTGCCGCTGCCTGCTCCAGACCGGACAGCAGTTCACCCGCAAAATCTTCATATATCTCTTTACCTGCCTCATCGATAAATTCCAGCCTGCCTTCCACTGCCAAAAGCCTTTTATCATATCTTTGAAAAAATTGTTCTATCTCAGGAGTTATTCTGGTCATATCTTTTTCCGTGGTCACCACCAGCCCGGGAGAGTTCTTATCCAGCAGGCGGGATTTCTCTGCTCCTTTTCCGAGAAATTTCCGGACAAAATCTCCCCTGGTATAATCATGGTGGTCTGAAAAAGCCACCTCTTCAAAAATATTGCTTCCCAGCTCCTGCAGAGTCTGTAAAAAAGCTTCATGATTGCCGATTCCGCTGAAAGCTATTACACTGCTGTCTTCCAGCAGTTTGAGGGAGAAGCTGCTGCCGGCGGCATCAATAAGCCGCTCGACTTTATATCGGCCGAAACAGACAGGAATTTCAGGCCTGTATCTTTTGATCCTGGACTTTATATGCTCCTGGCGTTTATTTTTCACCTGATCTGACCTGGTAATCAAAATTCCATCGGCCCTTTTTAATGAACTCACTCTTTCCCGCAGAAGACCTCTGGGAAGCAGATGGCCGTGCCCAAAAGGAGCGGTGGCATCGAGCAGTACCAGATCATAATCTCGAGCCAGAGCACGATGCTGAAAGCCGTCATCGACCAGAATCACATCTGCTGAAAGATTTTCAGCTGTCCATCTGGCAGCTCTGGTTTTGCTGTTACAGGCCACCACAGGAATCTTCTCCAGCCGGGAAGCCAGCATGAAAGCTTCATCGCCGGCCTCTTCCGGGCCTGTTTTGACCTCCTGGCAGTCGGATACCAGCAGCGGCTTTTCAATATTGCGGCCGTATCCGCGGCTGACAACAGCCGGCTTATATCCCTGTTTTTGAAATCTTTCCGCCAGGGCCATAACCGCAGGCGTTTTGCCGGTGCCGCCCACAACAATATTGCCGACACTTATTACTGCCGGCTCCACTAAAGCAGAAGATATGAAGCCTTTATCATAAAAAAAATTGCGGACAGCCACCGCCAGACCATAGATCACAGCCAGCGTCCGCAGGAATGCAAATAGCGGCAGCCAGACAGGAGAGGAATTATCACTGGATATCAGTTTCTCAAGCCCTGCTTCGAGATCCACGAATTTTCACTCCCCGGAATATCAACTCTGTCCGCGGCAGAAAGATATAAATCAAGCTTCCTCTTGTTATAAATTGATAGATATCGTATAAGATCACTTAAAGCAGAGAAAAAAATTTCATTGTGAACGAAACTTTATATATTCCAGTATAACTAAATAAGTTTTTTGACACACCTATTTGCCAGCTGAAGACAGGAAAATCCTAAATCAACTGGTTTGTTCGAGCAGCTTCGCAGCCTGTTCGTGAGCCTGCTCCATTCTGGTTTCTACATACCGACAGGCCTCTTCTTTGCCATAATCAGCGAGTTCTGTGATCGGCTGGCCGAAATAAATCGAGATTTTGCTGCCCGGCCAGGGCAGTCGAAACTCATCCCAGCTGGAAAAAGTATAGGCGCGGTTTACTGCCGTACCCACAGGTATCATCGGCAGCTCAGACTTTCTCTGCAACAGCACAGGTCCCGGCTTGATCTCTCGTGGAGGTCCTTTAGGACCATCAGGAGTGATGAACACACGGCGCTCCTCGGCCAGCTCATTGAGAAGTTTACGCAGGGATTGTATGGCGCCGCGGCTGCTCGAGCCGCGCACAACTCTCCAGTCAAAGCGATGGAGCACATCCGTGATCAGCTGGCCGTCATCGCTCATGCTGGCCAGAGTAACGAAACTGATCCCCTCTTCTCTGGCCCTGAGGGTGAAAAAATGAACCAGCGGCCAGATAAAACAGTGCCAGACCAGAAAAATGCCGCCCTCCTCGGTCTCTCTGCGCGCTCTCTCCCAGTTAGGAGATCGTCGGCGGTAGGTAAGATGAGTCAATCTGATCAATTTTTCCAGCAGCAGGGCTCTACTCATACAGTCTGCTCCTTTAAAAGCTGATTGCGATATAATGTCGCGTATTTGTCGCCGTGATCTATCAGGGTCTCGTGATCACCGCGTTCGATCATACGACCATCTTCAAGCACAACGATATTATTGACATTGATTATGGTGCTGAGTCTGTGAGCTATGATAAAGGTAGTTCTATCTTCCATCAGCCGCGCAAGAGCATCCTGGACCATCTGTTCAGATTCGGCATCCAGCGAGGAGGTCGCCTCATCGAAGATCAAAATTTTGGGGTCTTTGAGCAGCGCTCTGGCTATTGCCACCCGCTGCTGCTGACCTCCGGAGAGTCCGGTTCCGCGCTCGCCTACTCTGGTCTCGTAACCATCAGGAAATTCACTGATAAAGTCGTGAGCATTGGCAGCCCGGGCGGCCTCTTTTATCTCCTCTTCTCCGGCCTCAAAATTGCCGTAGGAGATGTTTTCCCTGATCGTACCGCTGAAAAGAACGGTCTCCTGGGGTACGATACCTATATTGGCCCTGAGCCAGTCCATGTCAAGTTCCCGGACATCATTGCCATCCAGGCGAACCTCGCCGTCGGTGGGATCATAAAAACGGGGTATAAGATCCACCAGGGTGGACTTGCCGGCTCCGCTGGGGCCGACCAGCGCGATGGCCTCACCGGGTTCAACTTCAAGATTTATATTTTTTAGCACCCGCTCGTCCTCACGGTAGGCAAAAGAAACATCATCGAAAACTACCCTGCCTTCGATAGTTTCAGGTTTTAAGCCGGACTGCGGCGGCGTTATAATATCATCATAATCCAGAGTTTCGAAGATCCTCTCCCCGGCTGCCAGGGCCTTCTGAATCTTGGCATTTATCTGAGAAAGAGACTTGATAGGGCCGGTCATGGCCAGCAGCATGGTGAAGAAAGCTATCAGCTCGGAAGCGGCCATATTGCCGCGGAGCACCTCCAGCCCGCCGTACCAGAGAATAATGGTAAAGGCTATGGAGGCTACAAATTCCACCAGCGGTGAGAGCATAGCTTTGTACTGCGATCCCTTGAGCCTGGCCTTGAAATCCTCTCGATTGCTGTCGGCAAACCGCTGATATTCGTAATCCTCGCGGCCGAAGGATTTTATTACCCTCATGGAAGATACAGTCTCCTGAATAACATCCGAAACATCGGCTATCTTCACCTGAGCTCTCCTGCTGACCCGGCGAATTTTCGTATTAAAAATCTTGATAATATAGGCCACCAGCGGCAGCACTACAATCAGAAAAAGAGTCAGCCTAAAATTCAAATAAAGCAGATAGATGATACCGCCTATAACGGTGAAAAGTTTATATATGAATGTCACCGTGGTTTTGATAAGGGCTTTCTGCACCACTTTTACATCGTTGGTCAGCCGGGAGATTAGCTCGCCGGTTTTATGCTGGTTATAAAAACTTAGCGAGAGCTTCTGTAGATGGGCAAAAAGATCATTGCGGATATCCAGCATGACCCTATAGGCCACATATTTGCTCAAATATTTCTGAAAATAATATACTATACCCTTAACCAGATATACGACGACCATGCCGGCAGCTATCATGCTCAGAACGGTAAATCCTTCGCCCTCTTCAGCCAGCCCCGAAATTATCGTCTCGATCAGCTCCTGAAAAACCCGGACAAAAAATACAGTCACAAATGAATGGAGCAGCATGCAGAGCACCGCCAGGGCCGCACGTTTCTTATACAATTTTATATACTCGAAAATTCTCAGCGCTATATCCATATTTGTTCTCCTCTATTTACCAGTTCTTCTTGCTATCAGTCGCTAGATATCGTATTAGATCACCGTAATGATGTTAACAGCTGGAAGATAAAAAGCGAAATGATAATCGAATTTTTTTAACACACCTATTTACCAGCTGAGGACAGGAAGATCCTATTTATCTTACGGCCTTTTTCCTCCAGCACCTCCACCTCAAATACCGTTAAGATGAAAGGTGCCGTTGACCAATCTTACAACCGGCTTGCCATCGTAAAAATCGATGCGCGTTATACTGCCATTATCAAAATAAAGCCGGGTATAACGCTCCAGCGGAATTCCCAGAAGATGAATAAGATATATCCTCAGCGTCCCGCCGTGAGCCACGACAGCTATCTTCTCATCGCCATCCTCATTCAAAATTTCAGCAAAGGCCTGGCTTACCCTGTCCATAAATTCATACATGTCCTCTCCTTCTGGCGGGGAAACTTCTCCTGGATCCTCCAGCCAGTTTTTAAATCTATCCCCATACTCCTCGGTTATCGTCTCATAATTTTTTCCTTCCCAGTGGCCGAAATCGATCTCCCGCAGACCCGGATACTGCCGAATCTCCAGCTGCCTCCGCCTGGCTATCGCCGCAGCCGTATCTCTGGCCCGACTGAGATCGCTGCTGCAGACCCTGTCAACATCTTCTCCGGATATGAATTCAGCAGCTCTTCTGGCCTGTTCCCGTCCGGTATCATTCAGATCAACATCTTCCTGCCCCTGATATCTTTTATTTTTATTCCATTCAGTCTCTCCATGCCTGATCAAAATCAGTTCTTTCTTTTCACTCATTGTGTTTTCGGTTCTCCTTCCCGGATATATAATAACATATTCGCAGTCCTCTTAATCCTGCAAAATTGCCACACGGCCGGCTGATAATTCTCTCAAACTGCAGAAGTCACTGCAGCGCCAGCAGAAAAATTAGAATTATAAGTTCACCTACCTCATTCAGCATGCCGAAAATATCACCCGTCAGGCCGCCCAGCAGCGAAATCACACCTCTGACGATCAGCACCGAAACAAAGACAGCCGCCAGGGCAGAGATAATTATAACATGGAAAGGCAGTAAATCAAAAGTCGGCAACAACAGCAGCAATGCCAGCGCCGGAAAAACAAGCTGAAAACCTTTTTTGAAATTCAGCCCGCCGGAAAAAACTTCAGCCAGACTCTCTGATTGCACCGGAAGTTTGATCAGCCCCAAAGCCATGATAAGACGACTTATAACCGGCATAATTATCAATCCACCGATTCGCCAGCTATCGATCAAAAGCCAGAAGCAGAGAAATTTGAGCAGCAGATAAAGCACAGCTGCCAGCACGGCAAAAGCGCCAGAACTGCTGTCGCGCATTATCTCAGGAATTTTTTCCGGGCTTCTTCCACTGAGCAGGCCATCGGCGCTGTCCATAAGTCCATCAAGATGCAGTCCTCCGGTTAAGATCACATACAGCAAAAGCAGCAGGCCTGCTGCCAGCGGCCGCGGGAAAATCAGAAGCAGCGGCCGATCTATCAAAGCCAGAATTGCACCGAGCAGCATTCCTACTGCCGGAAACCAGTAAAGAGACCTGCGAAAATCCAGACGGGCATTTTGATCGTCCATCCGGGCATGGATAAAATCGGGCAGCGGCAGCCTGGTCAAAAAACTGATTCCCGATATTAAAGCACGCAGCTCGCGGTTGACCGGCGAATCAAAGTTAAAAGATCTTTTTTGGCTCATAGAATTTCATCTCCGGTTAGCGGGGAAGCAGATATTTCTTCCAGATTGACAGGACGGCCGGAGATCATAAAATAACTTTTATCGGCCATCTGCTCCATGCGCCGGTTTATTCTTCCCGCCACATCACGAAACAGACGCCCCAGTGAGCTGGGAGGAACCACGCCCAGACCGACCTCGTTGGCCACCATTATGAGCGCCGCATTTTTATCCTGGCTGATATCCGTCAGGTTATGCAGAGAGTCGATGATTCTTTCTGTCAGTTCTCCCTCCTCGGCAGTAATCTCACCGGAGTCAGAAACAGCTCCGATATGATTGCTGATGAGCAGGGTTATGCAGTCCAGAATCAGGGTGTCTTTCCGGCTCAGGCCTTCAGGCTGAGCCAGTTCCCTCAGCGGTCCGGCAGGATTGAGCTCTTCCTCAACGGTCAACCAGGAATCCGGGCGTCTTTCTCGATGAGCGGCTATCCTGCTGCTCATCTCATCATCTCCGGCCGAAGCTGTAGCAAGATAGTAAACATCCCCCTCCAGTTCTTTTTGACGCTGATGAGCTATTTTCTCCGCCAGCCCGCTTTTGCCGCTGCGGGCTCCGCCAGAAATAAATATGATCATTATATGTCCTCCAGTTCATCGGTCAGCTGAGGGTGAACTGCTCCGACCAGTTCTTTCAAGCCATCTATAACCCTGGGACCGGGTCGGCTGAGGCGGTCCTGATCTACCATATGCACTCTGCCCTCCTGGACAGCTGTAAGTGCAGAAAAATGCTCTCTGTTTTTTATTCCCTCTACAGAGACATTGTTCTCCCCGCTGTGAGGAGTGGAGATGTAAACCTCCGGATCTGCCAGCAGAAGTTTTTCGAGGTTAAACTGCGGCCAGCCCGATCCTGCCTCGGCCCCGACATTTATGCCGCCGGCCCGCTCGATCAAATCATCTATAAAAGTGTCTGCTCCGGCTGTCTGCAGGGGCTCACTCCAGATCTCATAAAAAACCCCCGGCGATTTTTCCCGGCCGGCTACCAGTTCCTCAATTTTGTTCAGCTTATCCTGCATCTCCTCGCTGATCTCGCTAGTTGTCTCTCTATAGCCGGTCATTTTGCCGGTCCTCTCAATAACAGAAAAAGTGCTTTCCAGATCAGAAGGATCAAACCCCGCCACCACCAGTCCGAGTTCTCTCAATCTGATAATATCTTCGACCGGATTAATTCCTGCTGCCATGATCAAATCAGGCTGCAACTCGACTATCTTCTCTATATTGGGATCGACAGTGGTTCCTATTGTATCCACCTTTCCCTCTTCGACTTCAGCCAGCATATCCTCAGGATGGTCACATACCTCGGTTACTCCGACAACCTTATCCCCCAGACCTATGCCATAAAGCATTTCTGTCAGGCTGGGAGCTAAGGATACGATTCTTTCCGGCGATTCTCTGAGTTTTATAACCTCGCCCAGATCATCTGTGATCTCCTGAGGCCCGGAAGCTTCAGCAGAGAAACCCAAAAGGCCCGGAATAAGTGCTGCTATGATTGCCAGAACTAAAGCGGTGCAAAAAACTCGTCGATTTGCAGAAATTACCCCGAAAATGATCAACAGATATACCTCCTGTCTCTAAAAAATTGGATGCTCAAAAATTATTTGCCTCTCCGATAAAGAAAATAAGCAAAGCCAAAAAATACAAAACTCATAATGATCGCCAGAAAGGATTCCATAATCTAATCCCCTCCGATAATTTTTTCTCTCGCCGGTACAGGCGGAGGCTCAACTTTATGTCTGGTCGAATCTTTCATTTCTTCAATTTTTTCCTCCAGCTCCGGTTCGGCTTCGCCGGTCAAAATGTACCTGTCGAGAGTTTCGTAGCTGAAACCCATCTCCTTCTCGTCAGATTGATCCTGCCAGAGGCCGGCTGTCGGTTGCTTTTCTATAATTCGCTCCGGTATGCCCAGATTCCGGGCCAAAACTCTGATCTCGTTCTTGACCAAACGGCCCAGCGGTGCGATATCGACGCCACCATCACCGTGCTTGGTAAAATAACCGACGGTCAACTCACTCCAGTTGTCGGTGCCTATCACGAGAGCATCGCGGCGGGCAGCAAGATAATAGAGGGAAGTCATCCTGAGTCTGGGTTTGATATTGGCAGAGGCCAGCCGGTCCTCCCCCGGTTCCAGCTTCCGCAGTTTAAAAAGGAGGTTATTATAGACTTCGTCAAGCTGCAATTTTTTCACATTTATACCGATTTCCTTTGCAACCAGCTCAGCATCTTCCACGCTGTCAGCGCTGCTTCCGCAGGGCATTATGACCGCCAGACTGTTTTCGGGAAAAGCCCGCTGTATTAAGGCTGCGGTCACCGCAGAATCAAGTCCGCCGCTCAAGCCCAAAACCCCACCGCTTTTACCGGCATCCTCAACCCTATCAACAATCCAGCTGCTGAGATTTGCAGCTATTTCATCATAGTCATGAACCTCATTATATTCCAGATCATCAGCAGAATCCACCACTTAAAACCTCCCGGTTTTATTCCGGCGATATCAAATTCTAATCCTCGCCTTCTTCCAATCTGGGCAGCTCGCCCCGGATAACATTTTCCATAAAGCCTCGCATCTGCTCAATCTGCCAGCGTCCATCTGCTTCTCGCAGATATATCTCGTCCTCAGCCTGCCAGCGAACCACCTCTTCCTCTCTCTGGAAGAAAAAAGTATAATTTGCCTCTATAATCGGCGGATCTTCCTGACTGTATTCAAGCTCCAGATCCTCAACGCCGAAGAGAGTTTCCAGACTTTCCTCCAGATCTTCCTGAGCCGGCTCTTCTCCATTCTCCTCTATATCCTCGAGCTGATAAAACTGCTGCACTGTTTCCATAACATGGGTTTCTGAAACCATTCTTCTCAGCTCCCCGAGATCCATGCCGGTCGTGTCCTCGAGAAGATTTACATTTTTTTCATTGACCGCCTGATAATAGTATTCTGCTACTTCCTCGGGCGTGTGTTGAGGTGTGATAAATTCCTCCGGGCCGGCTGTAAAGAAAAAAAGCGGCAGGCCTATCATAAGAATCCCGACCACCGCCATCACCGGCCATTTGCGCCGAACCTGATAGCGCAGGAACTGTTTAATATTAAATATTTTGCGCTGTCTTTTAAGTTTATCACGATCGATTTCATTTTCAGATTTAACTATCTCTCCTTCTTCCAGCTCGGCCAGTTTACTGCTGAGCTCGGAAAAATCAGGCCTTTTTTCAGGTTCCGCTTCCAGGCAGGAACGCAACAGATCTCGAAATTCCCTAGCGAGCTCGGGCCGGGAAAATTCGACCGGTTTCATTCTTCCTTTTCTAACCCTTTCGACTATTTCAGATCTATCCCTGCCACCATAGGGAGATTCTCCTGTCAGCAGATAATACATTATCACAGCCAGATTAAAAACCGCTACTTTTTCCGCATTTAAAGTCTCCCTGTCTCTGCTGACCAGTTCAGGAGGACGGTAGCTTTCCTCCGACAGCGTTGGTCTGTCATCATCACTATACAAAAGCAGATAATCAGCGGTTTTGGGAGGCAAAAGTTTTATATCGCCACCTTCACTCCACCGCAGATGCTCGATCTTTATGAGAGGGATATCCTCGCCCTTCTCCTCACCGTCGGCGGGCAGCGCCTCTGCCAGAGAAGCAGATATCCTGCGCCACCAGCGCCAGATCAGCTCGGGCGGCAGCTTCTGATCCGCGCTGAAAGCAAGCTGCTCTTGCTGGCATTCCCCGGGGAACATAAGATAATAATCACCCTGATGTCGAACAACCCCTTCAATTTCCATAAAGACTCCCCGATCATCCGAAGGCCACCAGCTCAGCTCCTCCTCGATCTCCTCCACAACTTCTTTCATTACACGGGAGCGGGGCTGCTGACCCGAAAAAATAGGGCGGGCGTAAAATTTATCTCCCTGTTTTTCTATCTCGATATATTCATCCCTCTCGGTCACAATTTTCACCTCCACCAGCTGTCATACCATCGTTAAATACTGTATTTCGATTCTGACCGGGACTGCTGTTCAAATTCTTCTTTCATATCCTCATAACCTTCCCGCCCCATTACTCCATAGGTATAATTTTTACCCAGCTCAACCCCGGGCTGATTAAAGGCATTTATATCGAGCAATTCCCCAACCAGTGCGGTCTCAAGTTCCAGCATATAAAAAAGCTGTCCCAGAGTATGGGCATTTACTTCCGGCATCTTAATCGTGCAGTTAAGCCGGCCGCGTTGAGAGAGCGCCATCTCTGTAGCCCTCTTTTCGATATTTAGAAGCTCACCCAGGCTGCTGCCGCCGAGATAATTCACTCCATCCAGGTCATCGTAAAACCCGGGAATTTCAACATCTCGATCGTGTTCTTCCACCTCGATAAAGTTGACAACTTTATCGCGGGGCCCTTCCATATAAAGCTGAAGCTGAGAATGTTGATCGGTAGCTCCCAGGGCTTTGACAGGGGTCTGACCGGCATTAATCTGCTGACCTTCTTTGGTTTCAGCCTTGCCCAGCGACTCAGCCCAAAGCTGTCGATACCAGTCAGCAACATCTTTAAGCAGATGACTGTAGGGCATCATCACGGAGATGTTCTTGCCCTGCTGATAGGCCAGATAATGCAGCAGTCCGTGCATATAGGCGGGATTATTCCACACATCTTCCTCCTGGCAGCGCCGGGCCATATCGGCTGCTCCGGCCAAAAGTCCTTCGATATCAACACCGCAGAAAGCCGATGATACCAGCCCCACCGGAGAAAGAACAGAAAATCTGCCTCCAACATCTTCGGGAATGTAAAACTCGGGAAAGCCTTCCCGCTCGGCTATTTTAAGAAGATAACCGGAAGAGGAGCTGGTGGTGGCTATAAAATGATCCTGTATTTTTTCTTCTCCCACCTCCTGAGCCACCCTGTCCCGGGCGACTAGATAGAGGCTCATGGTTTCAGCGGTGGTGCCTGATTTTGATATAACGTTGAAAATTGTTCTGCTTAAATTCAGGTTATCGAGAAGCGAGGCAAAACGCACCGGATCCACGTTGTCGGGAACGTACAGGCGAGGGCTGGCTCCTCTAAATTCACAATTCTCGTTGAAATAAGGGGGGTTGAGAGCTGTCTGGACTGCTATATTGCCCAAAGCAGAACCCCCTATGCCCAGAACCACAAAATTGTCCACCTCTTTGATCATCTCATCTCTCAAATCTATTATATCATCGACGACCTGGTCCTGCTCAAAGGGAAGTTTCATAAAACCCGGCTGTTCCTTTTCAATACGGCTGTGAGCATCGCTGACAGCTTCTTTTTTTTCCTCTATATCATCGGTGTTAAAACCGTAATCCCCCTGCAAATTCTCCCTGAACATATTGCTGACATCAAGTTCGATAGCAGAATGATTGTCTTCGGAGCTCATCAATTTATACCCCCATTTTTGAAATTTTGATTCCTGCCATAAAAAAAAATAAAATAGACCGCATAATCGGCCATTATGTCAGACTCAATCACCATAAACCTGAAGTCGTCTGTAAGCCAGAGCCAGAGCTGCTCCCAGTCGAGCATTTTTTTCCAGCAGCAACCTGTCAACCTCCGGATATTCTCCGCTGCCATCTTTCCCGGGCCAGGACTTCCCCTTACCGGTATCTCCTGCGAAATCACTGATGAGCAGCATGCCCGTCTGCATATCAAGCTGCCGCTGAGTTCTAAAAATTTCAGCAGCTTCCTGAACCGAATTGACCGAATTGTGCAGAGATTTGTTCTCTTCTGAACATTCACCTTCAGAAGGGTCATCGGTTCTAAAACCTACAACTTCCAGGCCCCCACTTTTCAATCTCACATAATTTTGAGCAGCATCGGAAGACGGTTGAAATCCGGAAAAAATCATCAGCATCGGCCTTTGAGCCAGCTCCTGCAGCACCGCAGCAGGAAAACTTTCCTGATCACTTTCAAAAGTATCGCTCATGACGCCATTTCTTCCCGTCACCAGAAAATCAAATCCAGCTGATTCCGCAATAAAAGCAGCTGCGTCAGCGGCGGCTCCGCCCGATCGGCTTCTGGCTACAGCAGAAGCCAGATTACAGCGGTTAATTCTGGCAGTGTTTTCTTTTGAAGCCAATACCTCCAATTCTTCATCGGTCAACCCCACCTTCGGCTCACCCTCATAAACTCCGACACAGGCGGCAAGCGCCCCTTCTTCTTCTATGATTTTCTGAAGCCGGATAGAAAACTCTAAATTTTCAGGATGAGGAAGCCCGTGGATCAATGATGCTGTTTCCAGAGTTACCACCGGCCTGCCGGTTTTGCATATTTTTCTTTCCAGCCGTTCAGAAACTTTTATAGCTGTCAAGTTAACCCACCTCATTGATTTATTCCAGATATCTGGCTGTTTTCCTCTATCGATAATCGAAAAATTACCCGCTTCTCCGGGAAACCAGCGAATTGAACCAAAATAAAAACCGGCCCTTCCAGGCCGGAATCGTAAAATTTCAATTTTATATAAAATCTATATTATCGCTATCAATAATTCGAACTGCAGCACCTGAACCCTGCCAGAACAAAACTGCAGAAAAGAGACCCCGGTTTTACTCTACTGTGATCTCCTTGGCAGCTTCCCATTGGCCGTGCAGGTTACAGAATTCAAAAGCTCTTAGGGTACAGGATTCTTCCAGCTTTATCATGAGTGTGGCACAGGCCTGAGTCTCCGGAGTGAAATCGACTCTGGCTATCTGATAGTAATCAGCATAAAGTTCCAGATACTGGATGAAATGACCCTCTTCCATGGGATGATCTATTTCATTACCCATCTTTACGGTGACTTCAAAGAGCTCTCCAGCTTCGACAGTATCGGGGGCAACTATGTGAGGTACATGCTTTTTCTCCAGAGTAGTCTTATCAGCAGGATCATCGAGCTTTTGGATGTCATAATAACTCATAATAATTTTTCCCTCCCGGAAAATTTTTGAGTCGCTTTTCTTCTCCCCAATTTGCGGTAGCATTGATATTGAAGCTCTTTTTTTAAGAAAACTTTTCAAATTCGTCGTGAGATTCGCCACAGATAGGACAGTAGTCCGGAATCTCATCTTTGATGGTAAAACCGCAGACTTCACAGACGCCGAGATAATTTATATCATAATCGGAGCCGCGCTCTACCGCTTCTTTGGCCTCGCTGAAAAGCTCTGCGTGTGCTTTTTCAGCTTCCTGAGCATAATGAAATGTCTTTACAGCCTCATTTTCCTCCTGATTTTTTGCCACCAGGGAATAAGCAGGATACATCTGATCTATTTCATGCCTTTCTCCCTCGATAGCTCCGGCCAGATTTTCTGCTGTGTCGTTGAGGCCGAACACTGCGCCGGAAGCCACCAGGTGATCTCCCTGGACATTTTCCATAGCCTCAAAATGATTGCGAGCATGGACCTGTTCAGCATGTGCAACTGCTTTGAAAAGAGTCGCAACCATCGGATAGCCTTCCTCTTTAGCTTTGCTCCCCCATACCTGATATCTCTGATAAGCCTGACTCTCTCCACCAAATGCCGAACGCAAATTTTCCGCCGTCATGTCATTCTCAACCATGGTTTCACCTCTTTTATATGTTAATATGTTTACCAATATCTGCTTAATAATAATCATTTCTCTGAAAGTATGATAACATCGAAACCGTTATTTGTCAAGAATTTTCACTAATGACTATTTTAACTGCAATACCAAAAAATTATTCTCATATCAAATTTTGAGCTCCAGTTTGAGCCCGTCGGGTAATTTTACTTCTGTAAACAGTGTCAGCTTTCCTTTCTGCAGGGTATAATCCTCAGCCCCGATCTCGTCTCCGTTCAATTTGATCTGCTCGGGCGGCTGTTCCAGCCCAGCACAAACCAGCTCGATCTTCTCGGGCGAGTCGGAAAAACCGGCATGAACGGCTTCAAGTTCCATGGTGAAGCTTCCAGGCCGGCTGACAAGCTGAACTTCGTAAAGATCATATTCTCCTTCCTGATAATCAAAACTAATACCATCGTCCAGATAAAGATGTGTGCTGTCACGGCTTTCAACCCTGCCGGGAAATAATTTAAACCTCAGCCTTTCAAAACCACCCGCAGGTGCCTGCATGTCAGGATCGGGGTCTTCAAAGATCACAGAATTCTCCTTTATGAACAGGGGCATTCTCTCCAGAGGAGCTTCCATCACCCAGCTCTGACCGCCGCGATAATAGTCACCGGTCCAGTAATTATACCAGCCGCCTTCGGGCAGATATACCCGGCGCTCACGACAGTCCGGCCGGCACACAGGTGCGGCAAGCATACTTTCACCGACCATTATCTGATCGTTGATATTGTGAAGCCGATCGTCTTCCGGATAATGCCAGACCGGCGGCCGCCAGACAGGCATTCCTTCCCTGCTCATAAGATAGAATAAGCTGTATATATGGGGCAGAAGTCTGTAACGAAATTCAATATAGCGTCTGATTATGGAAGTAAAAGGTTCTCCAAAAGCCCAGGGTTCCTGGGCTCTGGTGCCTATGCAGGTATGATTGCGGAAAAAAGGCATCAAAGCTCCCAGCTGAGTCCAGCGCGCCAGCAGTTCTCCGCTGCAGTCATCGGAAAAACCTCCCACATCACTTCCACAAAAACCAACACCACTCATCCCCAGGTTGGCCAGCATCGGTACATTCATCTCTAAATGCTGCCAGAAACTGCGGTTATCACCTGTCCAGATGGCAGCCTGCCGCTGGATGCCGGCAAATCCGGCTCTGCTCAAAACAAAAGGTCGTTCCTCTCTCTGTTCGCGGATGGCTTTGCGCGTGGCTTTAGCCTCAAGAAGAGCATATAGGTTGTGAAAGCGACGATGAGAATCAGCATCTCCATCGTTCTCATGAAGTACATCATTCGGCAGAGTCCCCCGCTCGTTAAAATCTGCCGGTTCGTTCATGTCATTCCAAAAGCCGCGCACACCCTGTTCCAGATAATTTTCGTGCAGTTCCTTCCACCATTCCTGCACTTCTTCTCTGGTAAAATCCGGGAAAACGCTTTTTCCCGGCCAGACTTCACCGGTGTATATTTCGCCATCAGAACGGTGCAGAAAATAATCCTCTTTTATCCCCTCTCTATAAACATCATATTCGGGATCCTTTTTAACCCCGGGATCAATAATATTTATGAGGTTGATACCGCTCTGTGATAGTTCTTCTGCCAGAGTTTTCGGGTCGGGAAACCGCTGCTCATCCCAGGTGAAAACTCTGAATCCATCCATATAATGAATGTCCAGATGGATGGCATCGCAGGGTATATTTTCTTTTTCCATTCTGCTGGCCAGCTCCCTTACTTCCGACTCCGGATAATAGCTGTAACGGGATTGATGATAACCCAGCGACCACAGAGGCGGTAAAGGATGTCTGCCGGTAAGCCAGGTATGTTTTTTGACGACTTCGGCCAGCTCCGGTCCAGCATAAAAGTAATAATCAAAATTGCCGCCCTCACAGGTGTAAATAAGCTGTCCGGAGCGTGAATCAGCCACATCGAAGCTGGATGGATAACTGTTGTCAAAAAATATTCCGTAACTGTATTCAGGTTTAAAGCCGATATAAAAGGGAATAGAAACATACAGAGGATCAGTTGAAGGCACATGAGGAGAAGCTTCATCGGTATTCCACATTCGGTAGGTTTTCCCTTTTTTATCAAGAAAACCCGTCTTCTCGCCCAGCCCATAAATTCTTTCTTCGGTCCTGAGCTCCTTACAGGCCCTGAATTCATCTCGACGGCTGCCCAGCGCCGAACCGGGAACATCGGCGTGGATTAGTTCATCGTTCTTATCGTAAAAATTGATTTGAAAAGGGCTTTTACAGACAGTCACCGTCAAATCCGGACCGGAAAGTTCCATTTTTTCATCAGTTTTTTCATATGTTACCTCCGGGGATTTTACCTCAGCACTGACAGCCGGGGTTGAATCCCGGGAAAATTCTTCTTTTTTCCCGGCCACCACCCGGACTATCCCCCGGGCCTGCCAGATCACTTCCAGACGATATTTCTCCAGATCGACTGCTCCTCCCCGTGGCAGCTCGGCAAAATCTCGCGCCCGGTATTGATACTGAAAAGGTCGCTCTTCCTGTCCCTGAGCTTTAAACTCCTGGCTGTCCATTTGATTACCCCCTGCCGTTAAAATTTCTCTCTACAAAATCCGACTGTTCCAGCAGTATTTCAGTCAATTCTTCCAGATTTTCAGCATCTGTGCTGTCAAAGCGTTCCAGCCGGGGACTGTCAATATCCAAAACACCGATCAATTTTTCACTTTTTTTTAGAGGAATCACAATCTCCGATTTGGACCGGGGATCACATGCTATGTGTCCGGGAAAGTCATGCACATCTGGCACCACCAGGGTCTTTTCTTCGACCAGGGCGGTCCCGCAAACTCCCTCCCCCGGGGGGATACGTATACAGGCCGGTCTTCCCTGAAAAGGCCCCAGCAGCAGAGTTTCACCCTCCCGGCACAGATAAAATCCCGCCCAGTTAATTCCGGGAAGCTTTTGAAAAATAAGAGCTGCTGTGTTGGCCAAATTTGCCAGCCAGTCCCTTTCATCTCCAACCAGATTTTTGAGTTCCAATTTGATCTCTTTATAAAGTTCTTTTTTCGTCGGATGATCTCCTGCTTCTATCTTTTCATTATTCTTCTCAGTCATATTTACTGCCCCCATTTTACATTTGAGTCCTGCTGCAATAAAGGATTTTTTAGGACAAATACAGAATATATTAATATGGGAAAGGAGGGGTGGTTAATCATGGCCGAAGATAAACAGCTTGATCGTCAGTCATTTGACAGAGAACAGCTTCAGGAAGATCTACACAATTATACCGAAGACTTTGTTCTGGATAAAATGGAAGACCTTATCATGGAGGAAGAACAATTTGAAGATGTATGTACATGCCGCAACTGCCTTTTAGATATAGCTTCGTACACATTGAATAGAATTCCGGCCAAGTATATAGCCAGTCCCCAGGGCAGCCTGCATGCTAAATTGATAGAATTTGAGCACCAGGTAAATGTCGATATCGTCTCGGTGCTGACTAAAGCAATTAGAATCGTTTCCAAAAACCCCCGACATGGCGAGGATAATTCCGGCCCTAAAAAACCCGGTGCTGATAAAGCTGAAAATTGATTACAGACAATCAAAAATTGCCCCCTGCTTTCAGGGGGCTTATTATCAGTTCTGAAAACTAGCCGGTGCCGGTTTCATTTTTTTCCAGCTTCGGAAAAGACATCCGGGCTGTAAACTCCTGTTGAAATTCAGCTGAAGTCGATAGCTCCAGGTATTCAGTCTTCTCTTTATAATCCGCCGCTTTATCTTCGAGATTTTCATTGAGCAGCATCATTCTTGCTCCTGCTCCGGCTCCATTTCCTGCCTGGTAGATCCTGTCCTCCAGCTTTTCCGGTATCATCCCTACTTCACAGGCATGTCTCTTATCCAGATAATTGGCAAAGCCGCCGACCAGATAAACCTCATCGATCTGCTGAGTACCTATCTCGGCCCTATCCATCAGGATTTCTATACCTGCCCGAATGGCCCCTTTGGCCAGCTGCATCTGCCGCACATCCTTTTGTGTGAAAAATAGAGGCCTTTCCTGTCCTGATTCATCTTCAGTAAAGAGTTTGAGCCGGGCGACATCATTTTCTCTTTCATATCTCCGGCGCCAGAATTCAGGCAGCTTTTCCTCATCCTGGAATGAGCCTGAAGCTGTCACAACCCCTGCTTTCAGCAGGCCGGCGGTGAGATCAAGCAGACCGGAACCACAAATTCCCACAGGTTTTTGGGCATCGATAGTGGTATATTCAAATCCATCCTTCCGAATCTCAAAACTATCAGCTGCTCCCGGCATAGCGGCCATGCCTTCACTTATATTCCCCCCTTCAAAGGAGGGACCTGCAGCCACAGAACAGGCATAAATTTTGTCGCTTTTTCCCAGAGCAACTTCTCCGTTGGTTCCGATATCGACAAGCAGGTTGTAATTTTCGGTGTCGGCCAGATCAACTGCCAGCATATCCGCAACTATATCGCCGCCTACATATCCCGAAATAGAAGGAAGTATCTCTATTTCCCCCTGCGGATAAATATCGAGTCCAAGATCTGAGGGAGAAAACTTCTGCTGATCACAGATGGTGGGGATAAAGGGGGAATTGGCGATATCTTCACTGTTAAGCCCCAGAAAACTGTGCAGCATTATTGTGTTGCCGGCAAATACCATGCGATATATATCATCGGTCTCCAGATCCATCTTTTCAGCTAATCCGGCCAGACTGCTGTTCAATTTTTCCACCAGCATCCGCTGCAGTTTCCGCCAGCCGTCTTCCTGATCTCTGGCAGCCTGGATCCTGCTGATAACATCAGCCCCGAGTTCCTTCTGAGGATTATAAAATGAATCTACTGCCAGTTCCCGTCCGGTTTCCAGATCGAGCAGATAAACGACCACCGTAGTTGTGCCTATGTCCACCGCCGCACCTGCAGCTCTTAAAATTTCCTCCTGACTGCCGATGCGGGCAAGGTATTCATCTTTGCCCACGGCGACAATTTCACTCTTTTCACGTCTTTTTTCCAGCTGCTTGATCGCTGACAGCGAGGCTTCTTTCATATCCCCCCTGTCAAAAATTCGGCGCAGATAACTGCGCTGATCCTCCAGGCTGGGCTCTGCAAAATCATAAATATATCTGTTCCAGCCGTTATCAACCTCGCAGCTGACTTCCTCCTCACCGGCCAGAATGCTTATTTCTCCGCCTTTTTCTATTTCTACAGTAAGATCTTCCTCAACAGTATGAAGGCAGGCCAGCCTGATACCCTTTTCCAGCTCTGAATTTTCCAGAAGGTTTCTCTCGCGAGCTTTAGGAGAAGGAGCTGGTTTTATAATAGCCCTGCATTTACCACAGGTGCCCTTTCCCCCGCAGTAGCTATCCAGTTCCATGCCGCTTTCCTGAATGACTTCCAGCAGCGGCGAAGTCCCGGAAACATTTTTTGTTTCTTTTCTCTCGCCCTGTATTAACTCAACTTCAAATTCCATGAAAATTTAGCCCCCCTAATAATTGCGGGTCTTCTTGTCTTCAGTTGGTAGACAGGTGCGTCAAAAATACTTATTTAGTCATACTGGAAGATATAAAGCTTCGTTCACAATGAAATTTTTCTGCTTTAAGTGATCTTATACGATATCTGTCAACTGATAACAAGAAGAACCATAGTTGCTTCTGACTGTATAATACCACAGCCGGATCATAAAATATGTAATTTTGTTACACTTTCATAATGAAAAATCAGCAGCAAAACCGGACAGTCTGCAAACTGTCCGGCCGCTGCCTATGATCCCGCTTATGGGAGGATCAAATGAGGGCTGTCAAATGAGGGCTGTGCTCAAAGAGGCGGTTTATTAGAAGAGACCGCTTATCTTGCCGTCCTCATCGATGTCTATATCTTCAGCAGAAGGTCTCTCAGGCAGTCCGGGCATGGTCATAACCGGACCGGTGATCGGGACGAGGAAGCCGGCTCCGGCAGAAATATTAATCTCTCTAACGCTTAAAGTGAATCCGGTAGGACGGCCCTTCAGATGAGGCTTATCGGAGATGGAATCCTGAGTTTTGGCCATGCAGATGGGCAGATCGTCATAGCCAGAAGCTGTGTATCTCTCGATCTGCTCTTCAGCCTGATCGCTGTACTCGACTCCGTCAGCGCCATAAACTTCGGTGGCGATGGTTTCTATCTTCTCCTTGATAGATTTATCAGCTTCGTAAAGGAAGTCGAATTCCGATTCTTCATTTTCAACCAGATCCAGCACCTTGTTGGCCAGCTCTTCTCCACCTTCGCCGCCTTTAGCGAATACCTCGGAAAGAGCAACCTCTACGCCCATATCCTCGCAGCGCTCACGGATGAGTTCGAGCTCTGCTTCGGTGTCATGGGGGAAGCGGTTGATGGCGACAACAAGCGGCAGGCCGAACTTCTGAATGTTCTCTATATGCTTTTCCAGATTTTCAATACCGTCGGACAGTGCATCCAGATCCTCCTCTTCAAGATCATCCAGTTCTTTGCCGCCGTGCATCTTGAGCGCCCGGGCGGTAGCAACCACAACTGTTGCCTCCGGACTTAGATCACCATAACGGCATTTGATATTGAAGAATTTCTCGGCTCCCAGATCGGCACCGAAACCTGCCTCGGTGATGGTAATATCGCTCACTGCCATGGCCATCTTGGTAGCTGTCAGGCTGTTGCAGCCGTGAGCTATATTGGCAAAGGGACCGCCGTGAACAAAAGCCGGGGTGTTTTCCAGAGTCTGAACAAGGTTCGGCTTGATGGCATCTTTAAGCAGCGCTGCCATAGCCCCATGTACGTTCAATTCTTTCGCCGCTACGGGTTCATCGTCGAAGGTATAACCTACAACTATCTCACCCATGCGCTCTTTCAGCTCGGCGATATTGTTGGCCAGGCAGAGGATGGCCATAATTTCTGAGGCCACAGTTATCATAAAGTTATCCTCTCTGGGCAGACCATAGCCACCCAGACCGACAACAATATTTCTCAGGGCCCGATCGTTCATGTCAACCACCCGGGAAAAACCGACCTTGTTGGGATCTAGCCCGAGCTCGTTGCCCTGGAACATATGATTATCGATAGTCGCTGAGAGCAGATTATGAGCTATCCCGATAGCGTGAATGTCGCCGGTAAAATGAAGGTTGATATCCTCCATGGGAATTACCTGAGAATATCCACCTCCGGCAGCTCCACCTTTAACGCCCATGGCGGGGCCCAGAGAAGGCTCACGTATTGCTATCGCGCAATCTTCACCCAGTCTGTTCATTGCCTGTCCCAGACCGACAGTAGTGGTAGTCTTACCTTCTCCAGCTGCTGTAGGTGTCATAGCGGTGACCAGGACCAGATTGCTGTCCAGATCTCTTTCCTCGAGAACATCCATATTGACCTTGGCTTTATTATCTCCGTACTGCTCGATATCGTCCTCTGTCAGACCTACCTTTTCCGCTATGTCGACGATATGTTCCTGTTCGGCTTCCTGAGCAATTTCAATATCACTTTTCATACTGATTAATTCCCCCTTGTTTGTTTTGGTCTGAATCACATTGGCTTTATTTAATGAAAAACTTAATGAAAAACTTATATGCCGCTCCTGCTTTCCAGCTCATTAATATAATTCTTGAGCTCCTCCACAATTCCTGCCGGCAAATCCGGCGCCTCAAAATCTTCCAGGATTTCCTGGCGTTTCTGAAAGGCTCTTTCCCGGGCAATAGGCTGATCTTTTTCGCTTGAATATTTACGGCGCGAACTCAGATTGGGAGTTCGCAGATCTTCCATGTGAGAAAATGTATGGTCATGAGTAATATAATTGCCTCCAGGGCCTACCTCATTGATAACCTCTTCAGCTATTGTATCTTCATTTACCTCGAGGCCGGAAGCATAATTTCCTATCATGCCCAAAATTTCATCATCGATAATAAACTTCTCGTAGGACATAGCCATATAATTTTCCAAAAGCCCCGCACTATGAAGCATGAAGTTAAAACCGCTTTTAATCGCTGAAAAAATATTCATCATGGCTTCATAGCCTCCCTGAGCATCAGGGAAAAGCGAATCTGTTAAGGCTCCCCCGCCTCTCACCGGCAGATCGTATCTTCGCGCCAGTTGAGCGGTTCCGTTAAACATTTTGGCTGTTTCCGGGCTGCCCAGCGCCATATCCGCCCCCCGCAAATCGAGCACGCTCGAGGCAGAACCATAGATCACCGGACAGCCGGGCTTAATAATTTGGGCAAGAAGGATGCCTGTCAGCACCTCTGCATTTTGCTGAACCAGCGTAGCAGGGACGGTGGCAGGAGCCGTGGTGCCGCTCATGCTCATCGAAGCAAGACATAAAGCCTGGCCATTTTCCGCATAAACTTCCAGAGCATCCGTCATCCGTCCATCCAGCTGCAGAGGGCTGTTGGCATTGATGAGGGTTATCAAAACCACATTATTTCTGACATATTTTTCGCTGCCGAAAAGTATGGCAGCCATCTCCAGAGTTTCCCGGGCTTTTTCCTTCCCCATAGAGCTTCCCATAAGACACTTGTCGCTCAACTTTATGGCCGCGGAAAACATTCTAGCGTGTCTTATTCTATCGGGCACATCGTTGGGCTCGACCAGAACCCCCCCCACGATATCCAGATTATCACTCCATTGAGTGAGTTTGGTGAAATTGCGATAATCGGCAAAGGTAGAATCTCGCCTGCCGCTTTCATAATCCATAACGAAGGGAGCTCCATAACCGGGTACAAAGACTGTGTTATTTCCTCCTACTCTGACGTTATTGGCTTCATTCCTGGCCTTGATTTCAAAACTTTCCGGGGCTTTAGCGAGAAACTTTTCCAGATCGTCCTGACCCGGGTGCACCCGATTGCCATCCACATCTATTCCAGCCCTCTGGAAATGTTCCCGGGCTCTGGAAGAGACGATCTCAACTCCAGATTCTTCCAGAACCCGGAGGGTGGCTTCATGCAGGGCATCCTCCTCCCGGGGGGTGAAAATATCCTGATTCCCCAGTTTTCTCTTAAACAAAAATCAGCACCCCCTAATATTCATCCGGCATCTCTTTTAACTGGCTGTAGGTAAATACCGGACCATCACAACAAACATAGCGGTGACCAATATTGCATTTTCCACACTTACCCATGCCGCAGTCCATTCTCATCTCCAGAGTGGTAATGATATTTTTAGGTTTGACACCGAGTTCTGTCAATCTATCGATGACCGCTTTAATCATAATTGGCGGACCACAGGTGAAATACAGGGTATCCTCGGTTGTACATTCGAGCTCATCCACTATCAGGTTATGAGGGAAGCCAACACAGCGGTCCCAGCCCTTACAGGGTTCATCGATGGTAAATTTGACTGTTGTGTCGGGGGCGTTTTCCCACCTGCGGTGATCGTAGGAATAAAGCATATCATCTGGAGAGCGAAAACCGTGCAGCATCTGGATATGCCCGAATTTATCGCGGTTTTCAGGGTCGAGAACATATTCCATCAGAGATCGCAGGGGCGCTACCCCAATACCTCCCCCCACGAAAACGATATCTTTACCTTCAGCTTTTTCGACCGGGAAGCTGTTTCCGTAGGGACCGCGCACTCCTAAATAGTCGCCTTCTTTCATATCGTGCACTGCAGAGGTTACTTTGCCAACTTTTTTTACCGATATCTTAATATATTCATCATTCTCCGGCGAAGAGGCGAAGCCATAGGGAGCTTCTCCCACCCCGTAGGCGGTGAGCATCAAAAACTGGCCGGGTTTAAAATCGAGAACATTTTTATCATCATCTGCAATCTTGAGATGGAATGTTTTGATGTTCAGATTTTTGCCTGTCTCCTGGATTATATCAACAATTTCCGCCTTATGAGGCATGTAATTTTCTTTCTTCACCTAATTACCTCCTTTCTCGGCCAGCGTTGTCTCTACCTCGTGAATGACCCTTCTTATGTCCAGATTTACCGGACATTTTTCCACACACCGTCCGCAGCCAACACAGCCGGGCGAGCCATCATAATGTGTTGGATGATAGGAGAATTTATGCAGGGCCCGCTGACGCCAGCGCTGATCCTGCTCTTCCCGGGGATTATGCCCGGATGCGTGAGCCGTAAAAAGAGAGAACATGCAGGAGTCCCAGGAGCGCTTCTTCTCCAGCCCCTCCCAGTAAAACTTAAAACAGAAACATGTGGGACAGTAAAAAGTACAGACGCCGCAGCCCAGACAGCTGGCTGTGGGATTTTCCCAATCGACTGATTCGAAAGCTTCCATTTCAGGATAGGGAAGTTCCTGATCTATGCTGAATTCACTGTTTTCCGGCAGTTTTTGACGTCTTTTATCGGTAAGTCCGGCCCAATCTTCTTCAGCATCATCCAGGGTCTCAGCCGCCTCCAGAAAAGCTTCATCAGCCATCTCTTCATCTATTCTGAGGTAAAAAGTATCATCTTCCTTCAGCAGATAAGCCGGAGCCTCATCATTGTCGGCCGGGTCGATCTCCACCTGGCGGCAGAAAGACTGCTGAGAGGGTTCAAGACAGGAATAACCTATCAGCATGCTGTTTTCTCGCCGGGCCTGATAAAACTGATCTATAAAATTTTCTTCCATAAAAACATCATCGTAGAGTTTCATGCCCTGAACATCACAGCTTCTAATCCCCAAAAACAGCCGGGGACAGTCAGACCAGTCGTCCGGTTCATGGTCTGGTCCGGTGGTTTCCCGACCCAGCCTGTCATCCCGGGGAAGATAATATTCTTTGGGAGAGACATCCGGCTGTTCTTCGAGATAGATCGAGTCTATCTCGTCTCCGGATTGAACATCCCTGTAAATAACCTTTTTTCCATCCCCCTGCCTAACTCGAAATGGGGCTACTACCTGGTAATTTTCGCTGAGATCTTCGATAAAATCTTTTAACTGCCGGGGATTTAAGGATTTTAACATTTATTTCACCTCCTAGTCCAGAAAACCTGGTTCTTCGTCATCTTCATCATAATCCGAATAAAGCGTCAGCTGTTCAGGGTCCATCCCCGGCCGATAATCATACAGATCTTTGGCCATATGATAGAGATGGGAGGTCAAAGACCTCATCTCAATCCCCTCGGGGCAGGCCATTTCACAGGCGCCGCAGTTGACACATCTGCCCGGCATATGCATGGTTCGCATCAGATGAAAGATCATATCGTTCTCTGTATCGCTTCCCTCTTTCAGCCACTCCGGCTGATTGCTCTCTACAAAACAATGATCACAATAGCAGACAGGACAGGCATCCCGGCAGGCATAACATTGAGTACAGCGGGAAAATTCCTCCTGATAGTGTTTTTTTCGTTCCTCAGAAGAAACTTCCTCAAGCAGATAGCTGTTTTCCGCCAGCTCTGCCTCGATTTCCTCCTGATCTATCTCTTCTCCCACAGTATAATCGGCAATGACCGGGTTGCGGGTATCGCACTCATCACAGGCAGAGTTGCCGTCAATTCCGGGACAGCCGTTTATGCCTATGACCACAAGATCTTCTCTCTCCATCAAATCTTCGGACATATAATAGGCCATAGCCCTGGAATCGCAGGGTTTGGCCACCACTGCCTGCCTGGCCGGATGATATTTGTGGATATATTTGGCCAGCATGGGGGAAGCGTCAGCAGTGAAAGAAAGTTTTTCTGCTTCCTCGGGAGAATCTATAAATACCGGTTCAATGAGCTCAGAAAACATACCGGAAGCGAAACCAACCAGATGTTTAACATCATGTTCTTCCAGCACCTGGCTTGCCACCTCTCTGAGCTCTTCCGTTATCTGTTTATAGGAATTGCTCATAATCTATTTCACCCACCCTGTCTTCTTCTGTAATCTGTGAATCATCTATAAAACCGTCCCAGGCGCCCACGCTCTTAACCCTGTCGACAACCCGGGTTACTATCTCGGCAAAGCGTTTGCCTTCGGCCGCTGAACACCAGGTAAAATTGAGGCGCTCGGGCTCGACACCGGCAAACTCCAGCATCTCTTTTAACATGGTAAAACGGCGGCGGGCATAATAATTGCCATCTATATAGTGACAATCTCCGGGATGACAGCCAGAAACCAGTATGCCGTCAGCCCCTTTCTCCAGAGCTTTGATTATCAGTAGCGGATTCATCCTTCCCGTACAGGGAATTCTAACCGTCCTGATATTGGAGGGGTACTGCAGCCTGCTGCTTCCAGCCAGATCAGCCGCTGCATAACTACACCAGTTGCAGAGAAAAGAAACTATTTTTGGCTCGAATTCTTCCTTATCTACCTGGTTATCTGCCGCTGCTTCTGTTTCCGCTTTTGCCTCCAATTTACATCCCTCCTGTCTCTACAGGTTCACTAACCGGAACCTGTTCTTCCCCATCTTCGCTCAAAAGGGCATCTATCTCGTCGATCAACTTGGCATTGCTGAAGCCTTTGAGATCAACAGCATGGGGACGGCAGACTCCTGTGCAGTTTCCGCAGCCCTTGCAGAGCACCTCGTTGACCTCGGCGACTTCATCTTCAGGATCAACCTCGATAGCTTTATATACACAGACGCGTTCACAGTCACCACAGCCGATACAGAGGTCTTCATCGACTTCGGCCACCATTGCCTCCGTCAGGAGGTATTCGCGGGCCAGAATAGATGCAGCCCTGCCGGCAGCAGCCCTGCTCTGAGAGATCGATTCGCTGAGATTTTTGGGGCCATGTGCCAGTCCGGTCAAAAAGATGCCATCAGTAGCCGAATCGACCGGCCGCAGCTTCACATGAGCCTCAAGGAAAAATCCGTCCTCGTTGAGAGGAGTTTTAAGCATTTGACTGATTTCCTGGTTATCTTCGTTGGGTAGAATTGCCGGGGCCAGAACCAGCATATCGGCTTCATCCTCAACCTCTTTTTCAGTAAGAGGTTCTTCGTAGCAGATTTCTATACCGTCTTCTGCTGCCCTGACTTCCGGTTTGTCATCCTCTGTAAAACGGCTGAAGTTGACGCCCAGATCGCGAGCTTTGCGGTAAAGATCTTCAAAATAACCGTAACTTCTCATCTCGCGGTAGAGAATGTTAATCTCAGTTTCAGGGCTTCTTTCTTTGATGTGAATTGCATTGCGCAGAGCCTGACTGCAGCATATGCGGCTGCAGTAAGGTCGGTCATCCTCGCGAGAACCCACACATTGAATCATATAGATACTGTCAGCCTCGGGAACTCCATCTTCCAGTCTTTCATCCAGCTCTAGCTGGGTGATGACTTTATCGCTCATCTCATAATCATACTCTTGCGGGGTGTATTCCTCGCCGCCGGTAGCGACGACGACGGTACCGCCTTCGACCTCTATCAGTTCATCCTCTTCACTCCTGGCCTCATCGACCACAGGCGGGTCGAGTTCCAGGGTGAAGTTGCCGACAAACCCGGATATATCTTTCAGCTCGTGACCGCAGTAAAGATCGATCAGTTCATGCTCTCTAACCTTCTGTTTAATTCGGTCAATATGAGGCTCTACCGGTCTGCCCTCAAGGGATTGTTTGAGCTTGTTGGCATGACCGCCCAGCTCCTTTTCCTTTTCAACCAGGGCGACAGGAAAACCCAGCTCGGCCAGTTCCAGGGCCGATGTCATTCCGGATACGCCTCCTCCGATCACGAGAGCGCGGGCGATATTATCGACCTCACCCCGCTGCAGGGGTATGGCGTTTTTGACCGAAGAAACTGTCCCTTTTATCAGCTCAAATGACTTTTCGGTGGCTTTTTCCGGCTCCTCTTTATGCACCCAGGAGCCCTGATCTCGTATATTGGTCATTTCCATCAAATAGGGGTTAAGGCCGCTGCGTTCTACAGCATCTCGGAAGAGAGGTTCGTGAGTTCTGGGAGTGCAGGAAGCTATTACAACCCTGTTCAGCTCATGTTCCTCTATTCTATCCGCGATCAAATCCTGACTGTCAGAAGAACACAGATAAACCACTTCTTCTGAATGTTCGACGAAAGGTATCTCGGCAGCTCTTTCGGCCACCTCCTCTACGTCTATAACACCGGCTATATTTGTGCCGCAGTGGCAGACAAAAACCCCAACGCGTGTTCTTTCGTTTTCTACTATTCTATCCTCTTTAACTTTGGCCTCTTCAAAACCCAGCTCCTGAACATCCAGAACTGAATGTCGGGCAGCTAAAGCTGCTGATCCGCTGGCGCCCATCACCGATTCGGGAATATCTTTAGGACCGTTAACCACGCCGCAGGCATAAACTCCATCCCGGCTGGTGGAGAGAGGATCGAACTCATCTTCAGCAGCGAAACCGTATTTATTGGTTCTCACCCTGAGATCCTGCAGAGTTTCATGCATTTTTTCGGTCGGCTCCATGCCGCTGGCTAAAACGACGAGATCGTAGTCCTCAGCGGCAAAACCATCATCTCCCTCCGTGACTTTAAGCCTGACATCTCCCTGGTGTTCTCCTTCTTCGATCTCGGCTACCCGGGAGCGCACGAAATTTATTCCTTCTGTATCCTGAGCGCGATTGTAATAGCGTTCAAAACCCTTGCTGAATGATCTCATATCCATATAGTACATATCCACTTCTATCTCATCGCGGTGCTCTTTGGTGATAAAAGCATGCTTGAGAGAGTACATACAGCAGACTGAAGAACAGTAATTATGATCACAGCGCCTGTCACGGGAACCGGCACAGTGAATAAAAGCGACTCTATCTGCTTCCTCTCCGTCTGAAGGACGAACGATATGACCATCAGTAGGTCCGGAAGCATTCAAAATTCGCTCGTATTCCAGACTGGTCACCACATTTTCATGTTCATCATAGCGGTACTGGTCGACTACAGTTCCGTCGAAAGCTTCATAACCGGCAGCAAAAACAACCGAGGCTGCTTTTACGGTGAAATGCCTCTCGACCTGATCATAATCGACTGCATCGAAATTACAAACCTTTTCACAGACCCCGCATTTGTCCTCCTGCAGCTTGCGGCAGTTCTCCCCATCTATAACAGCTACGTTGGGAACGGACTGAGGCCTGTACATGTGAATGGCGCCGTATTCGTCCATACCCATATTGTACTCATCTTCTATAGTTACAGGACACTTGTCCAGGCAATCACCACAGCCTGTACACTTTTCCTCATCGACATAACGGGGCTTTTTCTTCAGCTTCACCTGGAAATCTCCGGGGTCCCCGGACAGATTCATGAGTTCTGTCATCGTATAGGTGGTCACGTTCTCGTGTGTAAAACAGTCGGTAATCTTGGGAGCCAGAATACAGGTCGAACAGTCATTTGTGGGAAAGGTCTTATCGAGCTGTGCCATGCGCCCGCCCAGACTGGGGCCGCTTTCAACCAGATAGACCGGCACTCCCATTTCGGCCAGGTCTGTAGCCGCCTGAATCCCGGCTATACCGCCTCCAACTACTACTACTGGATCTGGCATATTTATTCACCACCGGTTTCTTCGAGTGTATATTCGGTCGGTGCTCTGTCGCTCTCTAAAGCTTCTTCAACGCTGTTCAATCGATAGCGCAGCACATTTTTATCCAGTTCGTCAAGTTCCTGTTCCAGCCCGGCATCACAGTAATCTTCTTCAACAGCCAGTCGGCGCAAAACCCTGACAATATCGGCAAATCGAACATTCTGCGGGCAGGCCGATACACAGCGCCGACACTGAATACACTGCCAGATCTCTTCCCCATCAAGCAGCTCTTCCTCGAAACCCAGCAGAGCTTTTTTGATCATAAGACGGGGATTAAAGCTTTCGCGCTGCTCGGCCACGGGACAGGTTCCTGTACAGCTGCCGCAGCTGAAGCATAGAGAAAGATTTTCTCCTCCGGGACGATCCTGTACAGTGCGTTTAAATTCGCTATTCATCATCTACTTCCACCTCCGGTCGGGGATAAAGTCCTGCTTCTTCAACTACTACCGGTGTTATCTCTTCCCAGCCCACCGGCATCAGATGTATTCCTTTGACTCCCTCTGTATTTTTCACATATTCTATTATTTCCACGGTAAAGTCTATGCCTTCCTGCCTTTTATCATCGGCATTAGCGATTCTATCAATGAGCTCATCAGGCACATCCATGCCCGGAACATCATTCTTCATATATTTGAGAGCAAATTCGGATTTGGTCGGAAGAAGACCTGCTAAGATATGAACTTCTTCATGCAGTCCTTCTTTTCTCATATCTTTCATCCAGCGATCAAATTTTTCCAGATTATAAATGCACTGGGTCTGAATAAAATCCATGCCGGCATTGATCTTCTTTTTAAGCTTCAGCATATGCATTTCATAGGGCTCAGCAAAAGGGTTGTGAGCTCCGCCGATATATAATTTGGGCGGTGTCCTCAGATCGTCGCCGCTGACCAGCTCTTCTTCGTCAACCATATCGCGAGCTGCTTTGATCAAGCTCACAGAGTCCATATCGAATACATTTTTTGAGCCTTCATCCTTACCGAAGCTTTGATGGTCACCGGTAAGACAGAGAACATTGCGGAGGCCTAAAGCGCTTGCTCCCAGCAGATCGCTTTGAAGGCCGATTCTGTTTCTGTCCCTCGTGGTGGCCTGAATTATCATCTCCAGGCCTTCTTCATGAGCAATTTTAGAGGCAGCAATGCTGGACATTCTCACTATAGCTGTCTGATTATCGGTCACATTGACAGCATCCACATATCCATGCAGATCCTCGCACTTTTCTCTGATAAAATCCGGATCCGCACCTATTGGTGGGCCCATCTCGCTGCAGACGACAAAATGATCCTCTTCCAGCAGTTTATGCAGGTTGGAAATATATTCTGGCATACACTACTCTCCTCCCGAGCGGAAAAATTCAGGGTTCTTATGGCTGCGCACGCCGCCATCCCGGTAGGTTGTCCAATCCTTGGGTTCCTCGTGTTCCAGCAGCCGATCGAACACCTCGAGCTCCTTGGCGCGTTCATAAATCAATTCCCAGCCGCAGTCGATCTCGTCATCGACCTCGCAGTTGCCGTCCTCGGAACCGCCACAGGGTCCATTGAGAAGGCTTTTAGAGCAGCGGGCTATCGGACAGATCCCGGCAAATCTATCGAGAACACATTCTCCACAGCCGTGGCACATTTCCTCCCATTCTCCCGTAGCGCTGGTACGGCCATAGAAAGTCGTATTAAGACCGGGCAAAATGAGTTTCTCGGGAAATCTGATAGCCAGATGCTGCACTCCAATACCACAGGCGAGCGAAAGGACAGCATCGCTTTTCTCTATTTGCTCTTCGATCTCGTCTATAAATTCATCATCACACTGTCTTTTGATAGCATCGGCGGCGATATCAAGGCTCTCTTCGTTCTGACTGAAATAAAGTCCCAGAAGATCACGCAGTGATTTCGCCTCTCTTTCTCCGCCGGCCAGGCTGACGGTTACACAGGTGCCGCAGCCCACAATCAGCAGTTCTTCGATATCCTCGGGCAGCATATCCCTTATCTCATCAACCTCTTTGCGTTCACCAACGATCATCGGTGGGATTCCTCCTTCCAGTTATGCAAAAAAGCACTGAGATCTTCGGCCATCCTGGGTGAAAGACGCCGGTACTCCAATCGAGAAGTATCCAATCCCAGTTTTTCCATATCCTCTCTGGCCTTATCTACCACCTGTTCACATCTATCATGTCCGGTAAGGTGCTTGCAGGCTTCTGATATGCACCCGAGTATAAGAAGCTCACCATTGCCGCCTTTCAGCCGGCTGAATATCTGCTCCCTTTTAACCGTGCTGGCACAGGGAACTTCCTCAACTTCCTGGGCTTTTAGAGGGTCATCATCAGCTTTTTCACGGGCGATAGCGGCGGAATTCTCGCAAATTATCACCTGTACACCATCCTGCTCTTCTCCGTTTTCGCTCTCTCCGCTGCGAGTAATAGCACCGGCAGGACATCGGCTGATGCATAAATTGCAGCCCTGACAGGCCAGGTCCATTATAGTCATGGAGTTGAGTTCTTCATCACGCTGAACTGCCCCGTGGGGACAGACTCTCTGACAGGTGTAGCAGACGACGCACTTTTGATCATCTATCTCTCTATCCTCATCGTCCATCTCCTCCACACCCTGCAAAATTCGTTTTATCTCAGCAAGGGTGAAGCTTTTTTCTTCCTCCTGATAGGTCAGAGCATTGGGACCGCGGGCGCCGCCGAGCACATATACGCCCCTCTTCCCGCTCAAAGTGGGCTGGAGATAGACATTCTCCTTCTGCAGATATCCATTTTCATCCTGTTCTATCTTTAATATATCGGCCAGTCTGTCGTTTTGAGCAGCCGGTTTCAGCTCGGGAGCTATAATCATCTCACCGGTCAGCTCAATATCTATATCCTCTCGCTGATAGAAAATTTCGTTTTCCCCGATTTCGAGTTCTCCCAGATCATATTTGAGGAAAACCACATTCTCTCTGCGGGCTTTTTCATAAAGCTCATCATTATTCTCCATAAATCTCATGGCCTTGTAGAAATAATATATGTCTCTTTCAGGGGATTTTTCTCTGGCCTCGAGCGCGGTTTTTAACCCCCAGCTGCTTATGGCCGCTGGTGATAGCTCCGGATAATCCTGCACTATAAGCAGAGGCTCATCGGAATCTTCTTCAAGAATATCCTCCAGATCATCAGTCAAAGAGTGACCTGTTTCTACGGGCAGCTCCTCCTGGAAAGGAAGATTTATAACGATGCTGGCTGCAGAAAGGCTCTCATTAACTTCACCATTGTCTTTAATTCCCAGCTCAAAGCCTCCTATCTCTCCCCGGCAGCTGCTCAAAATCTCCGGAGAGATGGAGGTGGAACTGAGTTCTTCCTCCTCCAGAGACTCCCCTATATATACAACATCATACTGATTGTCGGAACCTGACATCAGATTACCTCCTTTTAGCCTGCTGTAAAAATTGAAAGTTCCCGATCTTATCGTCAGCTTTGTGTTCTTATCAGTTAGCCTTTTCCACCAGTTTATTATCAAGCAGGCGATAGGCCGTCTCCCGGCTTTCCGCAATGGTGGTGGCGCTGTCTCCCGGGCCGGTTACGGTTCCGGCCAGATACACACCTGTCTCCTCTCCGGGCCAGATCGGCCGCAGAAATCCATCTTCTGTCTGCTGCAGATTGAAAATCCTTGACCAGTGTTCGTGTTCTGAGCCGCGGTGAATTCCTTCGGAGAGCACAAGCAAATCTGTATCTAATTTCGCCATCTTCCCCTCTTTTTGGTCCTCGTAATGTAGTTGCAAAGAGTCGGAGCTGCTCTCCAGACGCAGAGGTTTGCAGTTGTAATAATCGATATCGAGCTCGGAGAGCCGGTCAAAAGAAAGATTTACGAGGAAGCCGGCTTCCTGCATATCGATAAAGAACATGCTGAGATCCATTTCAGGAAAGTTGTGCCTGAGTACCTGAGCGATGCGATAGTTATAGCCGCAGCAAACTTTAGAGCAGTAACGAGCCTTTTCCTGAATGCTGCGGGAGCCGTTACACTGGAGAAAAACAGCCGAATCGGGGCTAAATCCCAGATTCATTTCCAGTGATTCCTCACAGAGCTGATCTTTTCTGCCCTCGAGCATATCCTCAAAGTCACTGGCCCAGACGATCCTCTTATCTTCGAATATTTCCGGGGTGCCAGTTTCCAGTTCTGACCACCGCTTGTGACCGGTAGCCAGCACGATTTCGGAAATATCATCGATAGTATATTCTCCCTCATCATCCTCGACAACCAGACCAAAACCTTCATCCTCCAGACAGTCCAGCACAGCAGTGTTTTCTCTTACTTCAATTCTGTCGCTTTCTCGAACAGAATTGAAGATACTGTCAACAAGGCAGAGATTGCATTTGGTGCAGCTGTCGGTGGCTTTACAACCATAATTTTTGATATTACCACCCAGTTCATCTTCCTTCTCCAGCAGCAGCACATCTTCCCCGGCATCAGCCAGCTCGGATGCTACAGTACACCCTGCAATACCTCCACCGATTACACCAATTCTTGACATATTGTTCTCCCCTTCCGAATAAAGACAGAATGGTGTGATTTTACGGCTAAACAGGTCTTCAACCAGATAGGTTATTAAACAATTTTAAAAAATTTAAACCTGCTTTCATGTCATATTTTAACATAGCTGCTAATTTAAGTTCAACCGGCCTGGCGGCTACACCAGGTTATGGCGCAGTATTGAACGTCCGGGAGGAAAAACAGCCAGTCCCTTTCCTTCTTCCTCAAATAAAAGCTTCTGCATGAGGTCAGGAGAGCCCTCAATCTCCTGATAATCAAGATCGAGAAATTCCGCGGCTTCGCGGGCAAATTCGCGATATTCAGCCAGATCATCTATCCAGGTTTTCACAAATACGAGCCTCGTATAATTTTTATATTCCCTGGCCACCGCCTCCCGGGCCATCTCTTCGCCCACTCGATCAACATATTCTTCGAAGACGCTGAGGGGATCACCTCCAAAATCTATCCAGCCCCGGGAAAGATAGATTGTGCCGGGATTGTCTTTGAATTCCTCCTGGTATTTGCCAGCTGATCCCAGAAGCAGGCTGATACAGTCGTGAACACGAGGGGCAATGATTGTCGATTCCCTGGCACTGAGCCCCGAAATTCCATGCGAACACAATCCATAAATCAAACGAATTTTATCGTAACCCTCTTCTTCACTCTGATCGATCTCATTTTGCAGCTTTTCCCGCAGCTGATCGGGTACCCTGTGTAGACCATATCCCATAAAATGAAGGTCATGATCAGGATCGAGTGCCTCTATTTCAGGTCGCATAGTCGAACAGGCGATAACTTTATCCAATACAATTAACCCTCCCGCCCGGTATTTAACTCCAGGGCTGGCCCACCGCCGAAAACTCCAGTCTGGTTTCCAGAAAAATTCCTTCTTCTTTGCGGGAGCCGGCTACCTTTCCGTATACATCTTCGCGTTCGTACTCAACCTTGATATCCCGGCCGCCCGATCTTTTAGCTTTTTCAAGAATGTATTCTCTGCCTTTCTCGATAGCTTTCTCAACTGCGTCCTCGTATTCCCGGTAGCCGAGCTTCTCATCGGGAAGATGTACTAAATAGCCAACATTTACCTCATCGGTGCGGACTATTACTGTTTCCCGCTCGATGATCTTGCCCATAACTGTACCGACTGCATTGGCTACCTCGGCTGCTTCCGGCAGTTTTAGTTCAGCATTCAGTTTGTCAGCAACTTCAGGGAAATAAGCTCTGACCGGCGCTCCTACTCCCACCAGAGGAGGATCGAGTCTGCAGATAGTTTCCAAAAACTGACCGTTATCAGGTGAGATCAACCTTTCAATCATATATTCCATCTCCCGGGAAGAAAAATCGAGATCTTCCTCCCGGCCCAGCACCGCCTCGATGACCAGCGATGCAATTTTATCATATACGCCGTTCAAAATTTCTTCAGCAAGCTCTTCCGGGTCTTGAGAACTTCTATTGGCCATTACTTCCAGAGCGATCTCCGATGCCTGCTCATTCCAGCGATCAAACTCTCCACTGTTATGCAGAATATCGGTTGGTGTCAGAGAAGCTCTATGCAGACATCCCACTTTCACCAGCTGTTCCCAGGGAAGAAGTTCCGCATCCTGATCGAGTTTTCGACCCAGCTGCCATATGGTATGTGGCTGCTCTTTGAGAATTGATACCAGCTCACGCTCCCTTTCGTTCAGCTCCATTCGCTCGGGTTCTGATAGAAAAACCAGGGCTGAAACAGGCTGATAATTATAGGTGTAGGGGTTCCTATCTCTGATTCGCTCGAGCTCATCGATTAAATGAGGATATTTTTCGGCCGCCCAGCTGAGAGGAAAAACTCGCTGAGGCCCTATCGAAGTTTCTCCCTCCCTGGATATCTGGATAAGACTGTCCCCTCCGAGACCGATAGTAGTTATATCAGCGGCTTTGACCCGGGTGTGCCAGCCTCCGACCAAAGCTCCTCTGGGATTTATGCGGGGACTGCCTTCCTCCAGCAGAGCCAGATCGGTGGTCGTCCCTCCCATATCAACTATAATCCCATTTTCTATACCGGCCAGATGACGGGCTCCCACCACACTGGCCGCCGGGCCGGAGAGGGAAGTCTCTACCGGTCTTTCTCTGGCTTCCGAGGTGCTGATAAGGCTGCCGTCTCCGCGAACTACCATCACCGGAGCTGATATATCTCTTTTCTCTATCAGAGCATCCACGCTTTCTATCAGCTCAGTTATAAGGGGCAAAAGCCTGGCATTGAACACAGCTGTAACCGCCCGCTCCTGAAATCCAAGATCGCTGGTCAGCTGATGAGCAGCTACCACCGGACAGCCGCTTTCCTCTCTTACTATTTCGGCCGCCTTCTGCTCCTGAATCGGATTGCGGACGCTGAGATAACCTGAAACCGCGAACGCATCTACTTCGCCTTTCATTTCTCCGACCGCTTCTCTAATCTCCTGTTCATCTATTTCCTCTTTTATTTCACCTTTGATGCTGCAGCCCCCGGAAACTACAGCCTGTTCATCGGCGGGTAATTTTTCCTCGGGCTCAAAGCCGAGAAGCAGAGCTCCCACGGCGGCCCCCTGCCCCTCCACAATAGCATTGGTGGCCAGAGTGGTCGAAAGGGATACAAGCTCAATTTTCTCCCCTCGAACGGATTCATCTGCCATCAAATCATTGAGGCAGTTTTCTATGGCTGCATTCAGATCTTCCCGGGTGGTTATCTGTTTGGTGCTGGTAACTATCTCTTCTTCGTCCAGATTCATCACAACTCCGTCGGTAAATGTGCCTCCTGTGTCTATTCCCAGTGCTAATTCAGACATCTAAATTGTCCTCCTCAAACTGACTAAAAACAAACAATTTTGCAGGGTTGAGCCGTTAACAGGCCCCTCCTGAATAAAAAGCCAAAAAAAATTTGTGAGGAATAACCCACCCCGACAATCCGAAGCCGGGGCGGGTAATCCTATTTTTCCTTCCAGGCATTTAAAGAATTTCGTTTTCAGCTCTCTGCACGATTTCATTCAATCTCCTGCTCACAGCATCAGGAAGAGGTTCAGGTTCGTAATTCTCCACAATATCCATTACTTTTTCATGAGCTCTGTCATAAAGAGTATCCTCATCTTCGGCCCAATTATCATAAAACTTGCGTTCAAACAGATCAGGATACCAGGTCTCTTCCTCGAAATGATCCATGGTATGCTGTTCTCCCAGGAAGTGGCCTCCCGGCCCGACATCATCAACTATTTCGGTGGCCAGCTTTTCCGGAGTTACCTCGATTCCTTCAACAATCCTGCGGGCAAAACCGATCAGCTCATCGCTGATCACCAGATTTTCCAGAGAAGCGCAATTGCCGTGTTCAATATATCCAACATCATGATTTAGGTTGGCACCTGATTGAGCGGTTATCACGATAGAAAGTGCATCCTCTATGGCCGCCTGTTCATCCACGATTTTTGCATCGGTACAGCCGCAGGTTCCAAACATGGGGATGTCGATATAGTTGGAAACGTCTGCCAGTGCTGCCTGCATCAGATGGAATTCGGGAGCACCGTAAGAGAATATTGTGGTGTTCATATCCATTATGGTGAATACTCCACCCATCACAAAAGGATTACCCTTATTGGTCTGCTGATTCAGCACCAGCCCGCTCAGACTTTCGGCCAGGCCGGTAGCCATTGCGCCGGCCAGTGTAGCAGGCACAGTTCCTCCAGCCATTATGCAGGGTGTATAAACTACGGGCAGAGATTTTTTGGCGGCAAGGACGAGTTTCCCGGCCGCATCCTCAGCATGCTGCAGAGGTGATATGGGTTCGGCATAGAGAGTCATGAAGGGATTTTCCCTGAGCTCCGCTTCTCCGCCGGCAATAACCTCACACATCTCTATGATGTCTCCATAACCTTCGGCATCGTTTGCAGTAATTACTATCGGCTTGGATGAATTTTCGACCATCGCCTGAAATTGATGACGGTCGTAAACCGGCTGCGGGACATCCTGAACTATACCCAGAGACATGACAAAATCCAGGTTGTCAAGCGCATCTATGGTTTTGGTAGCCATTTGAACAGATTCTTTGCTGGCTTTGACTCTTTCTCCGGTGCGGGGGTCGCGAAAATGGGGTGTGTCAGAACCCGTGCCGAAATAGGCATTGTTGCCGGCCAGTTCCATAACCCTCTCCTTGGTCCGGCTGTTGCTGAGCGTAACCTTATGGGGGGCAGTGCGGATAGCATCTTCAACAAGTCGGGAAGGTACTCGCACGTTATTGCCTTCCACATAGCAGCCGGCATCTTCCATGATTTCCAGGGCCTCGTCATGATAATATACTACACCTGTTCTTTCCAGGATTTCCATTGAAGCTTCCAGAATTTTTTCGATTTCATCTTCAGACAGAACTTCCAGTTTGGTACCCTGTATAGTCCTGTAATTAGCTTTTTTCATATTTTATTACCCCCACCTTATTTAAGAGGTCATTTCCTGTACCAGATCCTTGGCGGAAGCAGCATCCGGAGCCCAGCCATCAGCACCGATATCATCAGCGAATTCTTTGGTTACCGGAGCGCCGCCTACTAATACTTCAACATCATCTTTAAGCCCCTCTTCTTCGAGAACCTCAATTACATTCTGCATCTCCATCATGGTGGTGGTCAAAAGCGCGCTCATACCCAGCACATCGGCATCGTTTTCCCTGACCGCATCCACTATTTCATCTGCAGGCAGGTCTACTCCCAGGTCGATAACCTCCATGCCGCCGCTTTCCAGCATCATTCCGACCAGATTTTTACCGATGTCATGCAGATCACCTTCCACAGTGCCTAAAACTACCGTGGTCGATTCCTCTCTGTCGCCTTCGGTAAGGAGCGGATTAACTATCTCCATACCGGCCTTCATGGCTTTAGCCGACATCAATACTTCCGGAACAAACATATCCCCTGCTTTAAATCTCTCACCTACTACATTCATTCCGCTGATTAAACCCTCGGAGATTATCTCCTGCGGTTCTACGTCCTCATCTATTGCCTCCTGGGTAAGCTCCTTTACAGCCTCCTGATCACCATCAATAACCTTTTCGCTCATCTTTTCATAATCTGGCATGTTAACTATCCCCCTCTACTTTTTTAGTACTTTTTAATTCTTATATATTTTAATGCTTAGCTTTAAAGGCGATTCCATCAATCGCGTTCGGCTTCTCTTTCTTCAGCTCGCTCCAATATCCTATCCACTTCTTCCTGCTTATCGTCGGAAAGCTCAGGAGCTTCATAATTCTCAAGAATATCGTGCAGCTTATTTTTTATCCGATCGCTCATGCGTGAGCTGTCAGCTTTTTCCTTCCAGCCGTCATGACGCATTCTATTGATCAGATCAGGAAACCAGGTCTGATCTTTAAAGTGTTTGCGGGTATGATCTTCGCCCAGGAAATGACCTCCCACACCTACTTCATCGACAACATCAACTGCCAGGGTTTCGTCGGTGACCTCGATTCCATTCATAAAGCGGCGAACCATACCTATTATTTCATCATCCATTACCAGCTGTTCCAGGCTGCCCATATTGCCTGAACTCATGTAACCACAGTCGTGAACTAAGTTGGCGCCCGATTGTGCTGCCGTAAGTATGCTCATAGCTGCTTCTGCTGCTGCCTGTTCATCGATAGTATGGGAATCTGTACATCCTGCTGTACCGAATACAGGCACTCCCATGTGGCTTGAAACCTGAGCTATTCCGGCCTGCAGGCAGTTAAATTCGGGGCTGCCGTAGCTGTAAACTGTGGTATTCATATCCATAATTCCGTATACTCCGCCCATAATGATCGGAGTTCCGCGGTTGGCCAGCTGAGCTAGAGTTATACCTGTAACGCTTTCCGCTATCCCCTGAACGAGAGTAGCAGCCAGAGTGGCAGGACAGGTTGCACCAGAGATAATGCAGGGGGTGTAGACGATGGGTATACGTTTACGAGAAGCCAGCAGCACTTTGTCAATAGCCTCACGACCGTGAAGAAGAGGAGAAGTGGGTTCGGAATAGAGGAAGAAAAAGGGCTTTTTCTGCAGCTCTTCCAGCGAACCGGCCACAACAGAGGCCATATCGATCATATCCTCATACTGTTCGATGTCAAAACCCCAGTGAACAATGGGCTTATTGGTGTTTTCCAGCATCGCTTTAAAGGCATGAATATCGGCGATATTTTCTGTTACATCGCTGGGAGTTCCCAGATCCATAACATAGTCAATATTGTCCAGAGCATCACATACTTTAGCCGCATTTCTGTTATCCTGAACTACAGGACGACGTCTTTCTCCCGTGTAGGGGTCGCGATGATAAGTATTGGTCGGTCCGGGGCCAAAATAAGTTTTGTCATCATGTAAATCCAGAGCTGCTTTACCTTCCTGATCATAAAGGGTGATTTTGGAAGGCGCGTTACTTACCGCCCACTGACTCAAACCGACGGGTATCTTAACCAGCTCATCATCCTCTATCCAGCAGCCTGCCTCTTCGAAAATCTCCCGGGCTTCTTCCGAAAACACCTTAACACCAGTCTTTTCCAGCACTTCCAGAGCTGCCATATAAATCTCTTCACACTCATCTTCAGACAGTGACTGAAAATTCACAGTAGAGTTGGCTTCGAATCTGGCCCTCTTGTAGTTTGACATTATCTTACCCCCTTTTATTTTCTAAACCATTTCCTGTACTAAATCTTTAGCAGAGGCTGCATCCGGGGCCCATCCATCAGCTCCGATATCATCAGCAAATTCTTTGGTCACCGGAGCACCACCCACTAAAACATCAACATCATCTTTAAGCCCTTCTTCTTCGAGAACCTCAATTACATTCTGCATCTCCATCATGGTGGTGGTCAAAAGCGCGCTCATACCCAGCACATCGGCATCGTTTTCCCTGACCGCATCCACTATTTCATCTGCAGGCAGGTCTACTCCCAGGTCGATAACCTCCATGCCGCCGCTTTCCAGCATCATTCCGACCAGATTTTTACCGATGTCATGCAGATCACCTTCCACAGTGCCTAAAACTACCGTGGTCGATTCCTCTCTGTCGCCTTCGGTAAGGAGCGGATTAACTATCTCCATACCGGCCTTCATGGCTTTAGCCGACATCAATACTTCCGGAACAAACATATCCCCCGCTTTAAATCTCTCCCCAACTACATTCATGCCAGCTATCAATCCCTCAGAAATGACTTCCTGAGGCTCTGCTCCTTCATCGATTACTTCCTGAGTCAATTCAGCTACGTTTTCCTGATCTCCTTCAATGACTTTTTCGCTCATCTTTTCATAATCTGGCATTATTTGTATCCCCCTGCTGTTTGTAATTGTATATATAGTGCTTTTCGGGTATTATAATCATGATTATTTCGGTTTAAAAAAATAATAACTTCAACGAAAAATAATCATGATTTTCCCTATATAATAATTTGTATACTGATATTCAAATTCCTCTTTTTTAAAAATAAACTTTTATCAAAAAACTTTTTTAAGCCAGCACCAGCGCCAGATGAAGCATGTTAATCTACCATCTTTTTTTCCCTCATT
>CAYTDP010000014.1:0-40885 GCA_964436625.1 uncultured Halanaerobiaceae bacterium | reverse complement strand
AAATGCAAGTGTTCTTAAACAAAATCCACCAACTGATGTGGAGAAGAACCAATTAAATAAATTTTTTTGAGACCCCTATTTACCAACTGAAGACAAGAAGATCCCGAAAATTTAACTGGCTTCTGTATTTAAAATATTCTAAATTATAAAATAAACATTTATTCAATTTTCCCACCCATCACCCCCTCAGGCAATTTTTATATCCATCTCCAGATTAATAGAGATTAATGTGATTATAAGAACAATACTAGATAAAAAACAAGCATATACCGATTCTGACTGTTGGTGAATATTTTAACATAAAGGCGGGTATTTAGTCAAGACTTCCGATGAAATTATAAGCAATCTGAACATATTTTTCGTTCTTGCTTTAGCCCCTCCCCCGCTTTTACCGAAAGTTTTTTGCCGCATTGACAGCAGCGGGGCTGATATTTATAGTTCCCGCCTTCGAACTTCAGTGATTTCCCTTCTATCAACGCTTCAGCCACCTTCCTTCTGGCTTCAGCCAGTATTCTTTGAAAAGTCGGACGGGAAACCTCCATTCTTTCAGCAGCTTCCTCCTGGTTAAATCCCTCTTTATCCTTTAATCTCAAGGCTTCAACTTCTTCCAGCAGCAGCGATACATTTTCCAGTCTATGATTGGGAACCCCGGCCGGTTTATAAAATTTCGATTCAGGAATATGTTCTATTTTCCTATCTTTTCTTGGCCTAACCACCTTTATCACCTCGCACATATTCTGTTCTTTATTTTATCATGTGAATATTAAAACATCAAAATTTTTCCTTTATGATCTGCTGATAAGGATTATATAAGCAGATTTAATGAGAAAAAGACGGCATATTTCAGCCGTCTCCTGGATGTTTATATATTTTAATCTTTCTTTGGCCTTATTTTTATTCGTAAGATTCGTCCACAGACCACTCTTCCCAGACCTTACCAACCAGTTCTGGACCGGGAGATAATGTTTTCCCGCCTGGTTCCCAGCCGGAAGGAGTAGCTTCTCCGGTCTCTCTTACATGTTGAAAAGCTTTGATCTGACGTATAAGCTCTGAGACATTTCTGCCTACCGGAGGAGTCAGTACCTCCATAGCCTGTACCACTCCATCGGGATCTATCAAAAACCTTCCCCTGATGTCTACTCCAGCGTCTTCATCGTAAACACCGTAAAGCTGACCTATCTCGCCGGTTGTATCGGCCAGCATGGGAAAGGGAATACCTCCATCAACCATCTTGCTGAGTTCAGTCTCCTCCCAGATCTTATGAGTTTGATGACTGTTGGTGCTCACTGATAAAAATTCTACTCCCAGCTCCTGAAACTTATCATACTGGGCTGCAACTGCAGCCAGTTCCGTTGGTCATACGTAAGTAAAGTCGCCAGGATAAAAGCAAATAACCCGCCATTGATCTTCATAATCAGAAAGACTGACCTCAGTAAAATCGCCATCATAATACGCCATGGCAGTAAAATCAGGTGCCTTGTCGCCAGCTCTAACCATTTTATTACCTCCTAAAATCTTTTTCCCGGATTATCATCATTAATCAAAATTATTTTTGATTATACCAGGATATTTTAATTATATAATGTCTGCAATTTATTGTCAACATGGTTTAATATTGTATATTAATTATACGAATTTACTAAACATAAAATGATCAATCATACATATAGTCACGGGTTAGAGGCAGATCATTGTTTATGCCTTTGCTGAACAGGAACTGATGCACAGAAGTTCCAAGATAACGAAAAGTGGCCACGACTCCAGCGAGAAAAAGCTCCCACATACGGGCAAATTCCTCATCAAATTTTTCAACTACTTCATCTCGATTTTCCGCAAAATTATCAGCCCACCTTTCACCTGTGAGTGCATAATGACGCCTGATATTCTCAGCGTCCAGAAGCCAGAAAGAATACTCAGGAAACTGCCAGACCACTTCTCGATAGGAGGGAATATAACCCCAGGGAAAAATGTATTTTTCCAGCCAGGGATGCGAGGGATCTTCCATTTGATGGGTAATGGTATGCAGCAGAGAAAGCCCACCATCTTTTAAGAGCTCATTGACTTTTTCAAAATAGACAGGAATATTGTTTTTCCCCACGTGCTCAAACATACCAACACTGACTATTTTATCAAATTTGCCTGAATTTTTTGAAATATTACGATAATCAAGCTTTTTGATTTCCACTTTATCCTCCAGACTTTCAGATACAACCTTTTCCCTGGCTCCCTTTACCTGTTCCGGGCTTAATGTTATACCAAGCACTTCAACATCATATTTTTTCGCAGCTCTCACAGCCAGGCTTCCCCAGCCGCAGCCTATATCCAGTAGACTTTCGCCTTCCGATAAATTCAATTTATTTAAAATATAATCAATTTTTTGGATCTGGGCCTTTTTTAAACCTTCATTCTCGCCCTCAAAATAAGCACAGGAATATGTCATCGTCTCATCATGCCAGAGCTCAAAAAATTCATTGCCCAGATCATAATGATGTCTTACACCTTCTTCCTGTTCTTCCCGGGAAAGCCGATCCTGCCTTTCCATAAATTCTTCAAATGTATATTCGCTCTCTTCCACTAAATTGTCGATATTTTTTGCTCCTGTTTGCAGCACATCGCGCAGCCTGCCTTCAACATCTATGCGTCCATCCATTTAAGCTTCGCCCAATTTAAGCTGGGGGCTTTTCTTCAATTCATTTAGATCCAGCTTCTCATTGAACTCGATTGTAAACTCCGGCTTTTCAGCCTCACCATTTTTAACTATAAAGGAGTCATCGTCCCAGAATTTAACTTCAAAACAAGCCTCATCCACCTTTTTCAAAAAAGTTTTAATTAATTTTTTCTGGATCATGAATTTTCAAGCCCCCTTTGCTGATGTAGTTTGATTAATATGATTTGATCTTCTCAAAAATCTCTTTGACGGTGAGAACTTCGTCTACTTTTTCTATTCCAGGCCCTGTAAAAAATAAACCTTCTTCAAAATCTCCTCTTCTACCGGCCAGTAAAGCCTCTCGCACGCAAAATTTTTGACTGCACTGTTTCAGGCAATTTATGCACTCTTCCGGACTGGGAGCCTCATTTTCGATTATTTTTTCTGCCATCTTCGTCCTTATAGCCCTGCCCGGCAGCCCCACCGAACTCATTATTTTGACTACATCTTTGCTTCTGGCATTTTCACAAAGCTCCATAAATTCCTCACTGGCATCCGATTCTTTTGAGACCAAAAATCTTGTTCCCATCTGAACGCCATCAGCACCCCTTTTGAAAGCATTCTTCACATCTGCAGGAGTAACTATATTGCCCGCTGAAATCACAGGTATCGAAACTTCATCCTTGATCTTTTTAAGAATTTTACCGCTGCTTTCTTCTCCTCCCAGGTGACCACCAGCATTTTCTCCTTCGGCCACTATTGCAGATGCACCTAATTTTTCCGAAATTTTAGCCAGGCGTAAAGATGACACTATGGGCACCACAGGTATATCCGCTTCCTTCCCTATGGAAAACATATCCCTTGAAAAACCCGCTCCAGAAACTATAAGGTCAATTCCGGAATCGACGGCCTGTTTTATCAATGAAGAAAATTCAGAAGCAGCAAACATTATATTTACTCCGATAATTCCATCAGACAGTTTTCTAGCTCTTTCAATCTCATTTTTCAATTCTTCTGGGCTTAACGCAGTACCGGCGATGATTCCTATACCTCCCTCATTCGCCACTGCAGCTGCCAGTTCAGACATCGATATTTTAATAGCCATCCCACCCTGGATTATGGGCAATTCGGGATTGAGATCCCCGATCTTTAAGTCTGGAAATTCGATAGCTTTTACCTCCTTGATCTGGTGAGAACTTATTTTTGACTCTGCTCTTCAGGTACATTGTTTCCGTTATTGCGATCATTTTATGCATTATACTATATAAAAAACGGTACTACAAGAGAACATTTTCTTTCAAGGCTTAAAATAATTTTCTAGCTCTTCTCCATATCAATTAATTTAATTTCGGATAAAAACCAGCTCTATTAAATTACTTCAGGAATTAGCCTCATTTTCCTTCCCTTTACTGCTCATGACAAAATATATGCCAAGCCCGGTCAATATCAATCCCAAAACGCTGAAGCCTGGAGGCTGAGCCATACGCTGTTCGGAAAAGGAGTAACCCGGTATATAAAAATAAACATTGAATATTACCGCCAAAAAATTGTTGAACAGATGAGCATATATGACCACAAAAAGCGAATTGTAAGACCAATAAAGCCAGCCCAGCAACAGTCCCATCAGGAAAGCAGAAACTCCCTGCAGAAAATTAAAGTGGACAAACCCGAATAAAAACGAAGAAAACAACAACCCGATCACTAACCCATAATTTTTCTTGAGCCCTCGAAAGATAATTCCTCGAAAAAAAATTTCCTCCAGAACAGCCGGAAATATCACAATTATTATCAGCAAAACAGGAGGGCTTTCAGCCCTTATCATCCTGACAATTTCCCCATATAAACCCGCTTCGGAAAAGATTCTCAGCATATTGACTATCCAGGAAGAGATAATAGAAAAACCAAAAACCATAAAGGTAGTTATGAGATAGGGCTCTGCAGCTCTTAATCTCTTTCCCAGGCAACTTCTTAAATCAACATTCCCTTTAGCCAGGGCATATCTTATAATTCCAATGTTTACAGCAGCACTGATCAGTCCATAAAGCCAGAATGGAGCCGGCGGGGAAGCAAAAATCCCCCAGATACTGGATAGAGCTGCTCCCGAAAGCAGGTGAAACAATATCAATAATAAACTGAGTTTTATTGCTCCCCGCCAGCCGGGATATGCTTTTTCGCGGGAATCATTATTTTCATCTTGAGATTTAAAATTCATAAAAATCTCCTCCAAGAAATTAAAGTTCACATTTTTTTTCCGGAAAAATGAAGAAATATTACATATATAAGGTTTGACAGAAGTCCCGTATTTACTTATTATATAATGGCAAAAGGTGCTTTTTAATTAATATATAGTTTAAAAGGAGGTAAATACAATTAAATCCGTACGTGAATATCTCTGGTTCAATACTGATGAGAGAATGGAATTCATCAACATCACAGGACAGGTAGAAAAAATAGTTGAGGATTCCGGAATCGAGGAAGGACTGTGTCTCATAAATGCCATGCACATCACGGCCAGTGTGTTTATCAACGATGCTGAACCCGGGCTGCACCGCGATTTCCAGGAATGGCTGGAAGAGCTGGCCCCGCACGCTCCTGTCTCCCAGTACGACCACAATAACTACGAAGATAATGCCGACGCTCATTTGAAAAGGCAGATCATGGGAAGAGAAACGGTGGTTGCTATAACAGAAGGCGAAATGGATTTTGGGCCCTGGGAGCAAATATTTTACGGAGAGTTCGATGGTCAGCGCGATAAAAGAGTTCTGGTCAAGGTAATCGGTGAATAAATCAAAAAGTCAGCCGGGCAGATAGCGAAGTCTGCCGAATTTCCTGACGGGCCTCTGCCCGGCTGAGAAATTTCTTTGATAACCTGATAAATCAAAATCAATTTTTATCGCTCAGGAAAAATAAGCCGACTCCTCCCTGTCCCAGATGGACTCCCAGAACGCTGTTGATCATTTCCACACAGAATATATCGGCTCCCATCTCTTCTAGATTCTCTTTTAACTTTTCAGCTCTGCTCCTGTCATTGGCATGAGATATTCCCACAGACTTCCCTGAAACGGAATCGCATTTTTTCTGAAAAAGATTGATCATACTCTGAAGAGCCCGTGCTGATCCCCGAACCTTCCTCTCCAGAATTATTTCTCCGTCTTCCAGCGCCAGAAGCGGCTTGACTTTGAGAAAATTGCCCACCATAGATTTAGCTCTGCCGATTCTGCCGCCCTTTCTCAAAGCCTCTAAATCATCAAGAACAAATATATGCTCGATGTTATCTATCCAGTTCTGAAGTTTATTGAGAACATGTTTTCGCTTCCTGCCCTTTTCCAGCAAAGCAGCTGTTTTTTGGGCCAGAATTCCGGTGGCTACAGAACCTGATTTGCTGTCCACCACGTCTATGTTCATCTCCGGATATTCTTTCATCATTTCTTCGGCCACCATGGACGCTGTCTGGTAGGTGCCGGAAAGTTTGCCCGAAAAAGCCAGATAAAGAACATTAAAACCATCTTCCAGCTGTTTTTTGAAAGCTTCCATTATTAAGCCAGGCTTGACCTGGTCTGTAGAAATCTCCCTGTTCTCTTCCATGGCTGCAAAAACCTCAGAGGTTGTAATTTCTTCACCATCCAGAAAAGATTCCTCATCCACATTTATCACGAAAGGCAGCACTTCGATATCATATTCAGCGATCAAATTTTCCGGCAGATCACAGGCACTATCCACTAAAAGTCTGGTGCTCATTGTTGAACCCCCTGTCAGATCTGCTTATTTTATGCAGCTGCAGAAATCAAACATTCTCTTCTTTTTCCCATTCAGCATATCCGATTCCTAAATAACCATAAGCTATAGACAATAACGGAGTAATCCAGTTAAAAAATGCATAAGGCGCAAAAACCAGAGGATTGATGCCCAGGGCACCATACATAAAAGCGCCGCAGGTATTCCAGGGTATGAGCGGTGAGGTTATAGTTCCGGAAGATTCAACAATTCTGGAGAGGTTTTTAGGATGAGCTCCCATATCTTTAAAAGCCTGATTAAACATCCTGGCCGGCAAAATTATTGCCAGATATTGATCAGCAGTTACCAGATTGACAAAGATGGTAGTGATGTGAGTGGCCAGTGAAAGCGAACCATAAGTTTTGGCCACGCTGAGAATCTGCTTTAAAATCACTGCCAGAAAACCGCAGTTCTCCATTATACCTCCAAATGATAGGGCAGCAAATATCAGCGATATAGTCCACATCATACCATCCAGGCCGCCTGCGGTAAGTAAATCATCAACCATTTCAGCCTCAGTCTCGATAACAAAACCATAATGCATTGTGTCAAGAACAGTCCCCAGACCTTCTCCCTGAAATATCATGGCGAAGATTCCACCCAGCACGGCACCGCCCAGCAGAGCTGGTATCGGAGGAACCTTAAGCACTATCATCGTGAGCACAAAAACCGGGGCCAAAAATAAGAGCGGATTGAGATTAAAATTTTCTGCCAGGGTTTCAGTTATTAAACTCACCTGTTCAGCTTCAATTGCTCCTTCAGCAAATCCCATTCCTATAATGCCGTATATAATCAGGGCAATAATAAAACCGGGAACAGTCACATAAAGCATATGCCTGATATGTTCAAAAACTTCGGTATCTCCTGCCGATCCCGGCGCTAAATTTGTGGTATCCGAGAGAGGTGATAACTTGTCTCCGAGATAGGCGCCTGAAATGATCGAGCCTCCTACCAGTCCGGGAGATATTCCCAGTCCGGTTCCTATTCCTACAAGCGCCACCCCGATAGTCCCGGCTGTCGACCAGGAGCTTCCTACAAACAGAGCTACTATTGCGGTTATCAGAGCGGAAGCAACCAGGAAGATTTGGGGAGAGATAAGCTGCAAACCCCAATAAATCATAAGAGGAACTATCCCGCTCTGCATCCACGAGCCTATTAACATTCCCACTATCATCAAAATAACCATGGCCTGCATACCGACCATAATTCCATCCAGGACACCCTTTTCTATGACGTCCCATCCGACGCCGATTTTAGACGCCACCAAAGCAGCGATCCCGGCAGAAAGTATCAGAGGAATATGCGGATCGATTTCGAGCCAGATTATGCTGAACATCAAAATTACAATCAGAAACACCAGAGGAATAAAAGCCTCTTTCAGGGAAGGCATCCTGGGCAGCCTCTCGTAATTTTCTTTGTGTCTTTTATGTCTTTTCATCTTTTAAAAATCCTCCTTAATTAAATTCTATTCATCCCTAATATTAATTCACTGCGAAAGCTGAAATACCTGCCTGTTATCATCGATGATTTTTCTGAGCAATTTTGTTTGACAAATTATTATATTATGCTATAATTAAATAGTTACCATTTGTTTTACCAACCAGTTCTATCGGGGAGGAATTATTAATGGAGATAGAGTCCCCTCTGGACACCAGACAGGACATCAAAAATTTAATCAGTGATCTCGGCAGCGAAGACAGCCAGGGACAGATAAAATTTTCAGAGCTCAAATCCATAATCAATGGCTCAGAAATTGACGATAAAAACCTGAAATTGCTTAAAGAAGCGTTATCAGATATGGACGTTGATGTTGTTCTGGAAGATGGCACCAGTGTAAATCTTGAGACAGTTCTTTCAGAAAAATTATGGTACTCTCAGGAAGAACAGCTTTTATCCGATGAATCTGAAGATGAGGATGAGAACGATGAAGATGCAGTTTCTATTGCTAAATCTCAGGGCAATCTCGATGATCCGGTGAGAACTTATTTGAAGGAAATTGGGAAGGTAGATCTCCTGGACGCTGACGAAGAGGTCGAACTTGCCCGCAGAATAGAAGATGGTGATCTTTCTGCCCGTCAGCAGCTTATCGAGGCGAATCTGCGGCTGGTTGTCAGTATAGCCAAAAAATATATCGGACAGGGGCTTTCCTTTTTAGATTTAATCCAGGAAGGCAACAAAGGTCTTATGAGAGCTGTGGAAAAATTCGATTATCGCAAGGGTTATAAGTTCAGCACCTATGCCACCTGGTGGATCAGGCAGGCTATCACCCGGGCTTTAGCTGATCAAAGCCGCACTATAAGAATACCCGTCCACATGGTTGAAAAAATCAATAAACTTCGCAGAGTCTCACGCCAGTTAAAAAAAGATCTCGACCGTGAACCGACCGTTGATGAACTGGCCGAAGCTATGGATATCCATCCTGATAGAGTGCGTCACATTAAAAAAATATCCCAGGATCCCCTTTCCCTCGAGTCTCCAATCGGCGAAGAAGAAGACAGCAATCTCGGTGATTTTATAGAGGATGAAGATTCACCCACCCCTGACGAAGAAGCTACTTCAGTCATGCTTAAAGAGCAGCTTGACAGCGTTCTGGAAACTTCTTTGACCGACAGAGAAAAAAGAATTCTGGAATTAAGATATGGCATTGAAGATGGCCGTTCCCGCACTCTGGAAGAAGTAGGAAGAGAATTCGATGTCACCAGAGAGAGAATCAGACAAATTCAGGTAAAAGCCCTCCGCAAGCTCAGACATCCCAGCCGAACCAGAGAACTCAGAGATTATCTTGAAAAATAAGGATCTTCTTGTCTTCAGTTGGTAAACAGGTGCGTCGAAAATACTTTTTTTTAGTCATACTGGAAGATATAAAGCTTCGATTACAATATCTAAATTCTTTTTTCCGCCCCTGTTCACCAGCAGGGGCTTTTTACATTTGGTTTCTTAAAATTCAGTGTCCAATTTTTCACCTCAGCAAGCAGGAAACTACCTCGTTATCTTGAATATTAATGTTGACACCGAAAAGTTGATTTTGCCCGGAGTAATTTCATTTTGTTATTGACTCATGATAAATGATCCTTTATAATTATAAAATTGTGCTGCTTCATTTTTTCAGTCAATACCTAAAATTAATTTTGTAATATCTTTGAATCCACACGGGCTGCATTAGCAATTATATGGGCCCGATTTTATTTTTGGGTTTTACAAGTTGAAGGAGGGGTTTATATGCTTAAAAGAGATATTGATTCTGAACTCATGAGTCAGATCGAAGAGCTCATCGAGTCCGGCCAGGAATCAGGCAAGATAACCAAACAGGAAATCAGAAACAAACTTAAAGGTATCGAGCTCAGTTCAGAAGATATGCAGAAAGTTCAGGATGTTTTCGACGATATGGAAATAAATGTAGTAAATGATGACCAGGAAAAGGTTAGTTTGCAGGATATCGAAAGTGTGGGAGAAGCTGAAGAATCTCACGATGACGAGGTGGATGAGGACGAAATCGACTTTGATATACCTCAGGGAGCCGGTATGGATGACCCTGTCAGAATGTATCTCAAAGAAATAGGTAAAGTTGACCTGCTGGATGCTGAAGAGGAAGTAGAGCTCGCTCAAAGAATCGAAGAAGGAGATCCGGAGGCAAAAAGACACCTGATAGAGGCGAATCTGCGGCTGGTTGTCAGTATTGCCAAAAAATATGTCGGGCAGGGTATGTCATTTCTTGACCTCATCCAGGAGGGCAACAAAGGGTTAATGAGAGCTGTAGAAAAATTCGATTATCGTAAGGGTTATAAGTTCAGCACCTATGCCACCTGGTGGATCAGGCAGGCTATCACCCGGGCTTTAGCTGATCAAAGCCGCACGATAAGAATACCTGTTCATATGGTCGAAACTATTAATAAAATGAAGCGCATCTATCGTCAGCTGGAAAAAGAAAAGGATCGTGAGCCTACTGACGAAGAAATTGCTGAGGAAATGGATATGGAGGTCGATAAAGTGAGGGAGATCAGAAAAATTTCTCAGGATCAGCAGCCAATCTCTCTCGACGCTCCTATAGGTGAAGAAGAGGATAGTTATCTGGGGGATTTCATCGAAAATGATGATGCCTTAACTCCTGATGATGCTGCTTCCTATTCTCTGCTTCGCGAAAAGCTCGACGAAGTTCTGGATACACTGACAGATAGAGAAAAAAGGATACTCGAATTGAGATTTGGAATTGAAGATGGACGATCCCGAACACTGGAAGAAGTCGGCAAAGAATTTGGGGTTACCAGAGAAAGGATCAGACAGATAGAAGCCAAGGCTCTGCGGAAACTCCGACATCCAACCCGCAGCAAGGAAATCAAAGATTATCTGGATTAAGTCCTTTTCTGACGTCTTTGTTTTTGGAAATGAATACTTCAATACATCAATTTATTTACCTGTCACCTGTCCGGAAAGCGGACAGGGTTTTTGTTTGTCAGACAAATTAAATTAAACTCTTTATATCCTCTGATAGATCTCCCCTGTGTCTTAAACCGATAAATCCACCAGCAACTATTAAAAAAATTAAACGCTCGCCCGCCCCGACATATATAATCTCGATCAGCGGTGGCAGCAGGCAGAAAGCTATAAAGGAGCTTACAGCTATTCGGTTAAAGATTTGATATAATAAAATCCAGGATGCCAGTATCCCCGCAAGTAAAGAGGGGGAGATAATCAACAAAACACCGGAAAAGGCCGCCAGGCTTTTCCCGCCCTGAAAGCCGGCGTAAACGGGAAACATATGACCCAAAACAGCTCCCATTCCGGCAAAATATATGCTGGTTTTCCCTGTTTCAGAAAAAATAAAATAAGCAGCAGCCACAGCCGCCATTCCTTTCAAAACATCAGCGGCCAGCGTTTTAAAAGCAGAACCTTTACCAGCAGTTCTCAGAACATTGAAAGTGCCCATATTACCGCTGCCCTTTTTCCTGACGTCTTCTATTCCCTTCTGCCTGGCAAATATTACTGCTGAAGGAAAGCTTCCCAGAGCGTATCCCAGCAAGGCGGACAGCAGCAAAGTCAGATTCAATTTCAAAATCTCCTTTCTTTAATGGAGAGCTTGAGTTTATTTGCAATTTTGTTCGATTTCTATTATAACATATTATAGAGGCTAGAACAGAGTTATATATAAAGCATATATAAAGGAGGATTCAAGAAATGATTTCCACGGGAATCTGCATGGGAGCTTCCAATATAAAATCTGTCGAAGTTCAGAGAACAGAAAATGGTATAGAGATAAAGAACATGACAGCCCGCTCCCATGAAGGTGACGTAAAAGACTCCCTGATAGATTTGCTCAATGAAAAAAACACTACCGGAAATAAAATCGGTGTTACAGGCAGAAAATTCAAGTCACTGGTCGATGCTCCTTCTTTATCTGAACCCGAAGCTACAGAAATAACCTATGATTTTTTGGCCGGAAAAGATAAAATAAATTGCGGTGAAGTGGATGCTATTATATCTGCCGGTGGAGAGACCTTTATGGTTTATGAGCTCGACGATGAAGGGAAAATGATCAACGTCTATACCGGCAGCAAATGTGCCTCCGGGACCGGCGAGTTTTTCCTGCAGCAGGTGAAAAGAATGGGTTTAGATCTCGATGAAGCCACCCGGATTGCTGACACCGATAATCCCTATAGAGTTTCCGGCCGCTGCTCAGTTTTCTGCAAAAGCGATTGTACTCATGCCCTCAATAAGGGTATGAGCAAAGGCAGAATTGTTGCCGGGCTCTGTCAGATGATGGTCGATAAAATGATGGAATTAATTCATAAAGCCGGAGCAAAATCCGTAATGCTGGTAGGGGGGCTTGCCCGCAACGAAGTAGTTATCGATTATCTCAAAAAGAAAGTGCATGAGGTCGTAGTTCCTGAGGAAGCCTTTTATTTTGAGGCTATAGGTGCTGCCATCTGGGCTCTCGACAGCGGTGAAGAAATATCTTCGCCCGAAAAAGTGTTCGAGCAGGGCAGCGACCCTTTTGATTATCTCCCGCCACTAAAAGATTACCGCGACAGGGTTACCTTTCATGAGATTGAAACAGCAGATGCTCAGGAAAATGATGAGTGCATCCTGGGGCTCGATGTCGGCTCAACCACTACCAAAGCAGTGATAATTAGAGCTGAGGATGACAGGCTTTTGGCCTCCGAATATCTGAGAACCAGCGGGGATCCGGTAAATGCCGCCCGCGAGTGTTATGCCAGCCTTGATGAACAGATCGGCGATGTAGATATTTCTTTGATAGGCCTGGGAGTCACAGGTTCCGGACGGAGAATAACCGGCCTCCATGCGCTCACCGAATCTGTAATTAACGAGATAATTGCTCACGCAGCCGGGGCAGTCCATTTTGACCCCGAGGTTGATACAATATTCGAAATCGGAGGTCAGGACGCGAAATATACTTATCTAGTCAACGGTGTGCCCACCAATTACGCCATGAATGAAGCCTGCTCAGCGGGCACGGGTTCTTTCCTGGAGGAATCGGCGGAGGAATCTCTCGATATCGCCATGGAAGATATTGCTGAGATTGCTCTCAAGGCTGAAAATCCTCCCAATTTTAATGATCAGTGCTCTGCTTTTATAGGAAGTGACATAAAAAATGCAATCCAGGAAGGCATAGATGTTAATAATATAAGTGCCGGCCTGGTCTATTCCATCTGCCAGAACTATAAAAACAGAGTTAAAGGCAATCGTCCTATCGGAGATAAAGTATTTATGCAGGGCGGTGTTTGCTATAACGAGGCAGTTCCTATGGCCATGGCCGCTCTGACCGGAAAAGAAATTATAGTCCCGCCCGAACCAGGATTAATGGGAGCCTTTGGAGTCGCTTTAGAAACTAAAAGGCAGATGGATCTGGAGCTTGTAGATAAAAAGGAATTTGATCTGGAGGAGTTAAAAGATAGGGAAGTAGATAAAATTAATGATTTCATCTGCCGCGGCGGCAGCAGCGATTGTGACAGAAAATGCAGCATCAACGTTCTGGAGGTTGCCGGCGAACAGTATACCTTTGGCGGCATCTGCAATAAATATATGACTCTTGACGGCGAGAACGATCATAATATGGACGAATTAAATCTGGTCAAGAAAAGAGAAAAACTCCTCTTCAATGAATTTTTTGCTCATCCAGAAAACGAAGATATAAATTCGGACAATTCTTCCCCGCGCAGAGGTAAAGTCGGCTTCAATAGATCTTTGACCGTTCATGAACTTCTCCCTTTTTATTCAACTTTCTTTGCCGAGCTGGGCTTCGAGGTCGTGATGCCGGATGAAGCGGAAGAAGCTGGAATACAGCAGCAGTCGGCTGCTTTCTGCTATCCCGTGGAAATCAGTCATGGTTATATGCACAATCTCCTGAAAAAAGACTTAGATTACATCTTTTTACCGCATGTAAAGGGGCTGCATGTAGAAAAAGGCCCGGAGGACAGCATCCTCTGCCCCATGGCCCAGGGCGAGCCCTATTATCTTTCCGCCAGCTGGCCGGAGCTGGAAGAAGACAATGTCCTCTCCCCCGTGCTCGATTTCAAGGACGGTTTTGCCGCTGTCAGAGAGGAGTTTTTGGAGATGGCAGATAAAATGGGCGCCAGCAGAGCGGAGGCAGAAACAGCCTTTGCCCGGGGTATAGCTTCTCAGGAGGACTTCAAGCATAAACTGAAAAACATGGGCAGATCTGTGCTGGAACACCTGGAAAATAATCCCGAAAGTAAAGCTGCCGTCATTTTTGGCCGCCCTTATAACGCCTTTGCTTCCGAAACCAATCTCGGCATACCTCATAAGTTCGCCTCTCAAAAACAAATTGTCCTTCCTTTTGATATGCTGCCTTTCGAGGACGAAGAGGTTTCTCAAAATATGTACTGGTCGATGGGCCAGAAAATAATGAAGGGCACCAGATTTGTCAGCCGGCACAAACAATTATTCGGAACTTACATCACCAACTTCAGCTGCGGACCGGATTCATTTTTGGTCAACTACTTCCGCAAGGTCAACGGCACCAAACCCTCACTAACGCTAGAACTCGACAGCCACACAGCTGATGTTGGTGTGAATACCAGAATTGAAGCTTTTCTGGACGTGGTTGACAGATACAGAAGCATCGAAAAGGATGTGGACGAGACCGCCGACGAAAAAGAAGATGATTTCAGTGTTGCCAGAGCCCAAATTAACAGCGGCGAAATAAAAGTCAAGACTTCTGAAGGAGAAGTGCTGCCTTTATCCAATGACCGGGTGAAACTGCTTATTCCCTCCATGGGAGGAATGGCGACTAAAGCCGTTGCCTCTGCCATGCAGTATAAAGGTATAGACGCAGTTGCCTGCCAGCCACCAGGCGAAGATGAATTAAAACGCGGAAAAGCTCACGCAACCGGTAAAGAATGCCTGCCTTTCATTTTGACTCTGGGAACAATGCTAAATTACGCCGATGATAAAGATGATGAAGATGTGATGATCTATTTTATGGCTGAATCATCCGGCCCCTGCCGGCTGGGACAGTACAGCGTGATGATGGAAGAGGTAATAAAAGATAAAAAATTGAAGAATGTAGGGCTTATGGTTATGGACAGCGGTCCCGGTTATAAAGAACTGGGGAGCAAATTTCTCATGCGTGCCTGGCAGGCTCTGGCTGTGGCTGATGTTCTGGAGGATATTTACAGCGCCATTTCCGCTCTTGCTGTGGATCCAAAAAAAGGCAAGGAGATCTTTGCTGAAAGCAAAAAGAAGATCTTTTCTGCTCTTTCCAGCAAGTCCTGGTGGAGACTGAAAAGGGTTCTTAAAAAGGAATCAAAAAGACTGGCAGAAATCGACCTGGTCAAACCTTATGAAGAAGCGGAAAAAGTTGCCCTTACAGGCGAAATTTATGTGCGAAACGATGAATTTTCCCGGCGCTTTCTGGTCGATAAACTTGCTCAAAAAGGCATAGTTACCACGGTGGCTCCAATTATAGAGTGGCTTTATTATGTGGATTATATGACCCAGAAGACGGATAATTATGAAGATCCCTCTTTTCTGGACCGGGTTAAAAACAAGGTCAGCAATTTCTATAAAAGCAAGATTGAAAAAGATGTGCGAAATATATTTGCTTCTTCCGGGCTCTGCTCCAATCATACTGTAGAGATAGACGAGCTGGTCGAAGCCGGAGGAGAGTTGATGTCGGAAAAGCTCACTGGCGAAACAATATTGACTATCGGCGGCGCCATAGCCGAGCTTATCGATCAGGTGGAAGGAATAATTGCTATAGGCCCCTTTGGCTGCATGCATCATAGGGTGTCAGAGTCGATCATCAAGGATAAGCTCGAGGAGAAAAAATCACATCTTTACAGCGACGATGAAACGACAGGAAAGGTGCTGAAAAGGTTCTCTTCACTTCCCTTCCTGGCCATAGAATCTGATGGCAGCGCTTTTCCCCAGGTGATAGAAGCCAGACTGGAAGCTTTCTGTCTTCAGGTAAGAAGAATAAACGAATTTATCAAAGAACAGCAGGCGACAAGATAAATTTAATAGGATTTTCTCCTTATCAGTTGGTTTAATACCATCAACCTCAAAACCCCCACCTTCCTGAAAAAAACAGGCTGGTGGGGGTTTTAATTTCTTTATCGAATATCAAATGTAGTTATATCATTTTAAATTACCTCAACTTTTTCTTATTATTCGTTTTTAGTCATCGCATCGATCTCTTCATGTCTTTCCTGCAGCTCTTCAATGGCGTCATATATTCGCTTTCTCTCCTTGGGCAGTGTTCCCTCTCTGAGTTCTTCTAATAGAGCTTTGAAGAGGCAGTATACCATGACCAACATCACTATCATAAAGGGAAGGCCGCCGATCAGAGAAGAAGTCTGCAGGGCAGACAGGCCGCCGGTAAAGAGCAGAACTGCAGCTATCGAACCCTCAAGAACACCCCAGATTACTCTCAATGGCAGCGGCGGATCGGGATCTCCACCGGAAGTCAGCATTCCGGCAACATAAGTACCCGAGTCCGAGGAGGTGGCGAAGAAAACTGCTACCGAAGTCATAGCAGCAAATATCAATATCTGGGAGGCCGGGAAAAGCTGCAGCGATTCAAAAAAGCCCATGGCTTCGTCTACTCCTATAGCTTCGATTATGGTGCCAACTTCCTCTACATGTTCGAAGTGAAGAGCCGAACCGCCAAAGACACCAAACCATATAGTGCTGACTGCGGTAGGCACTAAAAGCACTCCCAGGACGAACTGTCTTATCGTTCTCCCCCGGGAAACGCGGGCGACAAAGGTGCCGACAAAAGGTGCCCAGGCTATCCACCAGGCCCAGTAAAAGATGGTCCAGGCCTCGTACCAGTCACCGCGAATTCCCTCTCCGGTAGCATCCAGCATGAACGAGTCTCCGACAATGTTCTGCAGGTATTCACCTATTCCATGTGTGGTGATATCCAGAATGAATATCGTAGGTCCCAGAATGAAGACCAGTATCAACAGAATAATAGCTATAGTTATATTGAGAGTACTCAGGTATTTAATTCCTTTATCTATACCCGTATAAGTTGAGATAACTGCCACACAGGTAACCACAGCGACTATTGTTACCTGCAAACCACCGGTGTTGGCAATACCAAAAAGTGTTTCAAGACCGGCTCCGATCTGCATGGCTCCCAGACCCAGCGAGGTGGCCAGGCCAAAGAGGGTGGCAAATACTCCGATGATGTTAACCACATTACCCCAGAAACCGTATATGCCATCATCACCGAGTATAGGATGAAGGGTCGAGCTGAGCATCATAGGTAGGCCTTTGCGATAGGAAAAATAGGCCAGGGAACCAGCCACTATTGCATAAACTCCCCAGGGGTGAAGTCCCCAGTGAAAGAAGGAAAATCTCATAGCTTCATGTGCAGCAGCGGCTGTCTCCGGTTCTGCTACTGCCGGCCAGGTATAATGAAATACAGGTTCTGATACTCCCCAGAACAGGAGGCCGATTCCCATACCACAGCTGAAGAGCATACCGAACCAGGAATAGACGTTGTACTCAGGCTCTTCCTCCGGCTTGCCGAGCTTTATCTGACCTATAGGGGTAATAAACATGACTAATGCCATAATCAGGAAGAAAGAGGCTCCCAGAATGAAAGCCCAGCCGGTATTAACCATCATCCAGTCAAATACTTCACCAAATACTTCTTCGGCTCTTTCCGGCATGAAAACGCCGAAGAGAACGAAGGTAACTACCACAACCAGTGATACCCAGAAGGTAGATCGATCTTTATAGTTGCCGAATTTCCTGCCTTCCATCTTCATATGTTCCTTGTCTTCTTGTGGCATTATTAACCCTCCTCATGAACTTTTACTGTTTTCAATTTCATAATAAAATCTGCCGGCATCCCTCCAGTTTAATCATTGACCTGTCACCAGCGTACTCCAGCTTATAAATTTATCACCTCCTCGACTCTAGATTTTAAACTTGTTTTATAATTTTTAAAATTAATTATATTGCTTTTTCACTGGCTCAGGCAAAACTGTATCATTCCTGTGCAAAAAATCTAGAACCATATTCAAATTGTTTAATTCATACTCTGTTTTATTATTATAGTACTGTTTTCCTAAAATTTCAACATATATTTTTTTATTCAATAATAAACCAATATCATATCTTTCATGTTATAAGTTTGTCCTAATAATTTAATTGAATAAATTTATTCAATTTCCTTCTTAATCAATGATTATTTTTTATAATTGTACAATTTTTAACAAAACAATTTTTAGTTCGAAACTTCACAACAATGGCTGGAAGATATAAAGCGAAGTGATACTCGAAATTTTTCGAAATCCGGGTCATATCCATGGCCGATTTGACACCCCTATTTACCGACTGAACGCAAGAATTATCATTCACAAAGAACATGATTTTAAATTGAATTTATGATATAATTATTAAACAATAAATATTATGATATCGAAAAGGAGGAAATATTTCGAGATGAATTCAGCCAGCAAATTTGCAAAAGCTCTTTCCTGCAGCAGCTCCTCCAGCAGACCAGATAAAGATGAAACTCGAATTTTAATCGGCGATGGTGCTCTGGGAACCGAGTTGATGAAATCAGACCGGAAGGATATTGACTCTCCTCTGGAGTTCAATCTTCATGCTCCCTCAGAAGTTAGAAGAATTCACAGAAGATATCTTAATGCCGGCTGCTGGTTAATTAACACGAATACATTTTGCGCCAATAGTTTGTATCTGGAAAAGCAGGGTCTTGCTGAAAAAGTTGGAGAAATAAATTTGAGAGGAGCGGGCCTGGCCGAAGAGGCCAGAGCTGACTACAAAGCCTACCAGCAGAAAGAAAAAGAAATCATCATAACTGGCAGTGTGGGGCCTACCGGTTCTGAGACTGCAATCTTTCTCGACGAGCAGGAAAACAGGAAAAAAGTTCAAAAAACCTTTCTGGAACAGATAGAATATTTAAAAAGAGGCGGAGTCGATATTATCACTTTAGAAACCTTCTCCTATCATAAAGAACTAAAACTGGCCGCGGAAGCCGCTGAAGAAGCTGACATGCCATATTTTATGAATATGACAATGACTGATCCGGAAAAAACCGAATATGGCAGCACAATTGAAGATCTGGCCGATATAGCCGAAGATGCCGATGAGGAAAAATTGCTTGCTGTTGGTCTCAACTGTCTGACACCCGATCAAAAATTTAGGACCGCCTGGCGTTCGCTGGCCAATCAGCTGGATTTTGATCTTCCCATTGCCCTCCTCTATAATGCAGGAGCACCTGAGCTTGATACTGACCGGGGAGAAATGTTCTATCCTCAGGACGAAAGTTTTTTCGATGAGTATCAGGAATTTATCAGCTTCATGACAGGCCATGACTGTATCATCGGTGGCTGCTGCGGAACCACTCCTGAAACCATCGAAGAACTCATAGACCTCTTCAAAACATCTTAATCAATTTTTATTACTTAAATCAATATTTGGATTTTCTCCGTTACCAGATAGTATGTATGGAAATTTAACCAGCTATTTCGGAGAATAAGCCAGTATTTTAATCCATATGTTCAATCGTTACTTCATAAATTTCAGCCAGATATTGACCGATAAGCGGCAGGTCAGCTTCTGCAATCTCCTGAGCAATCATCAAAGAAAGTCCGCTTAAAACAGTCAACCCCAGAGCCAGTCCCAGACCCATAGCCAGACCGCCCAGAAAGGTTGTGAAAACAGCTAATATGGGCGAGGTTTTAAATGCCAGCATTTCAGCTATCATAAACCTGTTAAATCTTTCAGAAAAAGCTCGCAGGCGGCATTCCCAGGATGAATCAGGGCGCTTCCATGTTTCTTCCTCGCTTTTTTCTGTTCTGTTGAGCGGGGAATTTTTTTCAGTTTTCATGGGATATCTCCTCATCCAGAAGTTCAAATTTAATTTTGAGATCATTAGATGAAAGGTAACTGCTTCCAAGATAAAGCCTGTAACAAATTTGCAGCTCTCCTCCGATAATCTCATCTGCTCTTTCTCTGGTTAATATATTCAACGAATCAGTTTCTGTCTTCATTTCGAGTTTGCCCTGGCCTGTCTTATAAAAACTACAATGAGTCTGACCTTCTATGAATTTTTGTTTGAGACCGCCTGAGCCCTTTCGTTGAATCAGAACTCTTTCTTCTTGAGGGTTGAATTTAAGTGTTGTACGAGCTCCGGACAAACCTTCCCCGGTCTCACTATACAGAAGATATATGCTGCCCCTTTTAACATACATCAATCCCTTACAATCAAATTCAAGCTCTTCCTGACCTCCTTTCGATATTTCCTGTCTGTTTAAAATTTCAAGCTGAACTTCTTTTTTGCTCACTGCCGTCCCTCCAGATTATGCCGTTTATCAAAGTTCGATATATAAAATTTGGTCTTGTTCCAGCCTCCAAAATATGATAATATATCAACAGTGATGCCGAAGTGGCGGAACTGGCAGACGCGCCGGATTCAAAATCCGGTGGACGTCAGTCCGTGTGGGTTCGAATCCCACCTTCGGCACCACTTTTTTTATTTCTGCTCAACGAACTGAATTTACCAGCTGCCCCAGTCCTTCAATTTCGATTTTGACCTCATCTCCACTTTTGAGATAGCGTGGCGGAGAAAAACTTTTCCCCACTCCCGCCGGTGTCCCGGTCAATATTAAAGTCCCCGGCAGTAGCGTCATCATTTTAGAACAATAACTAACCAGCTGCTCCGGGTCAAATATCATATCTTTCGTGTTTGATTGCTGTCTTATTTCCCCGTTTACATAACTGCGGATCTCACAGCCATCCCCTTTTATTTCGGTCTCTATCCAGGGTCCAGCCGGACAGAAAGTATCAAAAGATTTTGCCCTGATCCACTGGCCGTCATTTTCCTGACAATCTCTGGCAGTAACATCATTGACACAGGTAAATCCCAGGATAGCTTTTCCAGCATCTCCAGGTGGAACATCGCTGGTTTTTTCACCGATCACTAAGCCCAGTTCAGCTTCGTAGTCAACTTTCTCCGGAGCTGCCGCCGGCAGCTCAATCGGTTTTTCAGGGGCTAAAATGCTGCTGGTTGCTTTCATAAACATCAGAGGTTCATCCGGTATGCTGCTTCCCAGTTCTTCTGCATGTCCGTAATAATTTAATCCTATGGCTATTATATTGGGTGGGAATACCGGGGCCAGAAGCTGTACTTCGTCCAGGCTGTGCGATTTTTCGCTCACACTGTAATCCGATAGAATATCTCCGCTTATTTCTAAAACCTCTCCTTCTTCCAGTTTGCCCTGATGAACTTTTCCTGCATCTGTTTTAAATCTAACCAGTTTCATTGGCTCACCTCTCCTCGAAGTAATCAATATTACAGCCTGGATCTTTCTGTTTTTAACAGTGATCTTTTACGATATCTATCAACTGAACTATTTTAATAATTTCTTCGCAGTTCCTCAAACTCCTTCTAAAAAAGCAAATCTGGTTCATCAGTTCTTGATTTTCCAATTTAAAGCATATATCATAATAATGTCAGGTGAACAATAAAAATTTATTATTCGGGGGATTAATATGGAGATAAGATGGCTTGGTAACGCCTGTCTGGAAGTTAGAGGGCAGCAGAATCTGCTGCTGGATCCGAATTATATGCTGGAACCGGAATCTGACCCTGATATAATTCTGGTCACTCATGAGCATGATGATCACTTATCTTCAGAATTAATAGAGGATTACGAAGAAAAAAAGATTTTTGCCCCCTATACAGTTTTTGAAAGACATGATATTCAGGGAGAAAAACTCGCTGCCGGCGAAGAAATAGCTGGCAGCATCCAGGCTTACGAATGTGATTGTTATGGTTCTGATTATTCACTGTGCTACTATTTTAATGGACTTTATCATACGGCTGATGCAGCTCAATTTCCAGCTCTCGGCGGAAAGGTAAACCTGATGTTCACCGCTTGTTTTCCCGATTTCTATCAGGATTATCTCCAGCGCTGCAGGGAGGTTGAGCCCGGTCTAGTCATCCCCTATCACTATAATCCCGAAGACAACGAGGAACTGTCAGAAGCTGAAGGACTGGTTAAGAGGCTGCAAGATAATGGCTTTAACGCAAAAACTATCTCTCCCGGTCAGATAATAGAAATTTAATCCATCTTTTCCAATAAAAACATTACTCCTGTTCTTCCGAACGGAACATTCTGTCCAGTATAACCGCCAGAATAACAACACCCAGACCGGCCTCAAAACCCATGCCTATATCCACCACAGAAAGTGATCTCAGCACAGGTTCGCCCAGGCCGCCTGCTCCAATCATGGCAGCAATAACAACCATCGAAAGTGAAAGCATTATACACTGATTAATTCCCATCATTATGGAAGGTTTAGCCCCTGGAAGCTCAACTTTCAAAAGCATCTGCCACCAGTTACAGCCAAATGCCTGGCCGGCTTCTTTCAGCTCTTCATCGACCTGGATTATTCCCAGATAGGTCAGGCGAATCGGAGGAGCTATGGCAAAGACTACGGTCGCTATAACTCCCGGAACATTCCCCAGGCCAAAAAACATCAGAGCAGGTATCAGGTAAACAAATGGAGGTATGGTCTGCATCAAATCTAGTATGGGGCGGGAAATAAAATGAAATATTTTGCTGTGAGCTTTTATTATTCCCAGAGGAATACCAACGGAAAGAGCAATAATTACCGAAGTTAATATAGACGCTATAGTCACCATCAGTTCTTCCCATATCCCCATATTAAAAACCAGCAGCAGACCAAATATCACGAAAACTGCTAAAGATTTCCCGCGTAGTTTCCAGGCCAGTGCGGCCAATAATATTATAAATATCAGAGGCGGAACTGCTGTTAATAAACCCTCAAAGCTGCCTATCATGGTGCCTACGAAGCTAGAAAAAGCATCAAATGGAGCGGCATAATTTGCTATTAGAAAGTCCACAAAAGTTTCAATCCAATCACCTAAAGGTATGCCAAACTCCAGCCAGCTATGTATTGTTTCCAAAAAACCCATAACAATCCTCCTTATTCTCGGTAAAATTCAATATCGATGATAACAGAAAAAATAAAGATATTATAAGAGGACAGTGAAGGGGACTCTGATAAATTCCCCTTCACTGTCCTGAATTAATCAGGTTTATAAATTAAGCTCAACAATTATCCGCTAATTAGCTGAAGAATAACTTATTCTTCAAAGCTGGCTCTTAAAGCCTCCATGGCAGGAGTTTCTCCATCAGCGGTGTAAACGCCTTCTAACCACTCTTCTACAGCATCAAGGTTGTTTGCCACCCATTCTCTTGCGACCTCATCTGCAGGGCGCTCTTCATATCCATAACCATGTATCCAATCATCCTGCCATTCAGTTTCTACTTTTATTTGAGACATTAGTTTATGAACATTGGGATATTCCTCATCAAAGCCTGTACGCTGAGCAGTCTTAACCTGGTCTGCCTCTCCCCAGATATTTTCTGGATCTTCCAGAGGTTTGATATCATAAACGACATTCATATAATGTGGTTCCCAGCCGTTGAAAGCAATCCATTCTCCTCGGGCAGTGCGTCCTTCAACCTCTGAAAGCATTCCAGCTGTACTGCTGGCTACAAGCTCCCAGTCTTCTAAATTATAGGTGCTGTCTTCAATGGCATTTCGAATAATAATGTTTCCATCATTGCCGGGTTCCAAACCGTATATTTTGTGATCGAACTCTTCACCATATTCATGCAGGTCAGCCATTGATGTTACACCGGCTTCATATGCTTCCTCATTTACATAAGTCGAATACAAAGCTTCTTCCAGATTTGTAGCTATGGGTTCTATATCTCCAGCCTCTTCATGTTCACGATAGGTAACTTCCATTGTAGGAAGCCAGACTCCCATGAATAAATCTACGTCACCGCGGCTCATCCCCTGAAAGAGCACTTCCTGCATATAACTGTTCATCTCAGTTTCATAGCCGAGTTCATGCAGTATTGTTCTGGCAACTTCAGTTTTCACAGTGACCCCCGGCCATTCAACGTAACCAAAATGAATGACATCGTCCCCGGCAGCAGCCGGTTCAGCGTCCAGCCCAACAAAAGCAGCAGACAATATGAGTGCGATAACGAGCACAGAAATAGTGAGACGAGTTCCTCTCATTTTTTATTCCCTCCTCGGGTAGATTTTATTAATATATAAGAGTTGATGAAAATTTTTTATCGACATTCTCAAATATCAGTTGAGGAATCGAGATTGGCAATCACATGAGTCTTGACAATAACCCCTGAAAGCTTACCCTCTGAATTAACCACGGGCAGCGGCAGGCTAGTACCGGCCACACGCGAGAAAAGCTCGCTGACAGGTTCATCCAGACCTGCTGTTTCTCTATCAGTTAAGTTATTGGTAACATCTTCTTTCCCCTCATCGAGCATCTCTTTAACCTTGTCTATCTCCAGAATTCCCAGATATTTTTTATTCCTATCCACCACAAAAATACTGGTCAAACCTTCCTGGTTCATCTTATGCAGTGCTGTTCTGGGACCCTGATTCTCATACAAAAAATCCGCCGGCCTGGCCATAATATCTTCCGCATTTAAAACCCTCGATCTGTTCACATCTTCAACAAAATCAGCAACATATTCATTTTTGGCTTCATTTAAAATTTCCTCATGGTCCCCTAGCTGCACTATCACACCATCTTTCATTATTGCTATTCTATCGCCCAGCTTAAGTGCTTCATCGAGATCATGAGTTATAAAAACTATCGTTCTTTCTATTTCCTCATAAAGTTCAAGCAGCTGATCCTGCATATCCTTTTTGATCAGCGGATCCAGAGCGCTGAAGGGTTCATCCATAAGCATAATATCTGTATCAACTGCCAGGGCCCGGGCCAGCCCCACTCTCTGCTGCATGCCTCCGCTCAATTGATCGGGGCGCTGGTCCTCATATCCGCTCAAACCGACCATATCCAGTGCTTTTTGAGCTTTTTCACGTCGAACTTCTTTTTCAATTCCCTGAACTTCAAGCCCAAACTCCGCATTTTCTATTACAGTCCGAAATGGGAAAAGAGCAAAGTTTTGAAATACCATTCCAAAATTTTCCTGACGATATTGCCTTAAATCGCTTCTGTCCAGATTCATTACATTTTCTTCATCTACATAAATATTTCCCCTGGTGGGCTCAACAATTCTATTGATACAGCGCAGCAGAGTGGATTTTCCACTCCCGGAAAGTCCCATAAGGACGAATATCTCTCCCTCTTCAACCTCAAAATTGACATCGTAAACTCCCACAGTATTTCCCGTTTTTTCAAGGACTTCATCCTTGCTGTAACCCTCTTCCAGCAGCGGAAATGCCTCTTCCGGTGAATCCCCAAATATCTTCGAAACGTTTTCAACCCTGATTTTGCTCATGAATGTCTCCCCTTTCCGGTTAAATTACCCGCATAAAAAGAAAGGTACAGAAATATGTCCTGCAGCTAGCTGCACCTTTTAAACATATCTCTGTACCTGTTGATGTTAATATATAAGTTAATATTACTTTAGCCCAGAAAAAAGGCGTATTTCACATCGATCTAAAAAAATCTTCAAAAACAGTTCAAAATATCTTCACTTTAAGGATTCCATAAGAATACTAACAAATAATCCTGACCTTGTCAAACCTCAGCGAATTTCTCCCGATAATCCTTTTGAGCTGCCTCAATCAGCTGGCAGGCTTTCTCAGACCCATATACTGTTTTAACCACGCATTTAGGCTCATCAGCATCCGGCCCGGTTTTATAACTCAAAAAATAATGTTTGATTCTGGTCATTATGCCTTCAGGCAGATCTTCCAGACAGCTGTACTGGCTGTAAACCGAATCATCCTTCAAAACCGCGATAATTTTATCGTCTGCCTCTCCCCTATCGAGTAATCCCAGCCCCCCAATCGGGCGAGCAGTCATAAGAATGTCGCCGTGAGGAACAATTTTCTCGGTCAGTACCATGACATCGAGAGGATCGCTATCACCTTCCAGATCAGATTCTCCTATATCCTCAGCCATGATACTGGAGACCCTTTCACCACAAAAGGTTCTCGGCATCATACCGTAGGGAGCAGGAGAATAACTGGAAAATCTTTGAGGCCGGTCAACTTTCAGAAGTCCGCTTTTTTTATCCAGCTCGTATTTAATTCCATCCTGAGGTACTAATTCTACATAAACGTTGATGCTTTCGGGAGGGTTAGGCCCGGCTTCAATGCCATGCCAGGGATGGGCCATCTTGTCATTTCTTTCTGTCAATATTATCATTCCTTTCTATAATTGAATAGAGGATAGTCTCCGGCCAGAATTATAAATAGCCTACAAAAATATAGCAAGTATAGCAGAACCTAACATCCAGCAGTAATATGCAAAAAAGAAAAGGCTTTGCCTCTCGACAATATGCTGAAGCAATTTGATAGCTGCAAAACCCGAAATAACTGCTGTAATCGTTCCTGTTATGATCATATTTACTCCCACTTCTCCTGTTCCCGTCTGAATAACTTCTATCAATTCCAGTGATGTAGCTGCCAGAACAACCGGCACAGACATCAAAAAAGAATATTTCACCGCCAGCTTTCTATCCAGACCGCTGTGAAGTCCGCTGACTATTGTCATACCCGACCGCGAAAGCCCGGGAAAAAGAGCGAGCATCTGGGCCAGTCCCACAATAATCGCGTCCTTAAGCTGCATCTCTTCCATATCCCGACCCTTATTCGCTGAATATTTAGAAGTAAATAAAACCAGCCCTGTTACCAGCAGCATAAAACCTACAATTATCGTAGTGGCAAAAACTCTGTCAAAAAAAGGTTTGAGCAAAAAGCCGACCGTGCCCACAGGCAGAATTCCGATAATTATGTATTTGACTAAACGGGGATAGCGCGGATTGAACGAAAAAATTTCTTTTATATCCCGCCTGAAAACGAGAATAATGGCCAGCAGATTGCCGAAATGTAGAAAAACGCTCAAAGTCAGGCGCTGCTCTATTCCAAAAAAATGCTGCAGAAGAACGAGATGGCCCGAACTGCTGACAGGCATCGGATCAACTACTCCCTGTAAAAGTCCCAGCAGAACAGCTTCAATTAGCTCTGCCAATTCCAGTTCACTCCTATCCTGTTTAGCCGGAAACATTATTTTTTGGCGATGGTCATGACCCGGACTTCAAAAAATTTCGAGTATCACTTCGCTTTATATCTTCCAGACATTATTATCATGATAGTTATCTTACACAATATCTATCAACTGGTAACAAGAAGAACCGAATTTAGTTTCTCTATTCATCGTTCCGGTCATCGGGAGAGCCGATATCATAAACATTTTCCTCTTCAGGAGCTGAATTGTCAGCTTCCTGGTGCTTTTTTTTATTAAAATTTGAAAAGCCAAAAGTTATAGTTTTGCTCGAGGAAAAGCTTTTTTTCTTCAGATGATCACCTACATGTTTTCGTACCAGCCTGGCTGCCTTCGGCCGCGAGAAAGGCAGAATAAAAGTAAAGCCCAAAACATCAGTTATCAGTCCAGGCGTCAAAAGCATGCCCCCTCCTACCAGTATCAGAAGGCCTTCAATCATATTGAGGGTGGGCATCTGCTGCCGACTCAAACTACTTTTAATCCTGTTCATAATCAAAAATCCCTGCATCTTTGCAGCCGTTATTCCGATAACGCCGGTTGCAGCCACAAGCACCAGCGTGGGCAATAAACCTATTCTTCCTCCAACCCAGATTAAAAGTGCGAGTTCAGCCATGGGTACCAGGGCAAATAACAAAAGTAGACGGATAAACATAATTTGCTCCTTCCCTGTTTCACAGGAATGATAAATTATTAAAAGCAATTATCCTATTCGATAATTCAATATCCAATCATATCACTTCTTCTCCTGACAAAAATCCTGTAGAAAAAAACTCCGAAAACAAAGCCCCCGATATGAGCCCACCAGGCTATCCCCCCATAACTGGCTCCCATCGTCAGGGTCATGGTGCCGTAATAAACCTGTGTCAAAAACCAGATCCCCATAAATACAAATGCCGGGAGAGTTATGATATAGGGAAAGATAAATATCGGAATCATAGTTAAAACTCTGGCCGAAGGAAATAAAAACGTATAGGCGGCCATTACACCTGCTACAGCTCCAGAAGCTCCTATAACCGGTATAATGGAATTTATATTAAAGTACAGATGTGTCGAGGAAGCAGCCAATCCACTAAGAAGATAAAAAATCAAAAACGAAATTCTTCCCATTCTATCCTCAACATTGTCACCAAAAAGTGCCAGAATCCACATATTGACTATCAAATGCCCCAGGCCTCCGTGCATAAACATGGAAGTAAAGATCGTATGAAACTCCCCCGCAGGATTCTGCCTGAAATAGATGGGAATCAACCCATACGTCTCAATTACTCGATGAAGAGTGATCTCCGGCAGTCTGGCCTGCTGGATATAGACAATAATGTTTATCGAAATTATTAACCCTGTAGCCAGCGGAATTTTTTGCCTGGGGACATCATCTCTTAAGGGTAACATATTATATTTTCTCTCCCATGATTAAATACGACTTCTCTGCATTCATAAAAAATCCATCAGACCGATATATCTTCTGTCAAAAACAAGGGTGGAAATGAAGAGTAAAATATATTATTCTTATTTACACCAGTAACACTTCGCTAATTATTAAATTTATGAGGAGGTATTACCATGGTATCGGAGTCTGGACTAGATATCAAGCAGATCAAAAAGGATTTAAGGCTAATTCTGGAAGACATGATAGAATTATCAAACTTTAAAGCTGAAAACGCGATAGTCATCGGCTGCAGCACCAGCGAAATAGCCGGGGAAAATATCGGTAAAAGCTCCCGGCCAGAACTGGCCCGAACAATATTCCCGATAATAAAGTCTAAATTATATGAGGAAAACTTAAACCTCGCGTTTCAGTGTTGCGAACATCTCAACAGGGCCCTGGTAACCGATAAAAAAATTGCGGAAAACAGAAATCTGCCGGTGGTAACTGTCATACCGCATAAAAATGCAGGGGGTGCTCTGGCAGCTGAAGCTTATAATCAGCTGGAAAATCCGGTGGTGGTGGAAAAAATAAAAGCGGAAGGTGGAATCGACATAGGAGATACCTTCATAGGTATGCATCTCAGAGAAGTTGCAGTTCCCATACGCAGTCGGCTTAATTATCTTGGGGAAGCACATGTAACTCTGGCTAAAACCAGGCCCAAACTGATAGGCGGAAAAAGAGCTCACTATCCCGAATAAGAAAAATGTCTTTGCAATAGCAAAACCCCAAATAAATTAAAAATAACTATAAAAACTAAAATGGGGTGGATGAAGGGATTCGAACCCTCGACCTCAGGATCCACAATCCTGCGCTCTAACCCCTGAGCTACATCCACCACATAAATATATTTATTATTTATCTTTTCCACTGTAAATTATACCCTGCTTAAAAGCTTTTGTCAAGGATTGATCTGCAAAAATAACAGCTTTTTTAAAATCATCATATTTCATATTTAAAGCTCACCATTTTGGGACATCTCGATGAATTCAGCGACCAGCTGCGGATCAAACTGGCTGCCTGCACATCTTTCCAGCTCCTGCAGCACCTCTTTCCTGATCATAGGTTCCTTATATGGTCTTCCATTTACCATTACATCATAGGCATCGACGATGGATATGATCCTTGATAAAAGAGGTATGTCATCACCCTGCAGACCCTCAGGATAACCCCCTCCATCCCAGCGCTCATGATGAGCCAGTATCTCATCAGCTACCGAAGAAAAATCATCACAGGAAAGCGCTATCTTGTACCCGATATGAGGATGTTCTTTAATGCGTTCCCATTCTTCTTCATTCAAATTTCCAGGTTTTGTAAGAATATCCTCAGAGATGTTAACCTTACCGATATCATGCAGGGTGGCAAGCAGGGAAAGATTATTCAATTGATTATTTGAAAGGCCAATTTTTTCTCCCAGTTTTATCGCCATTACTGCCAGGCGATTGGTATGAGCTTCAGTTTCTGGACTTTTAGCCTCCAGAGAGGATAGCAAACTTTTTAGTATTTTATTGGTGGCGCTTTTTTGAGCTGTTAATTTATCCTGATACATTCTGTCATCGGCTTCATTTAAAACTTCAAATATATCCTGCTCTTTTTCTTCTTTAACAGCATAACCTACACCTAAAGAGACCGGCAGCCTATCGTTCTCTGTTTTTTTGCACTTTTCTTTTATTCTCCTGAGTATATCTTCAGCCTCTGATTCACCGGTTTTGGACAGCAGTATACTGAATTCGTCGCCACCCCAGCGGGCCAGAATATCTTCTTTCCTGAATACATCCTGCAGCAGTTCTGCGGTCTTAACAAGCAGTTCATCCCCATCTTTATGCCCAAAGCTGTCATTTATGAGTTTCATGCCATTTATATCGATAATAAAAATACAGAGAGGCAGCTGTCTTTCTGTATCCAGGCGAATCATTTCCTCCTCAAAAAATCTCCTGTTATATAATTTAGTAAGGTGATCATGAAACAGAAGATAATTGATTCTTTCCTCTTTTTCTTTCTTATCAGTTATATCTCTGGCCGCGCAAAGAATCTTTTGGGTTCCTTCTAACCAAACCTTTTGAGCATTGATTTTCACAGGAACTGCATTTCCCCGATCGGTATAAAAATCAGCGGTGAATAATGTTTCTTCCTTTTTATCTATAACTCTGATCAGCTCACTTATACCTTCATCGGACATAAACTTTTCCGGAGACTCATTCTTCAAAGTTTTTTTATCATATTTGAGATTTTTCAGCAGCTTATCATTTATTTCGCTTATTTTAAAACTACGATCTTTTTCTTCGACAATATCGAGCAGAAATACCATGTCATTGAGATTGTCAAAAATATTTCTATATTTATTTTTCAGAACCATGTTTTCTTCGTATAATTTTTTGTTTCTGACTAAATTTTTCACCCTCGCCAGCAATATATTTTTAGATACAGGCAGGTTAATGACATCTTCAGCTAACTCAAACAAATACTGTGCTGCCTTATCTTTTTCTTTTTTAAGGCAGATAACCGGAGTAAAAATATTTTTGTTCGCTTTTAATTTCTTCACCCTGGATTTATATTCTTTCAAATAACTAAGGTCTATTATTAATAAGTCACAGTCTTTAAAATTTGCTGAACTATCAGAAACGTTTGTAAAGTTATCGCTCAACAAATCCTGAATTAGTTTTCTGTCTTTATGATTGGATACCATCAATTTAATTTTTGTCCGGTTATCAGCCATGATTGCTTAATTCCTCTCCGCTGATAACACTCAAATTTTTCATAAACTCCTCTGCCTCCAGTTCATACCCTGTCAGTCATAATAAAAATCAATAGATTCATCTCCGGGCAATAGCTTACAGATATGATGACTCCGGTCAGTTACGAATACTTCTCTCCCCTCGTTTTTTTGAGGTTACTTCCGGATTGCCAGATAATATGCCGCTCAGATTATCCATCGGCTCCCCTACTTCCAGTCCATACTCCGTTATCTCAAATTCTCTCAATTTTGTCTCAAAACTACTCAACCTTTTTTTCAACACTCCAATCGCCTTCTGCATACCACCGCTGAGCTCAATGTAACGCAGAATAATTACATTGTCAGCCAGATAACTAATCTGATCATCGGTAACCTGAAAATCTCCGGTGATATTGGGAATCTCATTTGTCATGAGAATGGTAACATTATTATTGAAAAGAAACTTTCTCATCGAATCAAGAACTCTTATCAGATCATTTTTATTCCAGTTCTCATCCCTAAAATTTGAGCTAAAAGCTGTAATGCTGTCGAGCATGACCAGTTTCGTATTATTCTCCTCTACTTCTTTTTTAACACGATACACGAAAAGCTCAGGAGACAGCTTCCCGCTATTGATTGAAAATAACTCCAGATTATCATTCTCAACCATTTCATCTATGGGTATATTGATGGATTTGGACCTCTGTTTTAAAATTTCTTTGCTCTCTTCCAGAAGATAAATTACGGACCTTTCTCCTCTTCCAGCCGCTTCTTTCATAAAAGTTAAGCCCAGCGAAGTTTTACCGGAACCTGTTGGGCCGGTGATTATAGTATTCGTGCCCCTTTCGAGACCTCCATGCAGCAGTTTGTCGATTTCTGGAACACCAGAAGAGATGGCTTCCCTATCAGCCTGCACATCTTTTACCGGGGAAAAATCGGGATTTAATCTGGGGTAAACTTCCATCCCTTTCTCATCCAAAATATAGGTATGCAATCCTTTAACAAAATCAGAACCTCTAATTTTAGCAATCGAAATTTTTCTCTCGTTAGCCCGGGTTTTTAAATTAATGATTCCATCGCTGATAAATTGCAGGTCATCATCGGGACGGCTGCCCACCTCCGATACCAGCATAGGGGTTGTTTTCATATCAGACATTAATTTAATCAGAGACTGAATATTTTTGCGAAATCGATAATCATCCGGAGATAAAAAGCGAAGCTGGGTTAATCCATCGATAAAAATTCTTTCTGGCTCCATGGCCTTTAATTTTTTGGATATTTCCTCCAAAAGAGGCTGCTCTTCTACTTCAGCCGAGGTGAAGACACTGTAATCTTCCTCTTCTACAAACTGGCTGGAGGGACTCAAATCCAAAAATTCAATCTTCTGAATGGGAAAATTTCTCTTTTCGGCATTTCTCACAATTTTGGATCCGGGCTCGGAAAGCGAGATAAATAAACGAGAGCTATCTGCAGATAAATCAGCACATAGAAAGTGTAAACCCAGCGTAGTTTTTCCACTCCCTGCTCCTCCTCTCAACAGGTAAGAATCGCCAGGAATTAATCCTCCTTCCAGTATAGAATCAAGCCCGATTATTCCCGTAGATATCCTGCCCTCAACACCCATATCTTTTAAGACCTCCTAAAACAGCTAGAAGCTGTTATATAAATAAAAAGTGACTATACTCATCAAATTTAATGATTTCAAGCCTTTTTTAAAGTTATCATTATAAAACCATTATAACATGATTTAATCAATCTACAAAGCTTTTATAGATTAAATATTGTTATAGGGGGGGTTATTGGAAAGCGAGTGAATCCGGGAAGTAAAGCAACTTTTTCTAGAGGAGATAATCTCTGCAGCTTGAGGAGAAAACCTCTGCAGGCAGTTAGGGGGAATTATCTTTTGGATCTTCTTGTTTTCAGTTGGAAAACTGGTGCGTCAAAAATACTTATTTAGTTATACTGGAAGATATAAAGCTTCTTTCACAATGAAATCTTTTCTCTGATTTAAGTTTAGTTTTCGGCCATTATTATCATGATAACGGTTTTATACGATATCTGTCACTGATAACAGGAAGAAACAATTCACTCTACTGCATCCGCCAGCCCCTATTTTATAAGTGCATATTCACTATCTCGTCTTCTCTCTCTTGAATTTGTGATATCTCTTCCTATTCATGATATAATAATTAATGCTCTTTAAATCATTGAAATAACTCAACAGGAGGGTCAAAAATCAATACCGAAATAAAGAGCCTTTTAAATGCCTGCAGCAGAACCGAAATCAGCATCCAGAACGTTCTCAGAAAAGCGGAGTTGGCCGCCAAAAACAAAGGAGATAACGATTTTTTAAGATGGATCAAAAATGAACTTGCAGGATATCAGAAGAAAAAAGAGCTGCCTGATTTTAGAATAATAGAAGCTGATCTGGCGGTCTATGACGCTTTTCAGGGCTGGCAGATACTTCAACAAAGCGCGAAAGAAATAAATTCGGAAGCTGCTGAAGCCAGCATTAAGGAACCAGCTTCTGAACTGGAAAGTGTATTGGAGGAAAGTCAAGAAGAAGATGTTATGATCAGCATCGATATTCCCGAAGATATTGAAGAAGATCTGCGCAGCGAACTTAACCTCAAAGCCGATTTTGCTCACGTGATCCGACCGCCCCAGCTTTCTATCATTCTGGAAGAGATCACCGGAAAAATTCACCGCTGGGCGCTAAAATCCTCGCCGAAACAAGATGCCATAGAAGTTTGTTTATCTATGGATAAAATGTTAAAAGACCGGAAAAACAAAAAGAAACTGGCCGAAAAATTTTCGCGGTTATCAGAAAACCTGAAAAAAGAAAATATGAATAAAGAAGCTCTCAAAGATAATCTCAGGAGTATCAAACGCCTGCTGCATTAATATAAATTGCCATTAAATAAAACCGCTTATTTCCTGCTGCAACCAGGTACGCCACCCCGTTTTTAAAGGGGTGGCTTTTTGATGCCCCAACGGGGTAATATTATATGCTTCAGCCAGGTGAGCCAGCTGCGCCTGAACTGCTGCAGGAAAGAAAACCTATTGAACCAAAGGTCTGATTAACATTTTCGCTCCCGCATTCTGGACAGCTTATTTCCATGCTATCGCGTTCTTCCATGCTTGCTTCAATTGTAAATTCTTCACCGCAGTCTTTACAGGTAAAATTATAAGAAGGCATCTGTATATGATTCCCCCACTTTGTATTTCAGTTTTTCAAAACCCATTATATTTCATTGGGGTGTTATTCTCTGTTAAATGCCCAACATGAAAATGCATTATTAAATCATTAGGTTATTCTCCGAAACAGCTGGTTAAATTTCCATATATACTGGATGCTCAGGGCTACTTTTAACCTTAATTGCTGGGACTTAAAAAGTATCGGAAGCTATAATGATCTGTTCACAATGAAATTTTTCCTGTTTTTAGGTTTAATTTTCTCCTGCCGCTGAAATCTTTTTAAAGAAGATTTTTATTCTACCAGATAAATATGATAACTTTTAGATATCTCCCTGGCAACCTCAGAAAGTGCCGGTATGCTGGTTTTTACCTTCTCACTTTTTGGCCCTAAAAATTTGCTGGCATGTTTTATGGCATTAAAAGTTATCAAATCCCAGAGATAACCCAGATCACTTTTATCCGGTTCACCGGGGCGGTCGCTCTCGCCAGTAAAGTCTCTGTAATCGGGATCTGAACTATAGGTCATAAGATTAAAAACGTTGGCATCGCTGACTATATTCCAGCCGGATTTTTTGAGTATCCCTTTAAAAAATGCCCGCCGCCTGGATTTTTCAACATCCCAGTATTTTGGTTTGTTCCATTTAAAACCCACGGCAAGCACAGCAGCACCATATTTGGGCCGCAGACGTTCGAGAAATTTTCTGATATATGCTCCCCAGCCCATCTCTTTTACCATCTCTTCATCGAAATAATCTCCCGCATGATGGATAACGTTCTGGCAGATAAGAACGTCGGCATCCGGCAGAGAGTTCAATTTATCCAGATCAATCATCTTCTGCTCAAATTCAGCTCTGTCGGAAAGATCCATAGCGGCTGCAATTTTTCGTCCCATCGCCAGCATATCTTCCTTGATATCATAAATTTTTGCCTTTTCGGCTAGATCTTCATCGAGCAGCGACAGAGAAAAGTGCCCACAATTTCCACCTATATTTACAATATCTCTGAAATCACGATCCTGAAAATAGGATTTTATGAAGCTGCATCTGGCTTTGACTCCTTTATAATCCGATTTATTCTCAAGATCCAATCTGCGGGCCAGTCTTTCCGGCAGCTGCAGATATTCATACTGCTGCTCCTGCAGCAAAATTTCTCTCAATTTTTCATCGTTCATACTTTCGTGCTTCATAGTACTCGCCTCCTTGAGATTCAAAAATCCTGATTCTTAATCATTTCGGTGAAGATATAAAGCTTCGTTCACAATGAAATTTTTTTACTTTAAGTTCAGTTTTCGGCCATTATTATCATGATAGTGATCTTATACGATATCTATCAACTTATAACAAGAAGAACCCTAAAATTAAACTGCCCGGTTTTTTATTCAGGACCTGTTTTTACACTGTGAGCGGCTTTTCCGAGTTCAGTCCTGCTCACCAGAGACTCTCTATAAATAGTATCACTTCTGGCGACCCAGGCTGATGTCAGAGTAACTATGGCCGCCGGCTTCATCATCTCCACCCCAAACATCTCTCCTGCCATGATCAGGGTTGTAATAGGTATATGAGCTGCACTTCCGAGTCCTCCCACAGCGCAGGCTGTAACGATAGCCAGCGGAAAGGGGTAATTGACAAGTCCGGATACAATCCCTCCGGTCAAAGCCCCAATAGTTAAGCTCGGAGCCACTACACCGCCGCTGCCTCCACTGCCTATGGTAAAGCTTGTAGCCAGTATTTTACCAACCAGCAGCGCCAGCAGGAACAAGGTCGAGATATCGTGCTGTACCGATATCTTTTCCACCAGTGATATTCCCGTTCCCAGAACCAGGGGAGTCACAAATACCGCTGTCAAACCCGTCAGAACTCCGCCTATTGTTGTCTTTACATACTGAGGCAGCTCATATTTTTCATTTAATTCTTCATAACCATAAAGTGTCTTAACATAAATCAGACTCACCAATCCCACCAGAATACCTATTCCCACGAAGAGGAGTATATCTCTTTCCGGAATAAAAGAATAACCATCGGGAATAGGAAAGGTAAAAAGCCTCGTCTGACCTAAAATTACAGCATAAACATAAAAAGCGGTTATGCTCGAAACGAAGCTGATAAAAAGTGTGTTATACTCCACATCGTCCATATAAAGAACTTCGGCCCCAAATACTCCCCCGGCCAGAGGGGCAGTGAAAATCGCTCCAAAAGAAGCCCCCATACCGCAGACTACAATTTTTCTCATGTCTTTCAAGCTTACTCCCAGTTTATTTCCTATGAAGTAACCAATGCCGCCTCCCATCTGCACGGTCGGTCCCTCTCTTCCTGCCGACCCTCCAAAGGCTATTGTAAAAACACTGGCTATCAGTTTGATGGGAACCACAATTACATTTACCCTGCCCCAGTTGTCATTGTATGATTTGATGATAGCATCCGTACCGTGACCGGCAGCTTCAGGAGCAAATGTGTTTGTAAGAAAACCGCTGACAAACAAGCCTATTGCCGGCATAAAAAAGACAAAGCTGGTCTCACTGAGATCGGCCAGAATATCTATACTCCAGTTCAGGGCGGCAGTAAAAATCACGGCCGCCAGTCCCACGGCGAGACCTACAATAATTGCTATAATTGTCCATCTGCCGATATATATCAAAGAACCAAAAGTTTCCCTGGTGTCTTTTCCGGGTTTTAACATGGAATCAACCTCCGATAATTGAGGGTTATAATATTAAATTAAAATTTGATGAGTTTCTGCTTAATTTTTGATTTTTCCTCGCGAGAAAGATATATTATTTCATCTCCTGCTTCAATTGCCTCAATTTCATTGGCCATGTAATATTTACCCTCTCTGATAATCAATACCGGACAGACACTATCATGAGTATACTTATCCCTGAAACTTTCACATGCAGTGCCGATCAATTCGGATCCCTCTTCCACTTCTGTGACATTAAACTGAATTTCATTATACATATTTTCTACCATTTTAACAAAATCAATACCCTGCAGCCTGGTTATAATCTCGGCCGAAAGAGCATCGGAAGGCTGAAGTATATAATCAAAATCCATCAGCTCAGCCAATTCCTGATAATCATGGTTGTTAACCTTGGCAATAACTCTATTAAGCCCCATTTTCTTGGCCGCTTTAGCAGCCAGAAGGTTGGCATGGTCACTGCTGGTCACCGCTATAAATACATCCGAATCAGCCACTCCCGCTTCCTCCAGATTGCTGGGATAGGTAGCATCACCCCAGACTATCCTGACATTGGAATATTTTTCAGAAACCCTCTCACAGACCTCTGCATCCTCATCGATCAAAACAATCTCGTGTTCATTATTCTGCTGAAAAAACTTCATCAGCTTCTGCCCTGTTTTATGACCGCCGGCGATAACTACCTTCATTGATAAGCCCCCTCAAAATTTTGGAGTGATTTTTTTGATCTTCAATCTTTTTTGATCATCAACTTATATTTTCGAAATGATTTTATTCACAAAAATTAATAGTTTTATAAGAAATTTTATTTACCTGTAAAGATAATATCACAAATATGGCTTTTTTCAAGAAAGAAAAATACATATTTTTGTGAACTATTTTGGATTAACTGTAGAGTCAGTATAACATAAAATTCAACCGGGAAAAATTAATTCCTGCTATTTTTTTCGATAAAATTTAATTTAAAGTCTTTCAGCCCTCCCAAAACAGGGAAATTACCCGATATAAAAAATAATTGGGCAAAAAGACTTGACTAACCTGCAGGGGTGTGTTATTGTTTATGTTGTCGGGCAGAAAAAATATTGTTTACCGCTCGATTATTACAAGGAGGAATAATTTAAATGATTTACACAGGTACAGTTAAGTGGTTTGATGACAAAAAAGGTTTTGGCTTTATCGAGAGAGAATCTGGCGACGATGTTTTTGTTCACTTTTCCGAAATTGAACAAGACGGTTACAAAAGTCTTGAAGACGGTCAGGATGTAGAGTTCGAAGTAGTTGACGGTGAACGCGGTCCCCGCGCAGAAAACGTGGTTGCTGTATAAATAAGCAAATAATCATCGTCTAAATATATATTATATCAGCTGTCTGAAGCACTTCCGGGCTACATAAGCCTGAAAGTCCAGTCAAACAGCAAAACCCTGCCCTGATGGGCAGGGTTTTTTCATTGCTTTTTGCAGCTTTTAACCTGTTTTTTTCAAAGCTGCTTTTTATCAAATTGACACAGAGCATCCCTGTATATTCTTTTAAGAGGTATTCCGTGTTTTTCGGCCAGAGACCGGCAGTCCTCGTACTCAGGAGCGGCATTCAATAATTCACCATTATCAAGGGCTATTTTCAATTTCACTGTTCCCCATCTCGTTTCCACCCGACTTATCTCCCTTTTTAAGCATCTTCTTTCTATAGATCTTTCCACCCTAACTCCCAGAGAACTCGTTTCTTCAAGTATGAGTTTGGATATTTTTTCCACATCTTCATCTGCACACAGCACATTTAAAATATGACCGGGTCTGTTCTTTTTCATCTGCACAGGTATAAGATAAACATCGAGCGCACCAGCAGACAGGATAGTTTTCATTACATGCTGATAAAATTCAGGGTTCATGTCATCTATATTGGTGGAAATCCTGGATACCTGCTGTATTTGAGTTTTGTCCGGGCCATCTTTATAATCGCTTTCTTCCGCAAATTCTCCTGTGGTCACCCTCAACAAATTTGGTATTTTAAGATTTTTAGTTCCGGCTCCATATCCGGTGGATTTAATTTTCAGCTCAGGCATTTCATCAAATCTATCGGCAAGTGTGGTAATCACCGCCGCCCCGGTCGGTGTCACCATTTCAGTCTCTATCCCCCGCGAAAATACAGGCACCCCCTTCAATAATTCGAGAGTGGCTGGCGCCGGCACCGGCAGGGTGCCATGAGCACAATCGACGAATCCTGTACCGGTGTGCAGCGGAGAGGCCACTATCCTTTCAATTCCCAGCATATCGAGACCTATAACCGCCCCTGCTATATCCACTATCGCATCTACAGCGCCGACTTCGTGAAAGTGAACTTCCTCAGGTGGAAGATCATGTACCCTCCCTTCCGCTCTGGCCAGACGGCCAAAAATTTTCATTATATCCTCTTTAATTTTGCTTGAAAATTCGCTGTTATCGATCAGTTCCTCAATATCCTCCAGGTGTCGGACTCTACCTTCCGATTTTTTCTGCTGTTTGCCAGCAGGAGATTCACAGCCTGTATTCAAAAGATCGACTCGAACATGATGTGCGCTGATGCCGCTGCGCTCCACTTTTTCAATCTCCAGCGAATACTCCTCTGAAATCCCCAGTTTGTCCAGTTCCTGCTCCCAGGACTCCTTATCGAGCCCTAAATCAATAAGAGCCCCCAGAATCATATTGCCGCTTATCCCCGAAAAACAGTTAAAATAGGCATCCAAAATATTTAACCTCCTGTTTCATTTTCCGTCCGCTGGCTTCTCTGCTCTCTCTCAAACTATTTTTCATCGCTGCTCCCCTTCATACTTCTGAAGAGATTCCATTTTGTTGATCGAGCTGGCCAGATAGGCCGCTCCAAATCCGTTGTCAATATTGACAACCCCGATGCCCGAGGCACAGCTGTTGAGCATGGTCAGAAGTGGTGCGATTCCTTCCAGATTGGTTCCATAACCGGCGCTGGTGGGAACTGCCACCACAGGACAATCAACCAATCCGGCCACAACGCTGGGGAGAGCTCCATCCATCCCGGCAGCCACTATAATCACCCGGGCGCGATAAAGTTTTTCAGCATTTTCGAGCAGGCGGTGAACTCCAGCCACCCCGGCATCGGTCAGTTTTTCCACGGCATTGCCCATTATTTCGGCTGTTTCAGCTGCTTCTTCCACGACAGGTTCGTCGGCTGTGCCCCCGCTTACCAGCAGTATCCCTCCCCGCCTGGGAAGGGGGTCATTTTCTTTGATGATCACCCGCCCTCTCTCATTGTAGCTGACATCATCAACCCGCTGACTGACCGCTTCAAAAACTTCAGGATCAGCCCGGGTAGCCAAAAAATTATCGCTTTTTTCAGCCATTTTTTCCATAATTTCGGCTGCCTGTTCGGGCGTTTTCCCTTCACAGAGCACCACTTCCGGAAAACCCCGACGGCGGGCCCGGTCATGATCAATTTTGGCAAAGCCTATATCCTCATACCCGGGATCTTTGAGATTTTCCATGGCTTCTTCAGCAGAAATATTGCCTTTTTCAACACTTTCAATGATCTGCTTGAGTTTTTCATAATTGTTGAACATTATTTTTCCTCCCAATGAATATGATAAAATCAAATTCAACCAGCTGATAATGAGAAGATCCATGTCTTCAAAAGCTAATACAGCCAAAATAAAAATGCGAAGGTCTTTTTCAGCTGCAGAAAATAGTCAGATGCCCTTCTGGCATCTCACCCCTGCAGTAAAGAAGACCTTCGTGGTCTTAAAAATATGGGTTCTTCTCCACATCAATTGTTGGATTTAAGAACACCTGCATTTAGGACATTTTCCTGTTTTATATAGTACTCATTCATGGAAGCTATGAGGCTCCGCTCACAATGAAATTT
>CAYTDP010000013.1:0-41128 GCA_964436625.1 uncultured Halanaerobiaceae bacterium | reverse complement strand
AAAGTCAAACAACTAACCACTTTATTGTGTTTTTATCTAACATTCTATATATGGCCTGATATGACCGTCATAAGAGCATTTAGACTAAAGCAATAACTGAGTTGAGATTATATTTAAACCGAAAGCTTCAAAGAACAAAATAAAGGAACGTATCAAACAATTCAAGATGTTTAAATATATAGAGGCAGGGAGACAGTAATAGTCTGCTTCATCAGGGTATGATTATATAAATTCCAGGAGAAGCAACATTAGAATAGTAAAGAGCATCTGTAACAAAATGCATAAAAATACAATTAAGAGAAGGAATTGGCCAAACAGACAAGCCAAAGCTCAAGCCGCCTGAGATTATAAAATCAATATCTCTATCTGTTTGATTTGGCTGAAACAGTGCAACAACAAACAATTAACATTAGCTTACAGGAGGTATTGCATGTTAAAGAATTGGTCAATGAAAGCAAAAATTTCGGCTGGAGTGATTGTTCTTGTATTGATTCTTTCGGCAGTCCTGTCAATTTATTCGCTCACTCAAACTGATGGTATTATCCAGGGGGAGGAAGCGCGTTACTACCGGGCGGTAGGAGATTTTATTGATGACGAGCTGGGCGATCAGCTGGATCAAGCATATATAGGGGTGGCCAGCATCGCCAACAATCCTGAAATTCAAAGGCTTTTTGCGGCAAGGGAGAGAGATGAACTTCGCGAACGTCTGCTTCCCGTATATGAGCCGATATCTGATGAAATAGCCCAGTTTCAATTTCACGAGCCTGACTCCACCTCTTTTTTGCGGATGCACATGCCAGACGAATACGGCGATAGTCTGAAGGATTTTCGCCATACGGTAAATCAGGCCAATCAACAGCAGGAAGCAGTTATAGGCATAGAGGAAGGCCGTGGTGGATTTGGCTTCCGCGCAGTCTTGCCCGTGGAATACGAAGGAGAACACGTGGGCACGGTTGAATACGGGGCGGATTTTGGAGAAGACATGGCTCAAGATCTCCAGGATGACCTGGGTGGAGAGTATTTCATCTACATGTTTGAGCGAGAGGACAGCGTTGCCTGGGATGAGGTTGAAGATGGACTGCTGGGTTCAACCACGGTCGATGAATGGCCGGTAGATGATGAGATAGTTGAAAGAGTTGAAGAGGGAGAAAGAGTGTACACTGTTTTTGAAGATGATGAAAATTACGGTATATATCTGCTTCCCTTTGAGGATTTTCAGGGAGAGGTTAGAGGTTACATTAAAACAGTTCAGGATAGAGAAGAGGTGGTTGCAGCCAGCGCTGCCGTTACCAGAAATCTCGGAATTTTTGCCGTCCTGGGAACTGTTTTCGTGGCTTTAATAATATATTTTGTTATTGGAAGGCTACTCAAACCTGTTTCCAGGCTGGCAGATACTGCCGAAAGAGTGGCGGAGGGTAATCTACAGGAAAGCATTGAACTTGAAACAGGTGGAGAGGTCGGTAAGCTGGCTGATAGCTTTAAAAGTATGACAGAAAACCTGCGTGATATGATGAATGACGTGATTGAATTGTCTCAAGAGCTTTCCTCTACCAGTCAGCAGCTTTCTTCTACCACCGAGGAAATTTCTGCTTCCGCTGAAGAGGTGGGTACTGCCATCGAAGAGGTGGCATCAGGTGCCCAGGAGCAATCGGCTCAGGTTGATGAGACGGAATCCAGTGTGAGAGATTTAAGCCAGCAAATCGATACTGTATCGGAAAAGGCTGATAATATGGAGAACAGAGCAGACAATGTTATGCAGGAGGTAAAAAGAGGCGATCAGGCCGTAGCAGATTCGAGAAGAGAGATAAATAAGGTTAACGAAAACAGCAAACAGGTGGCTGAAAAGATAGATGAGCTCGGTGAGCTATCCAGTGAGATTGGTGAAATAGTGGAGATGATCAGCAGCATATCGGAGCAGACAAATCTGCTGGCTTTAAATGCAGCTATAGAGGCTGCACGCGCCGGTCAGGCGGGCCAGGGTTTCAGCGTTGTGGCCGATGAAATTAGGGAACTGGCGGAGGAATCATCTCAGGCCACTGAAGAGATTGATGATCTAATTAATGAAATTCAGGAAATGATTTCCCGAACCGTTGAAACCATGGAAAATACAGAAGAGGTTGTAGATAAAAGTGTTGATGCCATTGAGTCCACGGAGGATGTCTTCGGAGAGATAGATAGTGCAGCTGATAATTTAATGAGCCTTATAGAGGATGTTGTGATAAGTGCCGAGAAGATGGCGGCCAGCAGCAGCGAGGTTAGTGCGGCAATGCAGGAAGTCGCTGCTGTAAGTCAGGAGGCTTCTGGTAATGCTGAGGAGGTAGCAGCCTCCAGCGAACAGCAGACGGCGGCGATTAATGAAGTCGTGGAGATTTCAGAAAATCTGGCGGAAATGGCTCGGGATCTGGAGGATAAGACAGAACAGTTCCAGGTCTGAAACACCAGGTGTGAAACACATATACCCGGGCATACTTGCATAATATATTCAGTATAAACAAAAAAATCCGGCCGGTGATTTCATATGCCGGTCGGCTTCTTTTTTTGTTATGTGCTTCGCCAATACAGGTCTTACCTGCATCAGATGATACCGGGCGATTTGTGTGGCATTTAGATTTGTGAACACGGGATAGTTTCCAATTTGAGTGTCGAAACCTTCGGGATAGCCAGCTTCCTCCAGCAGCTTTTCGGCTTTTTCCAAATCCTGTTCGTATACAGGGGCATCCTCCCAGTGTCCGAGGACATCAGGGGCTATCAGGGCATCAGCTCGCTCGGCAGCTCCGTGAAAGCTCCTTCAATTACTTCATCAACATCAATTGCATAGCGGATTGCCCGACGCACCTTTCAAAGTTAAGCAGATCCAGTTCATTTACCTCTCCCGATTCCACTCTTCAAATTGATAGGGACCGGCGCCTATGGGGTTGGTGGCAAATTTTTTCTGGCCTTTCTCTTCAAGAATTATACGTCCGCTGTATTTATCTATAACTTCTACCCTGCCCAGAGTGGCAGAGTCATCGGCATAATCGGCCTCAACTTCAGGATCGGCCACTCTTTCATAAGAAAATTTCACGTCTTCAGCGGTAAGTTCTCCGTAATCTCCATGAAACTGTATGCCTTCTTTCAATTCAAAGTAAATCTCCAGCCCATCGTCGCTGACTTCGAATTCTCTGGCAGCATCTTTTTGCAGTTCAGGTGGATTTTGGCGAATTTATTGGTATTGATCCCGATATAGGCAAGAAAACCAGATTTAAATTTCTGGTATTGACTTTTCCTCACAGCAATGGTCACCTCTGCCGGGCGCTGCCTTCCGAAAATACTGAACGTTTTTTAGCAGTGTGAATCGTTACAATAAAAAATATTTTAGGGTAGTGATTTGAGAAATGGGAGATGCTAAAATTAAAGTGTTCCGCACTTCACAAGCAATTCATAGTGGAAGTGATTATGAAATTTATGTAGATGGTCAACTAGCAGAAACTATTTCTGACGGGGGAGAAGAACTAATTGAAGTAGAACCTGGAAAACATAAAGTTTTAGTTAAGTCAGGTGGGAACAAAAGCCAGGAAAAGACTATTAATTTAAAATCAGGTTCAGTGAAAAAATTAATTTGTGGGAGTAAATTAGTAGGATGGAAACAATGGTTAGCTTTGGAGTATTTACTATTGCCCATTAGCGATATATATTTAGAAGAGTATACTCCTGAAAAGAGAATAGATTACCAGGAAGAAACATGGGATGAGTTAGTAGAGAAAGGAATGGTTTATTATGTATTAAAAGAAGGAGTGATTGGTTGGGGGTTGCCTGTAGGGATTTTTGTATTTATTGTTAATTTGATTTTTAGTTACGAACAATTTTCCATGTCCAATATAATCATAAATTTATTTAGGACACCAGGAATTTTTGCTATAGGAGGACTTATTTTTGGGATGATTATGTGGTTTTTAAGAACAAGAGATGATTAAATTAAAGCTGTTTGATTTGTAATATTTTATCCCCCTCTGCTGGAAAGCTGGCTGTTCAAAAACATTATCCAGCTGCCCTTTCAATTCCTGGCCGGATGCATCGATTTTGACGAGATCATCTCACCTCTGGCGGAAACTATATGAGTCATTTTATTTAGCCTGTATCTGGCAGGGCCAATGACCAAAAATATCACCGCTGAGTATCGATCACGCATCATCTCCAGCAAAATCACCTATGGTGAATAACCTCTCCTCATCTAAATTTTCACCGCAGTAAGCACAGTTCCAGTTTTTCTTGCCCACAGAAAAAGATTTACCGTCGCATTCTGGACATTTTTTAACGTAAGTGATGATAACCGCCCCCCGAGAATTTTATTTTGTGTAAAATAAATAACACTATAGTACCATATTATATTACTACATCTATATTAACATTTTTGAATTACAATTTCAAGAAATTGTATGTTAATACTTATAAAGCCAATGAATTCAGTCGAATTACTTTTTTTATGATCTTTTCAAACTGTAGTAATACAAAAAGAGGAAAGAGTTTGATCTGGCAGCAAAAAGGACAATTTTAGTCAATCTCCAATTTAATAAATAGCCTCTCCGTCAGAACGGCAGGGCAAATTAATTCGCAACAGGAGTGATAAAATAGTGGATCAGGAAGAAATTTTGTTTGAAGATCATCCGAAAATGTTCAGGAACAGGCCAATTACATTTATCCTGTGCCTGGGATTGGTTTTGCTGTATGGCCTGGGTTTAATTCCTCTTTTGATATGGTACATAAAGGTTAAAGGTATAAAGTTAAAAATCACCGATAAAAGGATTGAACTTCGAAAGGGCATTATCAGAAAAAAGACCAATGAGATCATAAAAAAAGATATCAGGAATATCACCACCAGCCAGTCAGTCACACAAAGGCTTACAGGAGTTGGCCATTTAACTATTTCCAGCGCTGCCACAGGAGGAGTAGAAATCAGTGTGTCGGGGTTTAAAAATCCGGAAAAATTAAAGGAGTTAATCAGGCAATAACTTTGCGAGGAAAAATATGGAGGTATATTTATGCATAAATATGAGAGATTTATAATTTATCCTTTGTTGATAGTCGCTTTATTTTAAGGGTTTAGCGGTGGGGAGATGGATACCACGGCTCAGAAGTATTATGACGAAATTTTATCGGGGAGGATCACCGCTGAGCATATTACCGTCACAGAGAGCCTGGACGTTCTCAACGAAGAAGGGAAATTCTCCGCCAGTCTCACTCAGAATCCTGAAGGCAAAGGGGAACTGATCCTGAACAACAGTGAAGGAGAAAAAAGAATTAAAATGGGCACCGGCAGAGACGGTGGAGGCGGAGGGATGTTGAGCGTCTATAATAATTTTGGAAATATTGTAATTCATGCCACCCAGACTCTGCCGGATGATGAAGGTGAAGGTGGAGGAGACGGGGGGATACTCATTTATGACAGGGATGGGGAGGAGTTCAGAAGTTATGATCACACAGATTGATCATCAGCAGGTTTTAAGACGAGCAGATTTTAAGACGATTGGATTGAAATGAAAATCTGCTGATCTTCATAATTTAGAACAATGAGGTTTCCAAAAAATATGAAGAATGATGCGATCTGGGGAAGTGATTATAATTAATTTTTGCCGGGATTTAATCTCTGAAAACAGGGGTATATCGGGCTGCGGGATTTTTTTGTTGATAGTTATTTTGGGTTTGGCCGGTCTGGCAGGTTTTTTATATTATCAGGGAGCAGATATATTCCAGATGGGGATTGAAACAGCAGAACAGGCTATGACGGTAATCGAAGAGGTTGAGGATTTGGAGGACCTTGAAGATATTGAAGAGCTTGAAGAACTGGAGGAATTCGAAGATTTAGAAATAGAAGCTCTGGAAGATCTGGAAATTGAAGATCTGGAGCGGATAGAGGATATTGCACCTGTCATCAGAAATATTTATGCCCGCCTCCCGGAAGGAATTAGAGATATTTTTCAGGAGGAGGAGCATGAAGAAGAACCAGAAGCTCCGGCAGAGGATGATGAAGTTGCTGAGTAGTTTTCGGATGAAATGGGTTAAAATTTCGGGTTCTTCTCCAGAACCGTTGGTGAAATTGCCATATATACTGGATTACCAGGACTACTTATGCCTTTAATTGCCGGGGCTTATAAAATATTGGAAGCTATAAAGCGAAATGATACTGGAAATTTTTCAAATTCAGGAAAGAGTTTTATAGCTTTCAATTATAAGCATTAAGAAAATTACTAAAACTATATTCATCCACTGATATGGAGATGATCCAAATTTCGTAAAATAGTCACTATCGGCCAGTAACAATTATTGATATAATTGATGATAGATAATTAGACTCGCAATTCAAAAACAGCAGAGAGACGAGGGAGGCCAAAATGACAGGAAGATCATATTATATTTTTCTGGCTTTGATAGTGATGGCTGTCATTACCCTGGGGACAGTTATTTCAGCTGACGCAGCTAACATTGATAAGGAGATGAGTAATGTGAATATCAAAACTGCCACTTTTGCTATGGGTTGATTTTGGGGCCCGGACGCTTCCTTTGGCATCATGCCAGGGGTGGTGAGAACCCGGGTCGGTTATGCCGGTGGCATAATCGATAATCCTACCTATCACAATATCGGTGAGCACGCTGAAACCATACAGATTGATTATGATCCCGACGTCATCAATTACAAAGAACTGGTGGAAAAATTCTGGAATGATCACGATCCTTTCCGTCAGCCTTTTTCCGGCCAATATCGATCCATATTGTTTTATCACGATCAGGAACAGCTCAGCACCGCCCGCGAGATAAAGTCCGAAATTGAGAACGATGAGGACCGGGAGATAAAAACTGAGTTCAAGGAATTCAGCGAATTCAATCTGGCAGAAGATTATCATCAAAAATATTATCTCCAGCAGAGATCCAGTTTCAAGGATCATTATCTGAGTGAGATGACCATGGAGGAGTTTATTGACTCTACGGCTGCTGCCCGCGTAAACGGTTATATTGCCGGTGAAGGTACCAGCGGTCAGCTGCGGGATGAGATAGGCAGCCTGGGTTTGAGCACAGAACTCAGGGAAATCCTGATGGAGCAGTATGAGCTCGATCCCGATAAAGTAGAGGTCGGATGTGAGGCCACCTGCGGAGGTGTAAAGGCGGATGAGCTGGAAATTTCAGGTGAGGAAGCTGCTGATAGAGACGATGAGCTTAGAGAAAGGCTGACAGAAAGACAGTATAAAGTCACCCGGATGGATGCCACTGAACCTGCCTTTGATAATGAGTATTACGATCATGATGAACCGGGAATATATGTCGATATCGTTTCCGGCGAACCTCTATTCAGCTCACAGGATAAGTTTAAATCAGGAACAGGCTGGCCCAGTTTCACCAGACCGCTGGTAGAGGATAATATAATCGAAGTGGAGGACCGGAGTCTGTTTATGACCAGAACTGAAGTTCGCAGCAGCGAGGCGGATTCACATCTCGGCCATGTTTTTGACGATGGACCTGAACCGACCGGCCTGCGTTATTGTATAAATTCGGCCGCGCTGAGATTCGTCCCGGCTGAGAATTTATCTGAAGATGGTTATGATGATTTCGCTGACGACTTTTAACCGTTTTTAGCCGACAACAAAATGAAGATTACGGAAAGCTTCATCATCTCGATTCTTTGATTCAGTATGATCTGCCCACCTATCGGTTAAGGTGGGCATTTTATTATGCTCAAAATGCTCAAACCAGGCCGAAAAGGGCAGAAATTTTGTTGAGCTCTTGAATTAACCCGGAACTTCAAGTAAAATGTAAATAAGCCTTAAGTAGCAAATTTTAATCGATATTCAAGAATTTTGAATTATAAAATAAAAATTTTGATTTCTGCAACATTTATCGTTTGAGTGCTGGGAGGGGATTTATTATCTCTAATTTCTCCGGAACAGAACAGAATATTTTATCTGATTCGATTTTTTCATCGCTGCCGACCGGAGCTGCGCTGGTGAATGAGAAGAGGGAGATTCTGCTGACCAATCAAAAGTGGAAAGATTTATGTAAAGAACTGGATTTATCAGCCGGGGAGTCGGGAGCCGGCAATAAACTCCCGGATGTTCTTTTAAATGAGGGATGTTCCGCTGGAGCAGTTCGAGTTATCGGAAACGAGCTCGAAAAGATAATTAAAAATGAGAGAGAAGAATTCGTAAAGGAGATAGCCGCGGAGAAAAATGGGGTAAAAAAGTGGTTTGAACTCAGAATCAGCAGATATATGGACGGAGCTTTGATATTGAAAAAGGAGATCACCGAAAAAAAGAAAAAGGAAAAAGAGATGGAAAAGCTGCTGACCGAATACGAAACCATTCTCGATAACGTTCAATCGAGCATATTTTTGCTCGACGTGGAAGAGGAAGACGGTGAGATAAAATTCCAGAGGCTGAATCCCCGCGAGGAAGAGCTGACAGGATTGAGCACTGAAGAAGTTAAAGGCAGGACTCCGGTGGAGGTATTAGGGGAAGATCCCGGACGGGAAGTCGAGGAGAACTACCGCAGATGTATGGAGAAAAAAGAAGTGGTGAAATATAAGGAGAGACTCGATCTGCCGGGAGGGATTAGATTCTGGGAAACTGTTCTGGCTCCGGTGGTTGTTGATGACAGCGTGGAAAAGATTGTGGGCAGCTCGCGCGATATAACTAAAGCGCGGACGGAAAAATTAAAGGCTGAAGCTCTATTTGAAAACAACACCTCGGCTGTGGTCATGCTCGACAGCGAGGGGCGCATAGAGGATATAAATGATGAATTTCATGAGGTTTTTGGTTACGAGCTCTCCGAGATCGAAGGTGAACACCTCGATGATGTGCTGGAGCGGGGAAGAGAAGGCTACTGTGATAGGGAGAAAACTGAAAGGCTTCTGCAGGGTGAAAAGATTAAAGGCGAAGGCACCCGTTTTGACAAGCACGGTAATCCCGGAGAATTTATCTATCACGGTATACCTATCATAGTCGAAGAAGAGGTGATTGGCTTTTATGCTCTTTATGATGATATAACCGAGCTCAAACAGGCCGAGGCTGAGCTTATGCGCGAGAAGGAAAAGCTGGAAATGACTCAATTTTCTCTCGACAATGCCAGCATGATGATATTCAGAACAAATCCCAGGGGAGAATTTTTATATGCCAATCACCAGGCCTGTGAGAAACTGGGCTATCCGCGGGAAGAACTGGAAGGAACAAAAGTGAGCAGGATTATCGACGAGAAGGAATTTATAGATCGGCAGGAATTCTGGGGGAAAATACAGGAGGAAGACTCATTTTCCTACGAAAGAAAGTTCGTCACAAAAGATGGCGAAAAATTTCCTGTTTATATTGTCAGTCAGTACTTTCAGTACGAAGAAGAGGAGTATGAATTTGTCTTTGCCCGCGACATAACCGAACACAAAAAAATGGAGAGAGAGCTGGAGATCAGAGAACAGCAGTACCGCAAAATATTTGAAGCAGCGCCGGTGGGCATGGAGCTTAAGGATTCGCAGGGAATTATTCTCGATGTAAACGAGAGAACAAGTCAGATAACGGGTTATGACAAAGAGGATCTGGTGGGAGAAAATCTTTTTACAACATTAGTGCCGAAATTTTATTCTGAAAAAGCCAGAGAGGATTTTCAGAAGGTGCTTTCCGGTCAGGAATTAGAGCAGACTCTGCCCGCCCGGAGGAAAACGGGAGAAAGTTATTATGTGAATTTGAAGGATACGAAGATTCAGCTGCCCGACGGCGAGGATGGCGTGCTGAGCATGAGAATCGATGTGACCGATAGGCTGGAAGCGGAGAGAAAGCTGAAAGAGGAGAAGGAAAGATTTCGTTCGCTGGCGGAGACCAGTCCCTTCGGGCTTTTCGTGTTAAAGGAGGAATTTGAATACGTAAATCCTGCTCTGGAGGAGATGACCGGTTATTCCCGGGATGAAATTCTTGATATGAAATTTTGGGAAGTTGTGGCTCCTAAATATCAGAGCATGGTTCGGCGAAGAGGTCGAGCTCTGCTGGCAGGGAAGGATGTTCCCGCCAGCTATGAATTTGAGCTGCAGAGAAAAGACGGTGAGGAGCGCTGGATTCTGTTTTCGGGGACGAGAATAGATTATGAAGGAGAAACAGCTGTTCTCGGCACTGCCATAGATATTTCTGAGCGCAAAAAAGCCCAGGAAAAGCTGGAGATCAGGGAGGAGCAGTACAGGAAAATATTCGAGATGGCTCCTGTGGGTTTGATGCTGGAGGATGAGGAGGGAAATATTCTGGAGGTGAACGACAAACTCTGTGAAATTACAGGTTTTGAGGAAGAAGAGCTGCTGGGTAACAACATTATGGACACCCTTGTGATTCCGGAGTGGAGAGAACAGGCTAAGGAGAATATGGACAGGATATTGTCGGGAGAAAATCTGGAATTTAAAGGTTTCAGCCGGAGGAAAAATGGAGAAAAATACTATCTCCATCTATTTGAAACGAAGGTCAGTCTGCCCCGCGATAAGGAAGGAATACTCTCAATTCAGCTGGACATCACCGATCTGAAGGAAAAAGAAGAAGAACTGAAATATTTAAGCTATCACGACAGTCTGACCGATCTTTATAATAGAACTTTTCTGGAAGAGGAGATGAAAAGGCTAAATACGGAAAGACAGCATCCTTTGAGCATCATATATTGCGATGTCAACGGTCTCAAGATCGTAAATGACACTTACGGACATGAAGCCGGAGATGAACTGCTAAAAGAGGTGGCCGGTATTTTGAACAGCATAACCAGAGATGAGGATCTTGTATCCCGCTGGGCCGGGGATGAATATGTCATTCTGCTGCCCGACACGGATTACAGTACCGCTCAGAAAATTGCCGGCAGACTGGAGAAAACCTGTCGGAAGGCAGAATTCAGGGATATTCCTATAACTCTAGGGATCGGCATTGCTGTAAAGGAGGATGTAGAAGAAGAATTTGGCGAGGTCCTGACCCGGGCCGACAAGAGGATGTACAACGATAAGCTGACAAAAGCTCAAAGCACGGAGAACAAACTGGTGCGGAATATGCTCAACACTCTGGGCGCTAAAAGCGCTGAAACTAAAGAGCACGCCATGAGGATGACCGATCTGGCTTACAGACTGGGTGAAAAAATCAACCTGTCCAGTGATGAGCTGAACAGATTGACACTGCTGGCAACTCTTCATGATATAGGCAAGACGACTATTTCGGAGGGAATTCTGACCAAAGAGGAAAAATTAACCGATGAGGAATGGCGGACGATAAAAGAACATCCGAAGAGAGGTTATAAGATCGCTGCTGCCACAGAGGAATTTGCGTCCATAGCCAGGGCTATATTACATCATCACGAACACTGGAACGGAGGGGGATATCCTAAAGGGCTGCGGGGAGAGGAAATACCGCTTTTGTCGCGGATAATAGCAATTGTAGATGCCTATGATGTGATGACTGCAGGCCGCCCCTATAAAGAAGCTGTGAGCAAAGAGGAGGCGCTGCAGGAGATAAAAAGATGTGCCGGCAGCCAGTTCGATCCAGAGCTGGCCGAAAAATTTGTGGAGATGATGAAGGATAATTAAAAAAAGGATTTTATCGACCGATCTACAATTCATTTAATAGGAGAATAAAGAGGCTAATAAATTTTTCATGTTGTTAAATGTGAAATGATCAAGTCTGCAATGAAGAATTTAAAACTGAATATATTGTGTTATCGGGTGCCTGCAGCCACGGCTGGAGGAGAATAGGGAATCAGGTGCAAATCCTGAACGGGCCCGCCACTGTAACCGGAATTAATTTTTTATATGTCCACCCGGATATAATGCAGCGCAAATATCCGGGGAAGGAGAAAATCGGTAAAAATGATCCGGAAGTCAGGAGACCTGCCCGGTAATATGCCTGCTGTATCTTCGATGGCAAGAAAGGTAGGTAATTAGTGCAGGATGAATTTTTGTCCTGTGTGATTACCCTCAATTAGGATTTTCTGCTGCCATCCCGGTTGAGGGTTTTGTTATTATTTGCTAATTATCCCCGCAGATTTCATCGGAGCGGGGAATTTGTATTTTGGCAGATTATATAGCAGTATAATTATGCAGATATAGGCTTTTTGAAACAAGCGTCAGCGACAGGGGGGTATAATTATTCATATCTCGGAAGGAGTTTTATCGGCTGAAGTGCTGGCTGCCGGTATGGCGGCCGGGACCGCAGGGGTTGCGGTGGGACTGAAAAGCCTGAGAGAGGAAAAGATTCCCGAAGTGGCGATTGTGAGCGCAGCTCTTTTTGTGGCTTCGCTGATACATCTCCCCCTGGGGCCGAGCAGCGTTCACCTGGTTTTAAATGGAATTGCCGGCATTCTACTGGGGTGGAAAGTTTTTCCGGCGCTTTTGATCGCCCTCTTTATGCAGGCGGTGCTGTTCCAGCATGGAGGGATAACTGTTCTGGGAGTAAACCTGATCAATACAGCCCTGCCGGCTGTACTTGTCGGTTATTTATTCAGGATTATTTTTAAGAGGAAGACGGCTGGAAAAAAGACCAGGGCGATCGCGGCGGCGCTCTGCGGCGGGCTGGCTGTTTTATTTACAGCCCTGATGGTAGTTTTATCTCTGGTAATCTCCGATGCCAGCGCCTTTGCTGAAGTGGCCGGAGTGGTCTTTGTCTCCCATCTTCCGGTTGTGATACTGGAGGGTATTTTTTCCGCCGTTGTGGTGGTATTCCTGCTGGAAGTAAAGCCGGAAATGCTGGCAGAAGACGGAGATCGCCTCAGAAGTTTGAACTGAAGAAGGGGGTAAAATTTTATGACCGCGGCTGAATTTAGTTCAGGCGAAAGTTACATTCACAGGCTGGATCCCCGCATAAAAATTATTATACTGGTTATGCTGGCTGTAATTACGGCCACGGGCAGCAATTTGTTCATGCTCGGACAGGCCCTGTTATTCTCGCTGGGCCTGGTTCTGGCTGCGGGTCTGGATTTGAAAGAGGTTTTCAGGCGCCTGACTCTCCTGAATATTTTTATTGGAGGCATCTGGCTGCTGGTTCCTTTCACCTATCCGGGAGAGGTTTTGGCTGAGATCGGCCCCCTGCAGATGACGGCAGCCGGGATTGCTTATGCGCTAAAAATAACCCTGCGCTCAAATGCCGTCATGCTGGCGGTCTTTGCTCTGCTCTCAACCTCTTCTATCTCTTCTCTGATGCAGGCCTTTGAATACTTCCATGTGCCGAAAAAATTGATATACCTGTTTTTCTTCGTCTATCGGTACATTTTTGTGCTCAGGGATGAATTCGGCAGTATGAAAAATTCTGTCAGGGCCCGCGGGTTTAAATCAGCCACCTCTCTTTACAGTTATAAAACCTATGCCTTTTTGACCGGGATGCTCCTCATAAGGAGTTACGAGCGATCGGCCAGAGTTTATAGAGCGATGCTGGCACGGGGCTTCAAAGGTGAGTTTTACGTCAAAGATGAGCTGGAAATTTCCTCTCAAGATCTGCTGGCTTTCTCCTTCTGCATATTGCTTGTAGGGCTATTTTTCGCGCTGGAATTTACAGCTATTTGATTTTTTCATCTCAAATTAAGATAGGAGGTTGTTATCAGAAATGATCGAAGAAAATTCTATTTTTGATGTGCTGCCGACCCAAACCAGCAGAAATTTTTCTGTGCTGAGCTTAATTATTCTGATGGCGGTTGTTTTTTTGCTGTTTCCGGCTGAAGCTTCAGCCCACAGGATGATAATAGAAGAAATATCGGAAGGAAAAGTAGAAGTCGGTTTTGATGATGGTTCTGTGGCTGATAACGTTGAGGTTGTGTTATATGATGATCAGGAAAATGCAATTGAGGAAGGGACAACCGATAACGAGGGTATATATGAATACGATACAGGGCTGGATGTCGAGCGGATCATAGCTTCGGATGACATGGGACATAAAGCGGAGCTAACTCCGGGAGAGGGGCAGGAAGATCAGAGTTTTATTCAGGCTCAGCCTGCCTGGCTTAGAGCTTCCACCGGAGCTGGCGCTTTGCTGCTGGCAGCTGCAGCTGGAAAATTTTATTTTAAAAAAAGGGGAAAAGGGAATTAATTATGCATAAAAAGATGGCTCTGGTTTTGGGAATATCACTGTCAACGCTTTTGGTTTTTTCTTTCTGGGTGGCTGATCGAACACAGGCTCATGAGATAATACTCGATTTTTCTCAGCAGGCGGAGGTTGATGAGGAAGTAAACATAGATATAACTTTCGGGCATTTTCCTGATATGTACGATTACGAGCATTCATTTTATGAAGAGCTGGAAAGTGGAGATTTAACGGTCATGAAACCGGATGGTTCCGAAAAGGAGCTGGACTTTGCCGGTGGAGAAAAGGCTTATTCGGCATCCTATGTTCCTGCCGAATCGGGGGTTTACTGGCTGACTTTTACCAGCACCCGACCTGTAGTAGATAGGACCGATGACGGCGAAGGCAGACAGCTGCGATATTATGACGCCAAAGCTCCGCTTATTGTCGAGCATGAAGGCAATCCTTTTGCCCTGCCTGAAACCAATCTGGAGGTTGAGGCTGTGACCGAAGATGAGATAGATAATAATGCGGGTGAAGAGATCACTCTTCAGATTAACTACGAAGATGAGCCCGCGGTCGATCAATCTCTTACCGCTGTGTCTCCCCGGGAAGAGGCCCGGGCTGATGCCACTGATGATGAGGGCAGGTTCACCTTCACACCGGATGAAGAGGGTGTGTGGTTTGTTCACGTAAGCAATCTCACGGACGAAGAAGAGGAGGGAGAGTTTCGCGGAGAAGAATACGATAGAGTCCGCTATAACTCAGCTCTTTATCTGCAGATAGATGAGAAAAAGGGTTTTTTCGAACGCTTATTTGATTAAAATTGTAATATTGAAAGGAATAAAATGGAAAGCATAATCGAAGTAAAGAACATCTCCTATACCTATGATGATGGGACTGAAGCTCTGCAGGATGTCAGTTTTTCTGTAGAAGCCAATTCCAGGCTGGCTATACTGGGCCCGAATGGCGCGGGAAAATCCACTCTTTTATTTCATCTCAATGCTCTTTACATGGCTCAGCAGGGAGAGGTTTACATTAAGTCCCATGAAGTAGGAGAGGAGAATAAAAACTGGGTTAGAAAGATAGTAGGCATGGTCATGCAGGATCCGGATGACCAGGTTTTTTCCACCACTGTTTTTGAGGATGTGGCCTTTGGTCTGGTCAATTTTGGCTGGCAGGATGAAGATAAAATTGCCGCTAGAGTAAAATGGGCTCTGAAAGCTGTTGATATATTTGGGCTCAGGGATAAAAACCCCCATCATCTCAGCTATGGGCAGAAAAAGAGGGCGGCTATAGCCGGGATTCTGGCTGTGAAACCACAGATAATTATATTCGATGAACCGCTTTCCTATCTTGATCCCGGCGGCCAAAAAACGCTGCGGGAGATTTTAAATAGGCTTCATTCCAGCGGGAAGACTCTTTTGATAGTAACGCACGACATAGATTTTGCTCTGGAGTGGGCTGACAGAATAATCATTCTTAACGAAAGTGAAGTGCTTTACAGCGGTGATCTAAGAGTGTTTACCAGAGAAGATGTCATCGACAGAGCAAATCTGACGGTGCCCAGGATGATTGAACTTCTGCGGCAGATTCAGGAAGTCAACCTGGAGGAGATGGATGAGCTGCCCGAAAATGTGGAGGAAACGGCAGCTTTTCTGAACAACAAATTTGCCAGCCCGGCCAGCTCAAAAGATGAGTATTCTTGAGCAGAGATCTTATCTGGAAGCATCACTCTTTTGCATCCACATTTAACTGCATTCTTTTGTTGAAGTAATTTTTGATTCCCATCCTCACCATCAAAAAGACTGTCAGAGTTACAGATCCCAGAATTCCCAGCATAATCGCTATCTGATATCTTATAGCCAGCAGCGGGTCCACTCCTGACAGGATCTGACCGGTCATCATTCCGGGCAGCCAGATGATACCCATTCCGACCATCGAGTTGACTGTGGGCAAAACCGCGTTGTAAAAGGCTTGATTGGCCGCTTCCCGGGTGGCCTGAGTAGGGGAGGCTCCCATCATGAGAGCATTTTCGATGCGGTGAGGATTTTCTTCTATGCGGTTGACCAGATTTTCCACCCCCAGAGAAACACCGGTCATGGAGTTGCCAATTATCATTCCGGCTATAGGGATGAAATAGCGGGGATAGTACCAGGGTGAAAATCTGATAACTGTCAGCAGGAAGAAAAACAGGGTGAGAACAGAACCGACGGTCAGCGAAAAAACTGCTGTTTTTTTCATCGAGCGAGAAAGATCCTTGCTGACCCGGGCGAAGATATTCTGCAGGGCAAATCCTATCATCAATATCATTATCAGGAGAGTTATCAAAGGGTGGGGCATCTCAAATATAAATTCCAGCACATACCCTACCAGGGCCAGCTGCAGGGTCATCCGCGTGGCTGAAATCAGAATCTGCTTCTCCCGGCCGATTTTTTGCTTTCTCACTATCGCTAACAAAATCAGCACGAATATGTAAGCAATAGCCAGCTGGATCAGGGGTATATTTATGACTTCACCGTTTGCTGTTGTTTCCACCGGTGTATTTCACCTCCTTTAATTCTCCCTCTTTTATTGCGATTTTCTGATCAGCTATTCTATCGGCTAACTTCGGGGCATGGGTAACCATTATGATAGTGGTATTATTATTTCGGGCATAATCCTCCAGAAAATCGAGAATATATTTTTCGCTGCCTGTATCCAGGGAAGCTGCTGGCTCATCCAGCAGAAGAGTTTCCGGTTCGAGCAGAAGCAGCCTGGCCAGAGCTACCCTCTGCTTTTCTCCGCCGGAGAGATTGGCGCTCTTTTCATTCAGGCTTTTTCCCAGCCTCATCTTTTCCACAAACCATCTGTAATCATCAATGCTGCTGTTGTTATGGCAGGCCAGTTCTTCCGCTTTTTGAAATTCTTCTATGATGGTTTCGCCCAGAAGGGCGGGATTTTGAGCGAGCATCTTTACCTTTTCCCGCAATTTTAAAGGCGGGTATGTCTCCAGTTCCTCACCTTTGTAATAGATTTCGCCCCCGTCCGGAGAGATCAAATTTATGAGCAGCTTCAAAAGCGTTGTCTTGCCGCCGCCGCTGGGCCCGTTTATGGCTGTTATTTGTTTTTCTCCCAGGGTTAAATCGTCAATTTTCAGTATATCTCTGTAGGTTACATTCCGGAGTTCAAACAATCCTATTGCACTCTCCTTTCTTCTGAAATTTAAATATTTTCAACTATCCTGAATTTCTTCAGATAGCTCGGATGTTTTTTTTCGCAGCTCTTCCAGCAGCTTTTCACCCTCCCGGGTTATAGAATAATATTTTCTGATCTTGCCGTCGACTTTTCTTTCTTCGACCTCTAAAACCCCGCTCTCCTCCATTCTGTGCAGGATTGGATAAAGGGTGCCGGAGCTTATCTCATAACCGTGGTTTTTCAATTCCTCTATCATCCAGAGGCCAAAAAAGGGCTCTTCGCTGGCATGGTGAAGAATATGGACGCGTACAAAGGCCAGAAATATTTTTCTGATAATTTTACAGCTCATGAGACTTCACCCCTGTCTATGCTATTATAGAGTTTTTATATAGAGTTGCTATAATGATAATAAAGATCGGCCCTAAAAGTCAAGAAAAAGTTATAGAGAATTGTTAGTATAGATGGAATTAATAATCATTGATAATTTGATTAAGCTGTATTAGTGTGTTAAAATTAAAACAAAAGTACTATACTAAATCAAAAGGCTCTTCTTGTTATCAGTTGATAGATATCGTATAAGATCACTATCATGACAATAATGGCTGGAAGATATAAAGCGAAGTGATACTCGAAATTTTTTAAAGTTCGGGTCAGTTCCCTGGCCGAAAACTAAGCTTAAAGCAAAGAAAAATTTCATTGTGAACGAAGCTTTATATCTTACAGTATGATTAAATAAATTTTTTGAGACCCCTATTTACCAACTGAAGGCAAGAAGATCCTTATCAACCAAACGCAAGAAAAGCATAAAAATTCACTCGAAAGGGCAACTGTCCCGAAAGGGGCAGAACGCAAAGCTTTCGTGCCTGATTTCTGTAAAGGAGAAAGGCGGACGGGCTGCCGAGAGGTGAATAGGAATATTATGGGTTTCACCTGCCTTCCGCCGGCTTACGGGGGATTTTTATATTTATTCTAAATATTATTACAGGTCTATCGCTTTGAGGAGGTGGGTGAAATGATAATTTTATCTGAAGATTTTGCTCTCGAAAAGTTTATCACGCCCAGGCCGGATGAAGAGGAGATCTTAATCGAAATTTCGGAGGATATCACTGATCATTGCGATGGCAGATATCCGGTGATATATCCCGGCGAAAATATCGTGCTTTATCGCGGCGACAGCAGAATAGATTCTCCGGAGCTCATCACCAAAAGCACCACCCTGACATATGACCTGCCTGAAAACGATGGGAAAAAGGAGCTTAATCTGGAAATTTCTGAAGATGAGATGAAAGCTTTTTTAGAGGTCGATCTCCAGCCTGCTCGCCGGTATGAGCTTTTGATCGAGGAAGAGCGTAAAGGAATATTGATAGATGCTCAACCGACGATCGAAAAATCTTTTGAAGGAATGGAGGTGACTGAAGAGGAGATAAAAAGGAAACTGGCTGATGCCGGGGTTTTTCTCGGCCTTAAAAGGGACAAAATCAAAAAGATCGCCTCGGGAGATCTCCGGGGGAAAACAACTGTAGCCGAGGGCAAATATCCTGAGGAGGGAGAGCCGGCCCGAATTAAAAAGGTCTTTTCAGATGTCAGTGAAAGCAGAGAGGAAAGAGATGAAAACGGGAAAGTAGACCACTATAGAAATATCATAGCCTCGATTCTGCCGGGAGAAGTTATTGTTGAAAAAGTCGAACTTGCTCCTGGTAAGCCGGGAAGAACTGTCACTGGGAAAAAGCTTCCTGCCAGCGAGGGAAAAGATATAAAACTGACAGCGGGAGAGAACGTCACGCTCAATGTAGATAGTACAAAAGCTATCTCGATGATCGTGGGACGTCCTGACCTGGAAGAAAAAAAGGACGAGATTATAGTCAGAGTCCTGCCTCAATACATTATAACCGGAGATATTGACAAACAGGAAGGCAAAGTGGAGTTTGAGGGAGACCTGATTGTCGAAGGCGGGATCAAAGATTTTTTTGGAGCCCGGACCAGAGGGGAAGTGCTCATCAAGAAAAATGTCAATAACGGAAATATTCAGGCGGGGCAGAGTATCTACATCGGCGGCAACGTCGTGGGATCGGAGATTACGGCCGGCAGGGCAGAGGAATTCAATCAAAATAAATTGAGGGCAGAAAAGCTTTTTCTGCGTCTGAAGGAATTTTTCGAATCCTATTTTGAGGACCTGAATTCGGCAGAAGGAGAGAAAAAGAGGGTGGTTCTATCCAGCCTGAAACAGGAGATTATGGAAAAAAAGCAGGTCAGAGGAGCTATAATTGAATTGAGCAGATTGTTTAGAGAAACTGACAGCGAAGAGCTCAGTTCACTGCCCTGCGGTGAGGCAAGGATGAACTGGCTGGAGGAATTCATCTTCGGGACCGATAAATTCGATTCTGATAGAGCCCGGGATAAGCTGAGAGGAATTTTTGATGAGCTGAGAGACTGTGAGATAAGAAGCAAAAATCACGAGAACGGGAGTATAATTTTACGACAGACTCAAAATTCCTGTCTCTCTGCTTCCAGAGATATAATTATTATGGGGGAAGGAAGCTATATTTCCAGATTGCAAGCTGATAATAATATCGTTCTCAAGCAGAAAAACAGCTTTTTTAAGAGCGGCAGGGCCAGCGCAGGCGGCTGGTTTCTTTCGGGAAGAGCCGGGGTGCCTATGTCACAAACCCTCATACGGGTTGGGAAAGGTGCCATAATCAAGGAAGTTACGGGAACTGTGACCGTCAAGAGCTGGGCTGATAAAAAGACAATAAATGACGGCAGAAAAGCGGTTCATCTGGAGGTCGATCAGGATGGAAGATTTGAAGAAAAAACCTGGAAAGGCTGGGTAGAATCGGTAGAAAGAATGCTGGCCGGGGAGAAAGTTATCAACAAGTGGGCCCAGCTTTAGGATGAGCTTAAACTTTGAAGAGGAAATGACGGGCCGGTCCAGAATGTTACTATTAAGAGGTGGGAAAATGAACAGACTGAGAGAAAAAATCGGCAGTCTTTCTCCGGTTGAGAATAGAACAGCGGAGAAGTATATCGACTGCAAAAATAGAATAAATGAATATGTCGACGAGAAGATGGCAGCCAGGGAGGATATCGATGAACTTATCGGGTATAATCCTCCCGAGGTTATGTTCGACAATCATGAAAAACACGTCCTGTTTATGGGGGAAACTTTTAAATTCAACGAGATGCGCCTTCTGGCTGATACCCTGCCCTGGGTTTATTCGGTTTATAGAGAAAAGGGTTTCTCCTATAGATATTTTCAGGTGAGTATTTCCTGCTGGATAGATGCGGTTAAAAAATTTATTCCGGAGGAGTACAATCAATCGATCATTGAGGTTTATGAATGGATAGAAAAGCATCATGAGGATATAATAGCCCTGGCTGAGGAAGCTGAAAATGATGCCGTGGAAGTAGATGAGGACTGGCGCCCATTGTTTAATGAGTTTATTGACGCTTTGTTGATCAAGGAAATAGATGATTGCCGGGCAATAATAAAAGAAAATATATCCTCGCGTGATGATCTCAAAAATTTTGCGGAAAAGGTGATAAAACCCGCACTTTACACTGTGGGATTTATGTGGGAGCAGGGCAATATAACGGTGGCAGAGGAGCATAGAGCTTCTTCAATTGTATCTAGAATTCTCTCCTCCTATCATATGGAATATCTGCATCCGGCCAAAACCAAGGGCAGAGCGGTGGTCTCCTCCGTAGCCAACGAGTATCACGAGATAGGGGCGAGAATTGTGGCGGATTTTCTTGAGTTTGACGGCTGGGATGTTTCTTTTCTGGGAGCAAGCACCCCCGTCGATGAGCTGGTAGAATTTCTGGAAAAGGAGCAGCCCGATCTTCTCGGCCTCTCGGTATCCATGCCTTATAATGTCACAGCTTTAGGCGAGGTTATAGAAGCTGTGAGGGAAAATGAGAATATTGCTGATGTCAAAATACTGGTCGGCGGCAGAGCTTTGAACGATCATAGGTATCTGCTCGATAATATAGATTATGACGCCTTCGCACAAAACGGAGAAGAGGCTGCAGAGATAGCTAGAGACTGGAGCAGTGACTGAGATGACCATGAAAGAGCTGATCGAATTTTTTCTGCAGGAAATCAATATTATTCTGGAAGATCTGACCGATGAGATGATCTGTTTTTTTGATGGAGAGGGAGAAATACTGGCTGCCAACGGTGCTTTTGCTCAAAATTTTCTGCATCGGGAAAAACGACCCTTTGACCGCAATTTTTTTGAGCTGCTGGCTGAAAGACATAAAGATGAGTTAGATCTGCCGGCTGAAGATCATTATAAAAGGCAGCGGTTAAAATTCACTCTCAAAAATGGCAGCCCCTTATTCAGCGATAGTATTATTTTCCACAGGAAAGACAAATTTTTGTTTCTGGGCAAGTCCGGCTCCCCCAGCGATGAAGAAGCATTGAAAGAGATAAGCAAACTCAACAATGAACTTGCCAATAAAACCAGGGAACTGGCAAAAAAGAATGCCGAGCTGGAAAGAACCAGAGCAGAGATGGAAAGGATAATCAGGACTGATGAGCTCACAGGGCTCGCCAACAGGAGGGCGTTCAGGGAGTTTGCCGGGAAAATGCTGGCTCAGGCCCGGAGATACGATTGGAACGTATCTTTTGTCATGATGGATCTCGATAATTTTAAGGAGATCAACGATAAATTCGGGCATAAAATAGGAGATGAGGTCTTGAAAAGTCTGGGCAAAGTGCTTTTGAACAATGTTAGAGATGGTGATATCGTGGCCAGAATTGGCGGGGAAGAATTCGGCATTTTATTGATAGAGGCCGCTGGTGAAGAGGCGAAAAAATTTGCCGAAAGGATAAGAAAAGAAATCAAAGATATGAATTTGGGGTATGAGAATTTATCTCATACCGTGAGTATGGGGGTTGCTCAGCACAAAGATAAAGATGATCTGGATGATTTAATGATAAGAGCTGATAGGGCTCTTTATAAAGCCAAGAATGCTGGCAAGGATGTGGTGAAAAGAATATGAGGATAAGCCACCGAAATCGATTCCTCGCTGCAAATTAGTTGTGGCGCGGGAATTTTGCTGTTCTAACGTATTTCCGATTTTTCAGGAGGTCTGCAAAACCAGTGAATATAAAGAGGTGGATCGCAGCCGTTCTGCGCTGGCCGGGGAAGATAATAGGTTTTTTATTGAGAAAAGCGGGCTTTTCTGGCGGGGGGGCGGATTCGCCGGCCGGGGTAAATCTAAATAATTACAGTCAGAAATTTCTCGGCTACAGGTGTATGAACTGCGGAAGTTTTTTTGCTCAGGATGAGTTTGGACACAGAGTGGATGTGTTTACTTCGACTGAGATCAGAAAACCCTTCCAAAAATATTCTGATGAATATCAAAAGCATAAGCCGGTCATTAATAATCCTGATAAAGAGACCACAGATTATTGTCCGGAATGCAGCAGTCATCGGAAGGAAATCAGAAGATTTAAGCTGATTTATAGCGATGAAGAAAATGATGAGATGTAAATTTACCGTTCAAAAAAATAAAACAAATAATTAAAATGGAAACAATAGAGGTGAAAATATTGCAGCTGCTTAAAAGTTCTCTCATTCTGACAGGTTCTGATCTAAAGCCGCTGGAAGACGCTGCTGTACTCATAAATAAAGAGGGAGAAATAGTAAAATGCGGTCGACAGGGGGAGCTGGAGATTCCTGATGGTACGGAAATTATAGATTACAGTGGAAAAGTCATAATGCCTGGCCTCATAGATGCACATGTTCATCTGTGTCTCAAACCTGTGGCAGATCCATTTGAAATTCTTCTGGAGGAATCTGCCGGAAGGACAGCAATTCGAGCCGTAGAGCACGCGCGAGAAACTCTCAAAGCTGGTGTTACCACAGTTCGCGATATGAGCGGGAAAGATTATGTCGATCTTGATTTGAGAGATGCTGTGGCTGAGGGGAATATAGTCGGTCCGCGGATTCTCGCCTCCGGAAAAAATCTGGCCATGACAGGAGGCCACGGCTGGCCCACTGCGGAAGAGGTCGATGGTCCGGCTCAGGCGCGCCGGGGAGCCAGAAAGCAGATAAAAGAAGGAGCAGATCAGATCAAGATAATGGCCACCGGCGGTGTAATGACCGAGGGCGTCAAACCCGGAGCGCCTCAGATGACCGAGAATGAAATGAGGGCTGCTATCGAAGAAGCTCATAAAGCGGATAGAAAGACAGCAGCTCATGCTCAGGGAACTGAAGGGATTAAAAACGCTCTGAGAGCCGGCATAGATTCTATCGAACACGGGATTTTTCTCGATGAGCAAAGCATCAATTTGATGAAAGAAAATGGGGTTTATCTGGTTCCCACTCTGGCCGCTCCCCACTGGATTTCCGAGAAAGGTGAGGAGTCAGGTATACCGGATTACGCGGTGGAGAAAAGCGATGATGTAATCGAGGATCACCGCGATAGTTTTCGGAAAGCCCATGAGGCCGGGGTGAAAATAGCCATGGGCACCGATGCCGGCACACCTTTCAATGAACACGGACGTAATTACAAAGAACTCGAGTTGATGGTGGAAAACGGTATGACCTGCCGGGAAGCATTAATCGCTGCCACCACAGGAGGAGCGAAGCTTCTGGGTATTTCTGCTAAGACGGGGAGCATCGCTCCTGGAAAAGAAGCAGACCTGCTGGTGTTAGGAAAGAATCCTCTGGAGAAGATTGAAAATCTGGAAACTCTGGAACGCATTTATTTGCGGGGCAGTGAATTGATACCAGGCGTCGCTTGCGAGACTTGAAGAAACTCAAATTTGTTGAAGTTCAATATGAAAATGTAATATAATTAAACTGCCGCGAAAATGAAATGTTTGAATACAAAAAATCCAAAAACTTATAGGAGGGAATTATCATGTCTGAAGTTTCCATCTATGAGACCATATTTGGAGAGGTCGATGGGGAAGTTGAGGATCTGGGGAGTGAAGCTGAAGAGGACAAATTAGACAGCATGTCTCTCAAATTTGAAAGTAAAGTTTCAAATCTGGAAGATATGTGCTACATCATGGAAAAAGTTCTTCTGAGGGAACCGAGCGATGCGGTTGTTTATGCCGGTTTTCAGAAGGTTTCTCGAGCTCGCGACATCTGGGATCGTTATCATGATATTGCCGATAATGTAGAACAAATATATCTCTTCGGAGAAAAGGACGATGATCTTCCCGGGCATGAAAACATAGAGTTTATCTATCTGCCTGAAAATCATCCCCTGGTCAGAGAGTGGTTTCTTGTGATAGATAAGAATATCGGTTCTAACATGATGGTCGCTTATGACCAGGATGGTTTTGGAGTTGAAGATTTAAAAGAGGATAGAAATTTTCGCGGAGCCAAAACCAGTCACCCGGATCACATAGAGAAGGCAGCAGATTTGCTCGATGAAGTTATCAAAGATTTGAGCTAATTCAGGTTAATTTAACATTTTCATGCTCTCACTCCCCCTGAAATGGGGGGTTATTTTTTTGGGCTTCCCCAAAGGTTGGTTGAATATAGTTTAGTCATATTTATACTGCTTATTTTAGGGAGCTGACCCGAACTTTGAACAATTTCCATTATATTTAGTAATTTGGTATTATTTGAAATGACTCCCGGTTCGGAAGGTATCTTATAAGAAACTATTCTGGGTTATGTTGTTCACTCAATAGAAAAATTTTATCAATTAAATTGATGTCCATCGGTCTGACTTATAAGCTTTTTAACTGCAGCACATCGTTTTGACAGGTAATTTCGGTGGGGAAATTGGCAAATCAACTCGTTCTAGCGATGATAATTTTTGCTAGCAAGTGATCCCCTAAAACGAAGCAAAAGCGGAGGGGAAGCGGAGAAAAAATAGACCCTCTCCGCTTTTGCCCCGCTTCTGCTCCGTTTCCTCTCCGCTTGTTTAAACATCGCAAATTTGATAAACTTTTTTGACTCTGTTTTGGCGAAAATTCGGAAAGCGCTTACTGTCCATTCCAAAAAACACTTATTAGAAGTTAAAAATATAAAACATATTTAAGTTATAGTTTTTGCTTAGCAGTAATAATTTATATTTAAATCGACGATCAAGCTTGCAATAAAATAATATCTGTGTTATTATTTTAAGCAATTTAGACTGACTGGTCGGTAGAGCCTGGATGCTGGTTTTAAATCCTGGAAGGAGGAAAAAATGGAAATCGAAAAAACAAAAGCTGATATTTTAAAAGCTACCCGGGAACTTTTCTCCCGGCGCGGATATCATGCTACCACCATGAGTGATATTGTAGATGCGTCCGATACGAGCAAAGGAACGCTTTATCATTATTTTGATAATAAGCTGGAGCTTTTTGAAACCATGTTGAATAAGGTCGTCGGTGAGCTTTATGAAAAAATTACGGAAATAAGCGGGCTGGATTTTGAATTCAGAGCAAAACTTGAAAGACTTGTCGAAGCAATTATTTTATTTTATAGAGAGAATGGGGAACTGGCTTTTACCTTCTTTGTCAGTTCAGGTACGGATCTCAAGAATAAAGCGATGGAATGGCATTCTGATTTTAATGAAGCTGTCAAAAAGATAATTATTGAGGGGGTTGAATCCGGGTTTTTAAAGGATAGAAATATCGAAATGCTCTCTCATTCTCTGCTTGGACTCACTCGTTCTTTAGCTCCACCTCTGATGAAAGAAAAGTGTTGTGAAGATCTTGAAGTGGAGAAGATGGTCGATTTTATAGTTGAATTGTACCTTGAGGGGGTCCGGGTTAAAGATGTCAGCGGCGTCAGATAATAAGTTTTTAAAAACCAATAAATTTACGGCTATTTTTTTTATGGCCGGAATTTTACTGGCCTGCAGTCTGCTTTTTTCCACCGGGGCAGAAGCGGATGTTCATAACGGTGAAGAAATAACTCTGGCTGAGAGCATAGAGCTGGCTCTGGAACAGAACTGGGGTCTTATGGCGGCCAGAGAAGATTTGAGATCGCAGGAGCCGATGGTCGATATGGCCGAAGCGGCCCGCTATCCCGATCTGGATTTTTCCACCAGCTATTCGCGTTTCGATGAGACGGGTGTGATGGATGCTGATTTTGATGAAGAACAATTACTTCAATTTGATTTTATTGATGATCCTGGGGATGCAGAATTATTAGCTGATACGTTCGAGGGAATGGACGATGGCACAGACAGCATGTATTCCACCGAAATAAATTTAAGGCAGCCAATTTATACCTTCGGCCGCATCAGCAGCAGTATAGAATCGGCCGAAGCTGCTCTTAGAGCGGGAGAAGCAGGCTTCACCGACGAGAGGCAGGAACTGATCCATGATGTAATCACCGCCTACCATAACGTTATTCTGGCCGAGGAGATGGTCGAAGTTCAGAAGGATCATAGGGAGGCTGTTAGATCTCACAAAGAAGTGGTAGAGGCCAATCTCGAAGCCGGTCTGGTCACTGAGCTCGACCTTTATGAGGCCAGAGTGGCGCTTTCTGAAATAGAACAGGAACTGGTAGAAGCCGAAAGCGATTTGAAACTGGCTCGCGATCAGTTTCGGAGCGTGCTGGGCCTTCCCGAGACTGCCCGCATTGCTCCAGCCGGCGAAGACGAGGCCAGTCTAGAAGGCCTGGAAAAAGAAGTGCTGGCCCTGAGTGAAGAGGAAGAGAGATTAGACCTGGCCGACAATCCTCAGCTCGAGGAGCTCTCCCATCAGCTTGAGGCTTCAAAGGCTGAAACCGAGGCGGCCGAGGCCGATCGGTACCCGGATATCTCTCTTTCTGGAAATTATTCTTTTGAGGACGATGAATTTGGTTTCGATGAGAGTTCCTGGTCGGTGGCTGTCAGCCTGGGTTTTGATATATTTGACGGAGGTCAGACGAAAGCTGAGATAGAACAGGCTGAAGCCGAATCCGAGCAGCTGGAGCATTCTCGCGAGGATATGCGTTCTCAGCTCGGCGTTGAAGCTGAAAGAGCTTTGAACGCTTTTGCCGATGCGCTTTCACAGAAGGATTTAGCTTTTGAGATGCTGAGAGAGGCCGAGGAACGGGTTGAACTGGCCGAACTCCGTTATGCTGAAGGTGTGGGCACCAGCACCGATGTGCTGGATGCCCGGGCAGAAAAAAGTCAGGCGCGACTGACCAGAAAACAGGCTGAATACAGCCGCATAGAGGCCATTGCAGATGTCTACCGCGTTCGGGGCGAAGTCGATAAATTATTTGAGGAGGTAAATTAAGTATCATGCTCCTAAAGACAGAGTCGGGTTTTCTCAAAAAAGCAATCATTGCAGCAGTAATTCTTCTCGTAGCAGCAGCAGGATATTTCACGTTCGGGGACCGTCTTCTGGGAGAGGAAACTGAAGAGCCGGAAACCGACCAACAGGAAGAGATTGCCGAAGAGGAAGAAGAGCTGGCCACCAGAGTGATCTGTTCGCAGGCCGTTATTGGCGATATCGAGATCAAAAATGATTTTAATATTATTCTGGAAGCCAGCAGAGAACACTCCATCCGTCCCCGTATTGATGGCGAAGTAGAGGATGTACATTTTGATGTCGGCGACAGGGTGGAAAAAGGTGAAGTGTTAGCCGAAATAGATGATGATCGCTATCGGGCTGAGCTTGAACAGGCCCGGGCAGGTCTGGCTGTTGCCGAGGCTGAATTAAGAAGATTGGAAACGGGCACTCCCGAAGAGGAACTGCAGCAGGTCCGGGCTCAGATGCAGGAGGCCCAGGCTTCTGTAGAAGGAGCGCGCCGCGATGTAGGATATACCGAAGATATATTCGAAGAGCGCACTCCCGATGATATGGAAATAGAAGAGATGGAGACTGAATATGAGCAGGCAGAGAGACAGCTGGAGATAGCCGAAAAGGAACTGCGTCAGGCTGAACTTTCCTATGAGGATGCCGAGGATAATTACAATCGCATGTCCAGCCTCTATGATGATGGAGCCATAAGTGAACGCGAATATGAGGAAGCTCTAAGAGGCAAAGAACAGGCTAAATCCCAGCTGGAGGCTGCTGAAGCCGGTATGCGCCAGTCTAAATCCGCTTTGAGCGGCACAGAAGCATTGAAAGATATGACCAGGGATCTTTACGATTTTCGGGCGGAAGAGGAACAGATGGTTTCTCAGGCCCGTTCCCAGTATGAGGCGGCTGAAGCCTCGCTGGAAGCGGCTGAAGCTGCCCTGGCCGAAGCAGAAAGAGGTCCGACTCAGGAGGAAATAGACGCGGCTCGTGCCAGGGTTGAAGAGGCCCAGGCAGGGGTCGAGCTGGCCAGCACAATTTATGATGATGTCGAAATCGAGGCTCCAGCTGATGGAACGATTGCTCAGGTCGAAATAGAGGAAGGGGAAACTGCCAGCCCAGAAACACCGATATTTTATATGGTGAATCTGGAAGTCATGGAAGCGAGAGCGAATATCAATGAACCATATGTTAATGAAATTGATGTCGGTGATGAAGCTCCTGTTAATGTCTATGGAGCTCCCGATGAGGAATACACCGGCAGAATAAACACTATCTCTCCTTTAGCCTCAGAAGAGGGAGGATTTCCAGTCGAACTCAGGGTGCCCAATCCCGAAGAGGAGATAAAGTCGGGAATGCGGGGCAGCATTGAACTGGCGGTGGATGAATCTCATGATACACTTCTGATCTCGCAGGATGCCACCTTTACTCCGGAGGCAGGTAATGCAGATCAATCCGGCGGAGGGGACAGAGCCGTTTATGTTATAGATGAAGAGATGAGGGCCAGATACCAGACAGTTGAAACAGGATTGGAAACTAAGGATAAAGTTGAAATCAAATCAGGACTCGAAAAAGGAGATCGCCTGATTCTTCATGATCATGGCCGTATAGAGGACGGTCAAAAGGTAGAGGTGGTAGAGAATGAATCTCTCTAAGTTTACCGTTGATCGTCCTGTCTTTACCGTCATGGTTATTCTCATTGTGATGTTTTTGGGTTTTATAGGTTTTCAGGAGCTGGGACTGGATCTTTATCCCGACATAGAATTCCCTGTTGTTGCGGTGATGACCGAATATGAAGGTGCCACTCCAGAAGAGGTAGAAAATCTTGTCACCCAGCCTCTTGAAGATGCCAGCAGTACTGTTGATGGTATAGAAGATATCAGCTCCACCTCCAGCTCGGGCCAATCTATTGTAATAAATCAGTTCGAATTTGGCACCGATCTGGACTTCGCTCAGCTAGATGTGAGAGAACAGATAGATATGATCCGGGGTATGCTGCCGGATGGAGCCGAGGATCCGATGATTTTTACCTTCGATCCCCAGCAGCTGCCCATAGCAACCTATGGTTTTACCGGAGAAAGAAGCATACTGGAGCTGACCGACTGGGCGGAGGACAACCTCGAACCCCGGCTGGAGAGATTGCCCGGCGTGGCCAGCGTGGATGTAACCGGCGGACTTGATCGAGAGATACAGGTTGATGTAGATCAGGATTCTCTGCACAGTTACGGTCTGACGCTTATGGATTTAACCGAGACGCTGCAGGCAGAAAACTTAAAGCAATCCGGCGGTGATATCGAGATTGGCCGCAAAGAGATGCTCACAGAGACCGATGGGGAGTTTGATAGCGTCGATGAGATAAGAAATTTACATCTCAACAATTCCGGTTTACGCCTGGATCAGGTCGCCGAAATAACCGATGGTGAATCGGAGATAAATCAATATGCCCGTGTAGATGGCGTTGAAGGAGTTGGCCTTTCCATCCAGCGTGAAAGCAGAGCGAATACTGTGCTCGTCTCCAGACGCATACAGGAAGAAATAGCCGATATGGAAGAGAATCTGCTTGCCGATGACATGAGCCTGCAAAACATCTATGACGAATCGGAATTTATTGTTGACGCAATTAATAATTTGGCCCGGAACGCTTTTATGGGAGCAATAATGGCTGTCATAGTGCTTTATATTTTCCTGCGCAGCGTTAAAACTACATTGATAGTGGCGCTGGCAATGCCAATATCCATCGTGGCTACCTTTGTTTTGATGTACTTTGGTGATCTGACTTTCAATATAATGTCGCTTGGAGGTCTTGCTCTGGGAGTAGGGATGCTGGTAGATAATGCCATTGTCGTAATAGAGAATATTTACAGGATGAGAAGGAATAATGTTGGTCCCCGTCTGGCTGCAACCAGAGGGAGCGGAGAGGTGGCTTCAGCCATCACGGCTTCAACCCTGACAACAGCCTCAGTATTTTTACCCGTTGTCTTCATCGAAGGTATAGCCTCAGAGATGTTCACCGAACTGTCGATGACGGTGGCTTTTTCTCTATTAGCCTCGCTGCTGGTGGCTCTAACATTAATTCCCATGATGGCTTCAAGGCTTCTCAATGGTTCCAGCTCAGGCCATCAGAGGCACTTGAAGAAATTCGACCGGGTGGGCGGACGGGCTAAAAACTTTTATGGACGCTTTATAAATCTGGCTCTCGACTACCGTATTGTCGTGGTGGTAGTAGTGGCGGTGCTCTTTGTGGGCAGTCTGTTTCTTTTTCCCCGCATCGGAGCGGAGTTCATGCCCGACATGGACGAGGGTGAAATAAGAGTTGATGTCGAGCTGCCTCAGGGGACTGTTTTATCTGAAACTCGTGACGTCGCCCTCGACATAGAAGATTATGTCTGCGGGTTGGAAGAAGTTGATGTAGTCTTCTCCGGTATAGGTTTCAGTGGAGGAGGAGAACAGGCGCTCATGTTTGGAACAGGCGGAGAATCCAGCGAAGCTTCTTTGGAAGTGAGCCTGGTGGACAGTGAGCTTAGAGAACGCGAAACCTCCGAAGTGGCGGCTGAAATTCGTAGTTTTACTGAAGATATTCCCCGAGCCGATATTTCAGTTACGGAAGTTGAAGGGGGAGCCGGGGGTGGAGGACCAGGAGGGGCTCCAGTTGAACTGACAATCTTTGGATCAAATCTTGAACTGCTGGAAGAAATATCTGAAGAACTGGCTTCAATAGTTGAAGACGTTGAAGGTGCCGTCGATGTCGATACCAGCATGGATGAAGGCCGTCCGGAAGTTGCTGTTGATGTGGATAGAGATCGCAGCGCCGATCTGGGAGTCCCGGCCTCTTTGACAGCCCAAACAGTCAACACCGGTGTCGACGGGGATGTAGCCACCATGTATCGCGTCGATGATGATGAACACGACATTCTGGTCCGGCTCGATGAAGGAGGAAGAGAGAGCCTCAATGAATTGAGAAGCCTGCGAGTTGCTTCCGAGGCGGCCGGTCTGGTCGAGCTGCAGGAGGTGGCCAGCATATACCAGACTGAAGGGCCGGTGAGCATAGAGCGCGAAAATCGGGAGAGGACCGCCACCGTCACTGCAGATCTTCATGGACGAGATTTGGGCAGTGTTATAGAAGACATCGAGGATGACATGAATCAGGTCAATATCCCCGAGGATTATCGAGTTGAGATCACCGGTGAGGCTGAAGACATGGCCGAAGCCTTTGAAGATCTAGGTTTTGCCATGATAGTTGCCATTGTGTTGATCTACATGATTATGGCGGCGCAGTTCGAATCGCTGCTGCATCCGTTTACAATTATGTTCACCGTGCCGATGGCTATAATCGGAGTGCTGGCCGGACTCTTTTTGACCGGCCACACGATCAGCATAGTTTCTATCATCGGAATGATAATGCTTATAGGTATAGTGGTAAACAACGCCATAGTTCTGGTCGATTATGTCAATATCCTGCGCAGCAGAGGACAGAGCCGCCGCGAGGCGCTCGTAAATGCCGGTAAAATAAGGCTCAGGCCGATAACGATGACGGCTCTGACCACCATGCTTGCCCTTACGCCCCTGGCGCTGGGCATCGGCGAGGGAGCGGAAGCTCAGGCTCCCATGGGTGTTGTTGTGATCGGCGGGCTGCTGACGGCAACGTTTCTGACGCTTGTCTTTTTGCCGGTGGTTTATTCCCTGATCGATGGCGCCGGTGATAGGATCAAAGGTCTGATCTGGAACTAAATCAGTCTTGATTGAAGGCAATGCGGGCGAAGCGATTGAGAAGCTCAGCTCCGTGAGGATTTTTGCGGATGCCTTCCATGATCTTTTCGGGATTTCGCCCGTTTTGCCTGATTTCATCCTTTATGAGTTCGATATATTTTTTCATAATTCCGGCGGTGAATTCCGGGTGGAACTGCACGCCCCAGATTCTGCGGTCGTTCAATCTGAAGGCGTGACAATTTTCATATTCGTTTTCGGCCAGAACAACAGCTTCGGGAGGCAGACCGGTGACTGTCTGAGCATGTATGGCCTGTGATTTAAACTCAGCTGGTAGATCTGCCAGAAGAGGATCATCACCGGCAGTTTCAGTCAGCCTGATAGGTACCGTGCCGATTTCCCTTCCCTGGCTGTGATAGTCAACATTTCCGCCGGCTGCTGCGGCCAGGAGCTGATGTCCAAAACAGACGCCCAGTACAGGGATGGCAGTATTCTCAAGCAGATCTTCTGTCCAGGATATAAGTCGGTTGATCCATTTTTTTTCGTCGGTAACCATCGCATGTGATCCAGTTATTATCAAACCGGCTATTTCAGCTTCGGCAATTTTTTTTACATCAGGAAGATCTTCCCCGCCATATGGTTTAATGACCATAAACCTGTGTCGGGGAAATTCTATTTTGTCGATAAACATCTCCTCAAAATCGCCAAATTCCTGCTTTATTTCGGCTTTGGTATCGCCTGTTTTTGCTATCATCAATTTCTGCATAAAATTTTCACCCCATTATAAAATATTGTTTGCTGCAGATATAATGACGTCTGAATTGAATTGATGCAATCATATGTTATAATATTATAAAAGGGCATCTGTCTCAAGTTGATAGTACATCAATAATTCTTATTTTTACTCCCCTTTCGGATCTTTAAATTAATTTTTGTGATTGCAATATTTTTTTTCGGGGGAGGCCGGGCAGTTTGGATATTTTCTCTGAAGAGAAAGACCAACAAAAATCGATTGATTTTACTATAATGCATACCAATGATGAGCATTCGTCGCTTCTGCCCCACCGACCTTCTGAGGAATCGCTCAGTCCGGAATCTGCGGTCAAAATAGGAGGATTTGCCCGCCTGGCATCCCTGGTGAAAAAAATTCGGGAGGAAAAACCCGAAGAGAAAAAACTTCTGGTTTCAGCCGGTGATTTTTTATCTGGCGATCCTTTTTCCTGGCTTTCTTTTTACGGGGAGTCGCCCGAGCTGGATTTGATGAAGGATCTGGGTTATGATGTCCTGACTCTGGGCAACCACGATCTCGATTACGGTCCGGGACATCTCGACAAATATCTGGATTCTGCAGGTTTTCCCGCCTCCGGTGCAGAAATTGATATTATAGCCTCTAATACTGATATCCCCAAAGACGGCCCGCTCTCCCGGCGGGGGATATCTGATTTTTCCGTGCAGGAACTGGAGGATGAATTCAGAGTCGGTTTCTTTGGTATTTTAGGAGATCAGGCTATAGATTTGATCAAGAACAGAGAGAATCTCGAGTTTGAACATCCCCTGGTGACGGCGGAGGCGGCGGTAAGGGAGTTAAAACAGAGAGAAGCCGATGTGATAATAGCTCTTTCTCATGCCGGTCTTAAAGAAGATCAAGAACTAGTAAAACATGTCGACGATATAGATATTATTATCGGGGGCCATTCTCATACCATCCTGACGGGTCCTGTAAAAACTGAGGATACCATAATCGTTCAGACCGGCTGTCGCTTCGAGAATCTCGGCGTCTTGCGGCTGCGTTACAGACCGGCAGCGGAAGAAGTTGTGCTTCGCGATGGTGAAAAAACCCTGCTGGCTGTTGACGAGGAGGTCGATCCCGACCCCGGAATGGCTGAAAAAGTGAGCCATCACACCGATAGGCTCAGCGAATATGTTTCACGGATTTATCACCGGCGCCTAAATCTCAACTGGAGTGCCTTTGCAGCCAACTTCAGCGTACCACATCTGCCTGATTTATCGGAAACTCCCTGCGGCAATTTTTTCACCGATGCTCTGAGATTTTCGGCCGCCGAAATGCTCGAAAAGGAAGTTGATTTTGCTTTTCAGGCCAGCGGACTCATCAGACAGGGGCTTTATCCCGAAGAGGGAGATGATGGTAAAGAGGGAGTCACCTTTTATCAGCTCGCTTCTATAGGGGGCATGGGAAGCGGCTGGGATGAAAGGCCTGGCTATCCCCTGCTGGCAGGTTATCTGACCGGAAAAGAGATACGGAGAGTGCTGGAGCTGTCAATTCTGATCAGTCAGTACATGGGCGGTCCTTTTTATCTTCAGGTTTCCGGATTGAGATTTACCTATGATCGCAGAAAAGCCATCCTGGGCAATATACCGATTTTGAACAAACCACTACCCACCGGAAGAGCGGTTAAGTCGATACAAAAGTATACCGGCGGCGGCGTGCAGACCAGACCCACCGTGCAGAACAGCGATCAATTTCAGGATATAGCTGAAGATGATGATACAGAATATCTTGTGGCCCTCGATTATTATCTGGCCAGCTTTATCCCCTATGTCTGCGAGAAGATTCCTTTTCTAGAAATTGAGCTCAAAGACGAGACCGGGGAGCCATATCAGGATCTCAGTCGGGCAGTCGTCGAGAATAGGGCCGGTGAGGAGATGAAAATCTGGGAGGCCGTTTTTAATTATTCTCGACAGCAGACGGGCAGCCTCAATCCCGTTTATAAAAATGAAAGCGGTCGAGCGGAGAACATACGAGAACTATCGCTTCTGGCCACTCCTGCTTTCAGCGCTCTTTCGCTTTTTTTGACGCTTTTGATCGTGATTATTCTGGTTCTGCATATTTTATGATTTTTGATGAGCAAAAACACAGTGATGACTCAGACAATTTTTGCGGGAAGATCTTCTTTTTTTTTAGGAGGAGAATAACTGGCTGATGGATGTGAAAATAGAGCTTTTTGTTTTTTATGAACTGGGAGGAGAGCTGACCTACGAGGAGATCGATGCTGCTCTGGAAAATTTTTCTCAGCGCAGTTCTGATGAATTTATGCTGGAAGAAGATAAGGGTACTCCGGATTATGTTCGCTATCCAGAGCCGGTCATTTTTCGTCCGGCTTCCGGGTTTTCCAGAGAAAATAACAGGCACCCCGTAACCGGTAAAATATATAAATCGGGGGATTTGAGCTTAAGGATTACTATCGATCCCGGCGTTGATAACTTAAAGGAACTCAACGAATATATGTCCGAAAACCGCTCTCTCAAAGAGGAAGTCAGAGATCACTGTCGCGATATTTATCGCCGGCTGGCCGACGAATTCAGTTTCGATATGACCCGGGAAGAGTATTATCAGCGGGGAATGAGCGAAGTTTATCCGGTTTTTTGTTTTAGGGGGTTTGAAAAAGAGGCAGAAAAGCTCATCGAGGACAAAGAAAGGGAGATAACCGCGCTTTTGAACCGCCAGTACAGACAGCGGAATTTCAGCCGGGAACAGATAGAGGCGACGATATCTGACAGTATCAGCTTTTACCGGCATGACTGCAGCGTGATTCACTGGAATGGTTCGGTTCTTCTCAACGATGGTGACAGATTCTCAGATGTTCTGCTGATCCTCGAGCTGGCAAATATTCAGTTTCTCAAGCTCAAACTTTACGATGATTACATTAACAATTATCTCTCCGATTACATGGACAGCATAGATAGATTTTTGAAGTTCAGACTTCTCCTGCACGTACCGGGGCTGCGCAATAAAATAACCGAGATTACTCGGTTGAAAGTTGAACTGGAAAAAGTAACCGAAATTCTCGACAATCACGAAAAATATTTCGGCAGCTGGTATCTGGCCAGAATTTATTCTCAGGCCTGCAGGGTTTTTGAAATCGATCGCTGGCGGGAGGTGATGGAAAAAAGGCTCGAAAAGGTAACAGAGCTGTATTCCATGCTGGAAGAGGAAGTGAATCGCAGCCGCATGCTCTTTTTAAATGTGCTCACTCTCATGCTTTTTATTCTCTGGTTTGTAATCGGGTGAAAATATCATGATTACTGGAGGTATAAAATTATGGATACAAGCAGCGCAATAAAGAATCGGTCGAGCATCCGCAAATACAAGGACGAACCTGTGGAAGATGAGAAGATAAAACAGATTTTGAAAATGGGAATTGAAGCTCCTTCAGGCAAAAACAGGCAGCCCTGGAATTTTGTGGTGCTGCAGGACGGCCCCAAGCAGGATCTTATCGACTTAGTACATAACAAAGCCCGGTCTCTGAAAAAAGAAGGTGAGGAAGTCGGGACAAGTCTCTCGACCATAAGAACCCTGCGTCAGGCGCCGGTACTGATTTTGATTTTTAACCCTTATTCGGATAAAGATCGCCAGACACTAGATGAGTATCAGCATTCTGTCGATACTCAGTCGGTGGGGGCGGCCATAGAGAATATGCTGCTGGCTGCTACCGATATGGGGCTGGGCAGTCTCTGGATCTGTGATGTCTTTGTGGCTGAAGACGAAATCGCTGAATGGCTGGAAGTGGACGATGAGCTCGTAGCCGCGGTAGCGCTGGGCCATTCCGCCGAGGATGCCGAAAAGACCGATCGCGAGGATGTTGAATCACTGACCACCTGGATGGGAGAGGAATCAGATGAGGAGTGATTCAGATCGATGGCTGGTGATACAGGTCCGCGCCGGATAATTATAGGAATAACCCTTATTATACTGGTCGGGCTGGCCTTTATGATCTCCCGCACCTATAATGAGGGAGGAGCTTATTATCAAACAGTAAACGAAGTCAGGCAATCTCAAACAGACACAGACCAGGACCAGGTGCGTGTAGCAGGCTGGGTTGTCGAGGACAGCCTGGATTATGAAGAGGATGGCAGCGAGCTTTCTTTCCGGCTCGAAGATCCCGGGGGAGACGAGCAGCTCCCCGTAATTTACAGCGGCACAAGGCCGGATGAGATATATGAACAGCCGCAGGTAGTTATTGAGGGGATTTACGACGGGGATAAATTTCAGGCAGATACCATTATGTTTCAATGTCCTTCCCGGTATGAAGAGGAACTGGAAGAGGAGAGAAACCAATAAAATGCTGGAAATGGACGGGGTGACGCTGTCTTTAGCCGGCAGGGACATAATCGATGATGTGAGTTTATCGCTTTCAGCCGGAGAGAAGCTGGCAGTTCTGGGGCCGAACGGGGCCGGTAAGACCACACTTTTAAAGATTGCCGCCGGACTTTTAGAGCCCGACCGCGGATCTGTAATCTGGGAAAACAAAGACATATTAAACAACAGGCCCAGGATAGGATATCTCGGCCATGAAGTTCAGCTGTACGAGGATCTGACCCTGCGTCAGAACCTCAATTTTTTTGCCCGCTTATACGGCTGCAGCCTGGAGGGCAGCGAGATCGAGAGCTGGCTGAGCAGGTTTGATCTCATGCTCTATGCTGACAGCAGGGTGGAAGAATTATCGCGGGGGATGAAGCAGCGCCTGGCACTTTGCCGCTGTTTTTTTATCACTCCTCAGCTGCTCATTCTGGACGAGCCCTACACCGGCCTGGATGTGAGTTCGATTAAAGTGCTCGTCGAGCTCTGGAGTGAACTTTCCACCTGTCCCGTGCTTTTTACCACTCATGATCTTGACTGGGGTCTGGAACACGGAGATAGATGGCTTATGCTGAAGAAAGGAAAAGCTGTGGCCGGAGGCGATTCTTCGGAGGTGGACAGGTTGAAAAAAATTTTTCCCGGTGCCCGTCAGGAGAAAGTTTAGCATGGGTTTTTTCGGCACCATACGCACGCTTCTCTACCGCGAAATTAGACTTGAGCTCAATACAGGTCAGCTTGTCGGTTCGATGTTGTTTTTTGCTCTGCTGGCCGGGATTTTATTCAGCATGGTTTTCACAGCCGGGCTGGATGAAATCGATTACTTCCCCGGGGTTTATACTTTCAGCCATCTTTTCGCCATTCTACTGATTTTGAATAGAGCTATCGCCCGGGAGAGAGAAAACGGGTGCCTGGAGTTGATCATGCTGGCCGGGAGTTCGCGTGAGGCGGTGATGATCTCCCGTATCACAGCCAATTATCTTTTCTTCATCCTGATCTCGATCTTCATCACACCGGTATTTCTGCTCCTTTTTGATCTTCATATTCCCCCGGCGGGCATTCTGCAGCTGGCGCTGGTGATTTTAATCTTTCAGGCCGGTCTGGCGGTTACCGGCAGCATAATGGCCTTTCTGGTAAGCTATACCCGGCTGGGAAATTTGCTGCTGCCGGTTTTGCTTCTCCCCCTTTTGATCCCGCTGCTGCTGGGGACAGTCGAATCGATTTCGCTGGCACTTGGGGGGGACTGGAATCAAAGTTTTAGCTTCTGGCTGCTTTTGATGCTGACTTACGATCTCGTTTACTTTGCAGCTGCGGTATGGCTTTCACCATATTTGCTGGAGGTGTAATATATCGGCCGGGAAAAGTCTGAACTGGCTGCAAAAGCCAGCAGAATCTTTTTTTATCTGAGTACGGTCCTTCTCATATTATCGCCGCTGGTTATCTTCATTTATGCCCCCACCGAAAGGGTCATGGGGGATGTTCAGCGCATATTTTATTTCCATGTAGCTTCAGCCTGGGTGGGCTTTTTTGCATTTTTTGTGGTTTTTGCTGCCAGCTTCGTCTATATCCAGAAAGAAAAGGTGATATGGCATCAAATAGCCCTGGGTTCGGCTGAGATAGGGGTTTTATTCACCACTTTTGTCATCGGATCGGGGATGCTCTGGGGCAGGGCAGCCTGGAATACCTGGTGGACCTGGGATCCGCGGCTTACCACCACTTTGATAATGTGGTTTGTTTATCTGGGATATCTGTTTTTGAATACCGCCGCCACCCGGGATAAAAAAAGAAAGCTGACAGCAATTTATGGACTTATATCTTTCATCAATATACCGCTGGTTTTTATGTCTATCCGCTGGTGGCGGACCCTCCACCCGGTGGTGATCGAGATGGATGGGGGAGGAGGATTGACCCCGCGCATGGTTCACGTGCTGCTTTATTCTCTTTTAACACTGACAGTTCTTTATCTGGCTCTGTTCTTATTCAGATTTCGTCAGCTGAGGCTCAAAAATAAACTGAGAGAGGCCAAAAATTCAATAGATATTGTGAGGTGAAGTCATGAATTATCTGGCCCTGACTTATATGCTTTTCCTGTCCCTATTGATGCTGTATATGAGAAGGCTGAAGTCACAGCAGCGAGATCTGGAAAGGGAGGTCAAACAGGTAAGAGAAATTTTGACGGAGGAGAGCAGTGAGCAGAAAAGGAAGAACAGCGGTCAGAACTGAGCCCGGTATGAAGCGGTGTAAAACGGTTAATAACCCCCTGGGATTAAATATGGTAGAATAAGAGTAGATTTAAATCTCAAAGTCAAAAGAGGAGGTAATAAGATGACCTGCAAGGCCTGTAGAGTTATACCGGTAGAAGAGAGACAGCGCTGCAAAAATAACATCAAATGCGCTTTTCATGAAGATGGCAGTTTCGACAATGACAACTGGTGCTGTCAGACAATGCATAAACTAAAAGATTTTGCCAGGGATTACGGCACCTATTATCACGAAGTGGAGGGACGATCGAGCATATCGACCTTAAAAATTCCGGAGAATGATATCTTCAACGGTTATATAACCATATCAACCTGTACAGAAGGTGGAGATACCGATAATGCGGTGATGATCAACCCCTCCGAGCATAAACCTCTTACTCTTGAGATTGCCGAAATGACCGCAGATTATTACGAAGATCTCTCCTCCCCGGTTAAAAGAGGCTGAGCTGCTCCTCTGTACTGTCCGGTGAAGGGTCTATTACCAGATCCCGATTTCTGTTCCTCGTGAGGAGTGTTTTGATCTGTTTATCAGAGAGCGAATGGTTCAGCCAGGATTTTTCATCTTCGCTATCCAGAATTACCGGCATTCTGTCATGAATTTTCCTGAGCTCTCCCCGGGTGGTCCGGGTTATCACCACAAAACAATTTTTTCTCTCACCGTTTAAACTGTAGGGGGAGTAAAGGCCTGCCAGCGAGAATATTTTTCTGCCCGCAATTGAAATGGTGAACCTGGTTTTTTTGTTTCCGGGCTTCAGCTGCTTCCATTCATAAAAGGCGGCAGCGGGGATAAGACACCTCCTGCTGACGGCTGCTTCAGCGAAAGTCGGTTTTTCACATACGGTTTCGGCCCGGGCATTGATGAGAGGGCGGGAACTGAAATCTGGCTGGAATCCCCAGGGCTGCTCCTCTAAAATTTGTTCTCCGTCCTCGGCTTTAAGCACCGGCACAGAATCGGTGGGCCGGATAAAGCTGTCGGACTGGAAGTTTTGAACTTCTATATTGATATCTCCTGATCTTATTTCTGCTGAATTGAAGTAATCAACTATCTCGATCAGCTCGACCGGCAGGGCAAAACTGCCGCACATTGAGATTGCCTCCTCATAAAAATTTTAGGTTCTGGAGAAGATCTAAATTTTATTTCCGTAAAAATCCCCTCACAGTGTTCCGGCCGCAATAAAATTTTATAATATCTGAGACCAGAACACAAATGGGCATCTTTTTTTGTGATTTTTCCCGTCTTTGCTTGACACATTATGATAAAAAATGTAATATAGATTACAGAATTGAATAGTATAAATTGTGAAGTATCGAATAAATTAAGCAGCTGGAGGTTTGTAAAATGCCCACATACAATTACAAATGCAGACAATGCGAAAACAAATTTTCCCGGGAGGCCACTCTTTCCGAAAAAGAGGCAGGACTCGAAGTGAGCTGTCCGACCTGCAGCAGCGAAGATGTTTTTCAGATCTTCGACAGCGTGGGAGTGCTGGGTGGCGGAAGCAGCGCGGGATCGGACTGCACCTCTTCCAGCTGTCCGCCCGATCGCAGCTGCTGTGGATAAGATGATTAAAGGCAAACTATATTAATTACCGGACTCTCCGTCCGGTTTTTTTATATGGGGCTTTTCCATAACCGTTGGTGAAATTTACGACATATTTTAAAGCAATAACTGTTCATCTCT
>CAYTDP010000012.1:0-41381 GCA_964436625.1 uncultured Halanaerobiaceae bacterium | reverse complement strand
CGAGAGCTCAGGGAAGAGCTCTCGCGAAGGGAGCGCAATTTTTTGGCCGAAAACTGAACTTAAAGCAGAAAAAATTTCATTGTGAACGAAGCTTTATATCTTCCAGTATAATTAAATAAGTTTTTTTGAGACCCCTATTTACCAACTGAAGACAAGAAGAGCCAAGAAAAAAATAAAAGATATAATTAATAATATTCTGAAATAATTATTTACATAAATAAATATTTCAGAAAAATCATAAATAATTAAATGTATAAATACATATATGTACAAATAAATAAGTCAAAAAATTTGCAAACAATTATATGTATGAATGTATAGATGTACAAATAAATATTTTTAAATATTTAAAAATCATTTATCCGAGGGTTTCGAAGACACCCTTTATAGTTGTATTGGCTGTTTTATTAAAATATTTTATCAGCATTGCCATCATGGGGAATTCAAGCCTTTTTAATCCTCATAATATTCCAGGATCAAGCTCTGAAATAACCCTGAGTCACTTTTCAGAAATATTTATCCATACAAATACGTAAATAAATATTTCTGAATTTTTATAAATAATTATATGTATAGACATACATTTATACAAATAATTAATTCTGAATAATAGCAAATATTTAAATGTATAAATGTATGAATGTACAAATATGTATATATTTAAATGTATAAATACATAAATAATTATTTCAGAAAATTTAAACATATTTATTTTTGTTTTTAAGCCGGTACTGATAAGGGGGCATGGTGAAAAGAGAGCTGAGAGGAGCGGCAGGTGGAATTTAAAAACAATCAATCTACCAGCAATTTTATCAATATAAGATTTGTAGTAATAAAATATGTAAAAATAACCGCTTTTTTATGCAAGCTTATAAGCTCTAAAGTATGACATCATAAAAAGCCCGCCGAAGAAAGTAAACTTTCAGCGGGCCTGTCTATTGCTGATATTAACAGTAAATCATACTGTTTGTGACCATATTTTTCTTTGATTGCTGAATCTTATGAAGTATTACGAGCTATAATGGGAGTGATACTGAACAATTTCATTGTGAAGATAGCTTTAAAACTTTTAATAATAAATAGCATGATTAGATAAAAACTATATTTAAATATAGGGAGATAATCCATCATTATTTAACTGTATTTTTCCTCCATATATGTTTTCATTCCGGCGCCAAAATCAACATCTTTTCCGCAGCGGTGGAGAGTTCTTTCTATCGCCTGCAGGACAGAGGTGATAACATGTTCATCGATATTGCCCATATGACCCAGACGGAAAAGTTTGCCGGCATAATCACCCAGGCCGCCAGCTACAACAGCTCCTTCCTCGCGCAGTTTATCGCGAAACTCCTCGTCCTTTATGCCTTCGGGATAGAGAACATTGGAAAGGGTGTGGGCTCGCCATCCTTTTTCAGCCAGAATTTCAAAGCCCATAGTTTCCAGGGCTGCCTGAATAGCCTTAGCGTCCCTTTCATGTCGGGAAAAACGTGATTCAAGACCTTCTTTTTTGATCAAATCCAGGGAAGCCTTAAGAGCCCAGATCAGGTTGACGGCCGGAGTGCCAAAATAATTGCTGGGGTCATGCATAATAGGCAGCCATTTTTCGAAATCTCCGTAATACTCATTTATCTCACCGAGCTCTCTGCGCTTTTTAATGGCCCGCGGACCGGCCCAGAGCAAAGCCAGACCCGGTGGTACTCCGAATGCTTTTTGTGATCCGGTGAAGAGTATATCTATATTCATGGGATCGACATATTCTTTTTCGGCGGCGGTAGCGCAGACGCCATCGACTATGAATACTGCATCGCTTTCGTTGCGAACAATTCTACCAATCTCTTCGATGGGAGCTTTAACTCCTGTAGAGGTATCAACATGGGTGGCTATGACGCCACTGTAATCATCCCGGGACAGCTCTTCCCGGATCTTTTCCGGGGCGATGCCGGTACCCCATTCTGCAGATAATACCTTGAAGTCATAATTTTTGCGTTCGGCAATTTCTACGAATCTATCTCCGAAATAGCCATGGGAGATAATGAGAACTTTATCGCCGGATTTTAATGTATTGCTGACAGACATTTCCATGGCCAGAGTACCGCTGCCGGGAACTACAAAAACTTCGCCATCGGTCCGCCATAGCCTTTTTAAGTCGGCCAGAACACTCTCAAAATCGGCGACAAATTCAGGATCTTTAAAAGCGGCTGTTTTCCGGCCCATGGCATTCTGGATGGGCTCAACGACCGGAGTGGGACCGGGTATCATTACATATTTTTCATTCTCCATTTTAATAACCTCCCGAAAATTTTGTGAGTTTTTCCGATGAGTACGGCGGATTGAATGCCTATTTTAAAATTCTATATTTCCGGGTGAATTTCCTTCACTGGGCGAGAAATTGCATTGCTAATCCCGGTCTAAAATGACATAAAGGTATTCAGCCGGAGAAACATTTTATTCAAATATTTTAATAAAAAATAAATTGCAAATATTTAAAAGGAATTTTCTGATAAATATTGAAATTAATTATTGAGGGTTCTTCTTGTTACCAGTTGATAGATATCGTATAAGATCACATAAAGCAGAAAAAATTTCATTGTGAACGAAGCTTTATATTTTACAGTATAACTAAATACGTTTTTTTAGACACCTCTATTTACCAACTGAAGACAAGAAGATTCTTATTAAGAGGGCTTCCAGATATTTGCCGGTTGATCAGGGTTTCAGAAAATTTTGGCGGATTGAGAAAGAACAGACTATGTTCAGCCAGCCGGTGGGAGACCTCATGAGATCGGCTAAAAAAACAGCCAAAATTGGAGGGGTTTTATGCCAAAGAGGATTATGGTAGTTCTTCCTGTAGGCAGAGATAGGAATTATCTGGGCAGAGTCGAAGAGAAGACGGATGAATATGAGATTGTCTGGATGGATGATGATCTTTTCCAGTATCCTTTCCCTGAAGAAGGTTTCAGTCTGGTTGATTACACGGAAAAATGCTCGGATTTCATTGCAAAAAGTCAGGTTGATGGTCTCTATTATTCACATGATCTGGCCAATCTGGTGGCGGCTGAGCTGGCAGAAAGGCACGATATTTATGGACCCAGTCTGGAAGCTATGTTTTTGACCAACCACAAATATTATTCCCGTAAAAATCAGCCCAATTCGCCCTGGGTTGATTACATCGATCTGGACACAGGCGAGTGGGGAGAGAATAAACCCACCTATCCCTGCTATATTAAGCCGACCTCGCTTACTATGACCCTGCATCAGCATCAGGTAAAATCTCAGGAAGAGATGGACAGGCTGCTGAACGAGATCAGAGATGATTTGACTGAAAAGATGTCGATCTATCATGAGTTTTTCCGCGAATATATCGATCTGGACAAATATCCGCTGGCCGATAAGAATATTATGGTGGTCGAGGAACTGATCGAAGACTTTGAACAGCACTGTGTCGAAGGCTGGATAGGAGAAGACGGCGAGATCAATGTCTGGGCTGTCTCCGATCATATATATTATCCCGGTGATCGCAAGTCGATAGACTGCTATGCCACACCTACCTGTCTGACCGAAGAAGTGCATCAGGAAATAGTTGAATACGCCAAAGAGGCGGTGAGACAGCACGGAATAGACGCCGGTTTCTGGAATGTGGAAGTATGGCGGGTGGACGATGGAAGCTGGGATGATAATATTACCGCTACCGAGGTAAATGGAAGGGCTGCTTCGGTCTGGTACAATCTCTATTACAACACTTTCGATGTCAACATGGCAGAAGCTATCCTCCATCTCTGCGGAGGTAATGAAGAAAAGACCGCCGAGCTGGCTCCTGATTACTATGAGACAGAACGCTGCGGGTCACAATTTCATGTCATAACTTACGGCGAGGGTGAAGCGGAGGAATTTTTAGATCACGATTATATCGACTCGGTCGAAGAGCCCGAAATTGAGGTTTTCTATCCCCGCGGCAGCACGGTAAAACAGAAAGAAACCACCGGAGTCTGGCTGGCCCGTTTTGAGCTTTTTGGAGATGATATGGTCGAGCTCTGTGAAAAGGCTGATGAACTGCGAAGCAATATGTTGAAAAAACCCGAATACTCTCCGACTCATCCGGAGAGAAAACCTTTTTATGAGGAACTGCGCGTTTAAAAATATTCGGAGTTGAGGGTTGAGGGTAGATTTTTATTAAGCTTTGAGTGGCGATATTTGATCAGCCCGGGCCGAGCCCCGGGTTTTTGTTTTTGCTCAAATTTTTGTCGGATTCAGCTCCGACAGATTTGACTGAGCTTCCAGCGTTAATTATTATAAAAGGAGAGATTACTGAATCAATAGGAAAATTGCTTGCAAATCATATCGATCGGGAGTTGATAAAACATTGAAAGAGATGCTGATGGATTGTGATCCAGGTCATGACGATGCCATAGCTTTACTTTTGGCTGCTGCCAGCCCCGAACTGCATCTGCGTGGGGTGACCACAGTGGCTGGCAATCAAATACTCGAGCTGACCACTAAAAATGCCCTCAAAGTTCTCGAATTTGCCGGTGTAGAAGTCGAAGTTTATGCCGGCTGTGAAAAGCCGCTCATACGCGATCTCAAAACAGCGCCTGATGTGCACGGTGAGTCAGGCCTGGAAGGACCGGATCTTCCAGATCCGCGGGGAGAAGCCGGTGAAAAGCACGCGGTCAATTATCTGAGAGAGGAGCTCAAAAGGGCAGATGAGCCGCTGGCACTGGTGCCGACAGGTCCTCTCACCAATATTGGATCACTTCTGGCAGGAACGCCGGGGATCGAAAAGAATATTGAAAAGATAATCTTTATGGGAGGAGCCGTCCAGGGAGGCAACCGAACGGCGGCGGCAGAATTCAACATACTGGTTGATCCGGAAGCTGCCGATCTGGTTATTAACAGCGGAGTTGATAAGACGATGGTGGGTCTGGATGTGACCCGCAAGGCCCGGTTTTTGCCCGAAGATATCGAAGAGATCAAAGAAATCGGCAATCCTGTAGCCGAGATGGCAGCTGAACTTCTCGATTATTTCGTGGAATATCACCGCCGGGAGCTGGATATGAATGGCTGTCCTCTCCATGACCCGCTGGCGGTGGCAGCTTTGATCGATGACACGGTGATAGAGACAGAAACCCGACCGGTGAGGGTGGAGACAGCCGGCCGTTTCACAACTGGCTCCACAGTGGTCGATTTCGACGGAAAAACTCTGGGCGAACCAAACCTGGAGATTGCGGTAGATGTGGATGGGGAAAAATTTAAGCACATGGTAAAAAAGTCCCTGACCGGATTTTGATCACTAAAGCTTTATTTCATCTTTCATATCCTCCAGCCGGGCCGGACCGATACCGCTCACATTTTTTAACTCCTCTTTATCCTGAAAAGGGCCGTGCTGCTGGCGATATTCTATGATTCGGCCGGCTATAGTCGGTCCCACGCCGGTTATCTTCTTCAGTTCGTCAGCTTCGGCGGTGTTGATATTTATCCTGTCAGCCGCTGGTTCGGCCTCTACCGGCACGGGATCGGTTTTGGATTTTACCGTCTCGCCATCTGATTTAAAAACAATATCATCCTGGATATCGTTGCGAAATATATCGACCTGATAGTCTTCTAAGCGGGCCAGCACCTCCTGATGCGGATGTCCGTAACGATTGTCCTCGCCGACCTGGATTACTCCGTAATCAGGGGCTGCCGCTTCGAGGAATGTACTGCCGGTCGATGTATGAGAACCGTGATGCCCTACCTTGAGAAGCTGGCTTTCCAGTTCATCGAAGCGAGCAGCTATCTCGCGTTCTGTTTCTTTTTCCGCGTCGCCGGTAAACATGAAAGCTGTTTCCTTAAAATTTAGCCGGGCAACTATATTATCCCGGTGCAGATCACCGGTCAGAGGTTTTTCAGGGCTCAATATTTTCAATTCCACCCCCGGGGCCAGTTCATAACGGTCGCCGGCCCGCCCGTAAACTTTATCGATATTTTCTCTTTCCACCGTCTTTACATATTCCTGATAGGTTTCCGTGTGATGCTCGGCTCCGGAATCGATGATCTTTTTTACCTCAAAGGCCGGCAGCACTTCGGTAAAACCGCCTATATGATCGGCGTGAGGATGGGTGGCTATCACCTTATGCAGTGTCTCAATCCCGAGCTCTTCGAGGTAATCTATAACGGTGTCGCCTTTCCAGTTCTGTCCTGCATCTATGAGCAGTTTGCGGCGCTCTTCTCCGGACAAAATCGCTTTGACCAGGATGGAATCGCCCTGGCCTACGTCGATAAAATGCACCCTGAGTTCTTCAGCTGGCAGTTCATCTGATCGGAGAGCTGGAGGTCCGATTGCGGCTGCTGTCAGCAAAAATGACAGCAGGATGATCAGCAGAAGTCGAAACCGGATGCTCTGCGGTTTAAAGCCCGGCCTTTTTTCTCCCATGACAATTCCTCCTCGTTAGGTCATACTCAGTGAAGCTGATAGATCACCAGTCCGGCTATCATCATGGCCAGGCCGATGAGCCGGGGCAGCGAGACTGTTATGATCGGCTCTTCAAAAAGTCCGTAGTAGTTGATGATGAAGGCGGCCAGTATCTGAGTAACTATCACGATGGTGATACCGATGCTTATCCCCAGCAGAGTAACTGCCTGGGTTACCGAAAAGATAATGCCTACCCCCAGCACACCGCCCAGCAGATAATGAGGCTCTATCGAGGTGAAAGCCGAGATATTTATTTTCCGGCTGAAGGTGAGAAGTATGAAGAGGGCGAAAATAAAGCCGCTGCCATGTACAAAGGCGTTCATATTCCAAAAACCTGCCGCCTCGCCCAGGCGGGCGTTGAAGATGGACTGCAACGCTATAAAAATGCCTGCCAGTATAGAAAAGAAGATTCCCTGCAGCATAGAATTCCTCCCCGAATTTGAGATTATCATATACAGTCCCGCCCTGCAAGGAGCTAAATTCAGGCTTTATGCCCTCCTATATTGTATTTTATGCGCTCGTGTAAGTTTTTTTCGCAGAGGCTGCGGCCGAAAGACAGCGCCCCGGCTCCGTGCTGGCGGCGAATTTGATCGCGGATCTGGGCAAGCTGTCGGCGCCGTCTGCGGTCGGAGAAAAAATCGAGCCGGATATCTTCGGCCGAACTTAAATTGCTCAAAGCTACGTTGACCCTGCGCACCGGTTCCCCACGGTAATTTTCTTCCAGCAGTTCAGAGCAGGCTTCGGCCACCTCTCCTTCCAGCTGGCAGGGAGACGACATGGTTTTTTGAGCCTGAAGTCCCGATCCGGGATGAGCATGACTGAAATCAAGCCCCAGAGATACCGTCCTGCCCGCCAGGCCATCGCGGCGGGCCCGGAAACAGATTTCCTCGCAGAGGTTGTAAATGACGGTCAGCAGGCGCTGCCGGTTTTTGTAATCTTCAAAGAGTGTTATCCCGCGGCCGAAGCTGCTGCGGCTGCTGTCATAGAAGCCTTCAGGTCGGCTGAAATCTATCCCCCAGGCGTGTTGATATATCTGTTTGCCCAAAATTCCCAGCTTCCTCTCGAAAAAATCTTCGCTCAGCCGGGCAATATCACCCACTTTTTTTATTCCGTACTGATTAAATCTTCTCTCCAGTCCTGTCCCTATTCCCCAGCAGTCAGAAAGCTTTACAGGCCAGAGTTTATCGGGAATATCCTCATAAGTCCAGCGGGCCAGGCCGGTTTCTTTACCTTCGATATCCATGGAGACTTTGGCTATGAACATGTTCGGTCCCAGGCCCAGGCTGGCAACCAGATTAAAACGGCGGTAGATCTCGTGCTGAAGCTCCCGGGCCCGGCGGCGGAATCCTTTATCCTGATCGGGTACGTCGGTCAGATCTATCCAGGACTCATCGATGGAATAGACGAATATGTCGTCGATGGGGGCAAATTCGGTCAGAAGCTCGGTTATCTCCAGCGAGCGCTCTATGTAAAGAGACATCCGGGGTTCGACGGTGATAATTCTCTCATCTGAGGGCAGGTCGAAAACTCTGTCGCCGGTGCCGATGCCGTATCTGCTTTTGAGCGCCGGGGAAGCGGCTAAAATCACCGAACCCGGGCGATCGGCATCGCCGATAACCGCCAGCATTTTCCGGAAAGGATCCAGCCCCCGCTCCACCGCCTCAACGCTGGCATAAAAGGATTTCATATCCAGGCAAACTATCTCCCGTCGCGGCATACTTTCATAGGAGATAGGGGGATTGAGCTCAGCAGTTTCTGTCATATAACCACCTCCAAACAGGTGTACACAATTGTAGCATACTTCTGTTTGAATTTGCAAACCTGATTTCGCACAGAGACCAAAAAAATAAGCGGGGATTCATATTTCCTTCATATTTGCCCGCTATACTTCGAAGTAGAAAAGTCAAAGAGGCGGGCAGAAGTAAAATTAACAGAGGAGTGATTAAATAATGTTCAACAAAAAATCAACAGTTATAGCGGGATTAATGGTTCTGGCTCTGGTACTGGCAGGCAGCTGGACAGCTTCGGGGTATCAGCCTTATGCCCGGCAGGCTCCGGTAGAGCTCGATGAGGAAACAGCAGAACTTCAGCGGGATATCTGGAGAATTAATCAGCGTTTGGCCGCCCTCAATTATGAATATCAGGAGATGCTGAGAGAAGATGCCGATGAGGAGAGTTTGCTCGCACTGGAAGATGAGATCTTTGAGCTGCGGGATGAGCTCTTTCAGCTCAGAGAGGAATTTAGAAGCGAACGCCGGCAGGATGGAGAAGAATTTGAGGAAGAAAGATACCGGGAGGATGAGCGCCGTCATCATCAGGATTCTTCTTTGAGAGATGAATTTGGCGATACACGGAGAAATGTGGCCGAGTATCATCACGGACCGCGGGATCACCGGGGAAGCCGCGGTCGCCACGGCCCCGTCGAGAGAGAGCCGTCCGGTATTTCTGGAAGAACTTCGGTCCATCAGCCCGGATATCACCATAATCAGGGCTTTCAGATGGGCGGCGGTCACGGGATGCACGGCGGACCAGCTCACCCGGGAGGGCATTCCGGCTTTAGCCTTCCTGGATTCCAGAATGATTTTTGTCCCCGTCAGCCGCGGCGATGAGTGATGAGAAAACAGTGAGGAACAGAGAATTTTATCGAACTTTAAATAGAGAGGTTCAGGAGGAAAGGTCGGTACGGTCGGCACCTAAAGTTCGCTGAGATATCTCTCACCGCTGTCGGCGGCGATTAAGACAAAATTATCCCGGGAGCTGTAAGTGTCCGGATATTTTTCCGCAGCTATAAGTCCGGTCAGAATTCCTCCGGCCGAAGAGGGGCCCAGCAGCAGTCCTTCCTGACGGGCCAGCTGCTGCTGGATATCGTAAACCTCGTTTTCATCCACCAGAAAAATTTCATCGATGATATCCCGGGAGATAATCTCGGGCACAAAACCGGGGCCGGTGCCCGGTATATTATGACAGCCGGGCTCCCCGCCGTTCAGCACCGGGGAGTTTTCTGATTCAAATGAATATATATCGACTGAATTAAGCTTCTCCTTTAAATAACGGCCGGTGCCGGTGATGGTACCTCCCGTGCCGGCAGCGGCTATCAAAGCCTTTATATTTCCCCCTGTGGCCCTTTTGATCTCCGGGCCTGTTGTCCTGTAATGGGCCCCGGGATTATTCGGGTTGCTAAACTGGTCCGGCCTAAAGCTTTCCGGATATTTATCAGAAAGCTCCCGGCAGCGATGGTGAGCTCCCTGCATGCCATCCCCTGCCGGGGTGAGTTCCAGGGTGGTCCCGAAGGCCTGCATCAGCCTGCGTTTTTCCATGCTGGCACTTTCCGGCACCACCAGCAGGCAATCATGACCCCGGCGGGCGGCTGTTCGAGCCAGTCCGATGCCGGTATTGCCGCTGGTGGCTTCTATTATCATCCCGCCTCCTCCGGCGGGAAGCTTACCCTCCTCTTCGGCGGCAGCAATCATATTTTGAGCGGGTCTATCTTTTACGCTCCCGCCGGGATTGAAATATTCCAGCTTGACCAGAAAATTGGGCAGAGAAGCCGGAATTAGATTATTCAGCTTCAGCAGGGGAGTATTGCCCGGGGCTGCCTGTTCCCGGTCTGAGGAAGATAACGTCATATTTCATCACTCCTCCTTCAGCTGGAAAAAACCGTTCAGATCGGCCGAACTTACGAAGTCGTGTTCTTTTGAAACTTCGGCCATCTCCTCCACTGAGTTTTTATCCAGCCCGGTGGAAAATTGTGTTCTTTCCAGAGAAGATTTTAAGACCGCTTTTTCCAGTTTTTCCTCAGTGATATCCTCTATCTGTTGCTGAATGATGCGGGCGGATTCTTCCTGGTTTTCTTCCAGGAAGGACACGGCCCGGGCGTGGGCTTTTAAAAATCCGGCGACAGCGGCCGGTTCTTCTTCCTGAATATCCTGTCTGGTTACGGTAATGGCGGCGGGTAGATTTCCCTGCCAGGGAACTTCATCCCATTCTTTGACCACATGCCCTTCTCCTTCAAGCTCCATGCGGGAAGCCCAGGGTTCGGAGACGACGGCGGCGTCCATCTGACCACGCCTGAAAAGGCCGGCTACCCGGGCGGGGGCCTGGGTTCTGTGATCTATGCTACCGCCGCGGCGGGTGGTGGTAAGTTCGGTTTGATCGATCATTTTTCTCAGCTGCAGATCATGGGTGCAGCCCAGGGCCGGGGTGGCCACGACTTTATCGTCCAGATCCCGGGGGGAGTTTATCTCTACCTCCGGAGCCGCCACCATGACGTTGCCCGCCTGGCTGGCTCCTGCCACGCTGACCACCTCAGCTCCTTCCACGTAGCGGTTGAGCGCAGGACCGGGGCCGACAAAACCTATATCCACGGATCCTGTGGTCAGAGCATCCATGAATAGAGAACCGTCGGGAAAAGTCTCAGTTTTGACCTCAACCCCTGTCAATTCCTCTTCATAATAGCCCTGCTCAAGGGCGACCATGGCGGGAGCATGGGTGAGGTTGGGGAAATAGCCTATAACCAGCTCATCGCGCGTCTGCGCTTCCTCTCCAGCGAGGGGAAGTCCCCAGATAATCACCGCCGTGAAGATTAAAAATATCACTGTTCCCGGTAAAATTTTGCTCTTTAAATTTTCTATTTTAAGCATTTTTTCACTCTCCCTGATAACCCCAGCGTTTTAAAACCAGAGTTTCGATGTTTTTAAAGATATAGTTATCCGAAATAAAGCCAAAAGCTCCGATAAGGGTGATAATTCCTATGACCAGGCTCATGTTACCCATATCCCGGCCCCACATCAGCATCTGACCCAGTCCGCTGCCACTGCCGATGAGCTCACCTGCCATGAGAGCCCGCCAGGAAAAAGCCCAGGAAAATCTCAGGCCTGTGATGAGATGTGGAACCGAGGCAGGCAGCATCACCCGGCCGAAAAGCGACAATTTTGAAGCGCCCAAAGTGCGGGCCGCTTTGAGATAGGTAGGATCGACATTTTTGAGTCCGCTGGTTGTGGTAGAGACCATATTCCAGGTAGCTCCCAGCAGGATAACAGCTATTATGGCCTGTTCTCCTAAGGAAAACCAGAGCAGCGCCAGCGGCAGCCAGACGACGCTGGGCACGCTCTGGAGAGCCAGAATAAAAGGGGAAAGAGCGGCATCTGCCGAGGGTGAAAGAGCCAGCATCACTCCCAGCACAAATCCCAGAGTCGAGGCCAGGGTGAAACCTATGAGCAGCCTGCGCAAACTTACCAGCAGAGCGTTTAAAAGCGTTCCCTGCTGCAGCTGTTCCAGCATCGTCTCCGCGACCGCAGCTGGAGCCGGCAGCAGGTAATCAGGCCAGATGCCCTGCCGGGCCAGAAACTGCCAGAAGATCAAAACAGCAGCCAGCCCCCCTGTACGAATCAGATATTTTTTGACTTCAGGCGGAATACTTTTCATCTTTCAGCCCACCTCCTCCGGCCGGCTGAGGAGAAAATTGCTCTCCGGCCGTTAGCGAAGGAGCGAGTTCATTCAAAATCTCTTTTTCCAGCGAGACTATTTCCTCCCGTCCCGGTCTGCGGGGGTAAGAAAAGTTTAGTTCGTATTCCTTTTTGATTTTGCCGGGATTGCTGGCCATAACCAGCACTCTTTCAGAAAGCAATAAAGCTTCGCGGATGCTGTGCGTCACAAATAAGATCGTCATATCTCGCTTCTGCCACATATCTATAAGTTCCCTCTGCAGCCGGAGGCGGGTCTGTTCATCCAGGGCGGCAAAGGGTTCATCCATCAGAATTATTTCCGGTTTTAGCACCAGCCCCCGGGCTAAAGCAGCTCGCTGCTGCATACCACCCGAAAGCTCGTGGGGATAGTTTTCTGCTGCCTCGGCCAGATCAACACGCTCCAGCTCCTCGCGTGCCATCTTTTCAGCTTTTTGCCGGGAGATCCCCCGCTCTTTGAGCCCGAAGCAAACATTCTGCAGCACGTTAAGCCAGGGGAAAAGACCGGCTTCCTGCATTATCAGAACTCTGTCTGCAGCTGGACCGTCGATAGGATTGCCCCGGCAGAATAGCTCGCCGGCATCAGGATCCTCCAGGCCCGCCATAATATGCAGAAGAGTCGATTTGCCGCAGCCGGAAGGGCCCAGCAGTGTTACAAATTCGCCCGAGTCCACTTCTAGGTCGATATTTTCCAGAACTATTTCCAGATCATCTTTCTCACCGTAGCTTTTAAACAGGTTTTTGGTCTTGAGAGAGTACAAATAGTAACGACCTCCTTTTAATTAAACCTGACCACTTTGGTAAACTATTTTACGACATCATTATAATAATTCTGAGTTTAGCTGTCAAGATTAAATTTTCGCTGAATAAAAAAACCGGAAAAATCACTCAACTTCATATTCTCTTTATATTTGCCCGCTATACTCTATGATAGGATAGAAAAGAAGGAACAATAGAAGAGACCTAACAAAATGACGCGTTCGAAAAAATTACAAAAACGGAGTGATAATTAATGTTCAAAAGAAAATCAACTATTTTAGTAGGCGCACTGGTAGTGGCTTTCCTGCTGGCAGGCAGCTGGGTAGCAGCAGGTTATGAACTGCCCGGACAGAGAACGGCAGGAGAGCTGAATGAAGAGACGGCAGAAATTCAGGAGGAAATACTTGAGCTGCAGCAGGAGCTTTCCGCCCTCAATTATGAATATCAGGAGATGCTGAGAGAAGATGCCGATGAGGAGAGTTTGCTCGCACTGGAAGATGAGATCTTTGAGCTGCGGGATGAGCTCTTTCAGCTCAGAGAGGAATTTAGAAGCGAACGCCGGCAGGATGGAGAAGAATTTGAGGAAGAAAGATACCGGGAGGATGAGCGCCGTCATCATCAGGATTCTTCTTTGAGAGATGAATTTGGCGATACACGGAGAAATGTGGCCGAGTATCATCACGGACCGCGGGATCACCGGGGAAGCCGCGGTCGCCACGGCCCCGTCGAGAGAGAGCCGTCCGGTATTTCTGGAAGAACTTCGGTCCATCAGCCCGGATATCACCATAATCAGGGCTTTCAGATGGGCGGCGGTCACGGGATGCACGGCGGACCAGCTCACCCGGGAGGGCATTCCGGCTTTAGCCTTCCTGGATTCCAGAATGATTTTTGTCCCCGTCAGCCGCGGCGATGAAAAATAAATGACAACAGCAGAACAGATAAGTGGTCGCCCTTTTAATCCGGGGCGGCCTTTTTTTATCGGTTGAATTGTCAATTTTGCCCGGAGCATCTATTTTATGATTAAAGTTCTGGAAGCGAAAGCAGGGAGGTCTCGGCCGGTTGGAATAGAAATAGTTATAATATAATAGGAATAATTAAATGCGGCTGAATAAAATACTCAGAGGAGATGTGATATTGCTGATGGAGACTGAACTGAAGAATGTGCTGACCGAACTGGAGCCGAAGATGGTGGAGATAAGAAGAGAGATACATCGCAATCCTGAGCTGGGATTTGAAGAGGAGGAGACCGCGGCTCTGATAGGAGAAACGCTGGCAGAACAGGGCATAGAGGCTGAAACTGGAATAGCTAAAACCGGGCTGGTGGCGCTGGTGGGAGAAGAAAATTCAGAAGGTCCGGTGGTAGGTATCAGGGCGGATATGGACGCTCTTTCTCTGAGCGAGCACTGCACAACCGATTACTGTTCGCGGGAAAAAGATAAGATGCACGCCTGCGGCCATGATGGTCATGTGGCGATAGCTCTGGGCACAGCGCTGGCGGCCGACAGATTGAGCGAATATCTTTCCGGACAGATCAAGTTTATCTTTCAGCCGGCTGAAGAAGGGCCGGGAGGAGCTGAACCGATGATCTCCGAAGGGGTGCTGCAGGATCCGGATGTTGACTGTTTGCTGGCCCTGCACATCTGGGATAAAGCCGAGGCAGGGGAGATTGAGATAAAAAAAGGGCCTACCTTTGCAGCCATAGATGAATTTGATCTGGAACTCCGAGGCGCGAGCGCTCACGGAGCATGTCCTCACCACGGCAGGGATACTATCGTCATCGCCAGTGAGATCATCCAGAAGCTGCAGAGTCTTGTCAGCAGAGAGGTGAATCCTGCTGCCGGTTCGGTCATCTCCATCGGAAAAATTCTCGGCGGCGATCGCCGCAACATACTGGCTGGTTCTGTGGAGATGGAAGCAACGGTCAGAGCTTTGAGTGAAGAAGTTCGAGATTTTCTGGAGAGAAGAATAGAGGAGGTCATTTCGGGAACCTGTGCTCTAAATAACATCGATTATGATCTGGAATATAGACGATTATATCCTCCCCTTATCAACGATAAAGAGCTGGCTGAGCTGGTGCGTCTGGAAGCTGAAAAAGTAGATGATATTGAAGAAGTTAGGGTGGCCGAGCAGCCAACTATGGGCGGCGAAGATTTTGCCTATTTTGCCCGGGAGCTTCCAGCTTTCATGTTCTGGCTGGGAGGTCAAAATCCCGAAGAAGGCATCACAGCTCCCCTGCATAATCCCGACTTTGACTTCGATGAGAGCATCATGAAGCCGGGAGCTGAGGTTTTTCTGCGCTCGGTCCGAAGGTTGATGATGGACTGGCAGGAGTGATTCAGCCTGGAGAGCACTCTCTATAATGAAAATTACCCCCTCTGCCGATCGGGGGCGAGGGGGATAATTTATCTATGTAAATAAAAGGCGGGCGGAGGAGGGGAGGAGCTCAGAGGGTGGTCAGCAGGGCGGAAGTTAGCCGCCGATTTTCTACTCTATCTCAATTTTGCGGCGTCTTCTACCCGGCTCTTCCTTGGGGAGATAAATTTCGAGTATGCCTCGATCGAACTCAGCTGTTATGCTTTCCTCATCGATATTTTCGATGTGGAAGGTGCGCCGATACTTTCCGTGTCTTCTCTCCTGCTGGAGATAGGTCCACTCTCTCTCTTCTTCGTAATGATGGTCGACATTGATAATCAGGACATCGTTGTCGAGTTCGATATTGATGTCCTCTCTGTTCAGGCCGGGAAGTTCAGCTTCGATCATATAGGCATCGTCCTTTTCTTTGATGTCGGCCCTGAAGGTGCTCTCTTCCTCCCAGCCGAACATATTAAAGGGCGTTTTCATCAGCTCCTCAAAGGTTCTCTCCAGGGGAGTGTGTCTGCGCTCGGTTTTCTCGGTCCGCCGGGTTACAGGTGTTCTTTCTCGCATACTCACACCTCCTTGGAGATTTTTTCGGTTTTTCACCTTTTCTTGTTCTTGACTCTTTTTATCCATATATTATTTTAGAAAAATGGTCAGGCAAAGTCAAGGCGGAATGAAAGAATTTTTAATTTTGATAATATTATTAAGCCTGGGCGATAAAAGAAGGGATTTTTCGGCCCGAAGCAGAATAGAGCAAAATAGAACCTTTTGGTTTACTGCCAGCCGACGTGAGGGGGAGATAAATTTATGGAAAAATACATAAACAGCTGCCGGCTGAACTCTTTGAGCGATGGCCTGAAAGAGGGGAAGAAGGATTTGTCTGAGATAATTGATACAGGTCTGAATCGGATCGCAAATTGTGAGGAGAAAATCGAAGCGCTGCTGCCGGAAGAAAGCCGAGAAAAAAGGCTGCGGCGGCAGGCCGATAAATTGCAGAATAGGCGGGCTAAAAACGGGGAAGATTTGCCGCTATATGGTGTTTTGACGGGAATAAAAGATATATTTCATCTGCAGGGATTTCCCACCCGGGCCGGGTCCAGGCTGGATCCTGAACTCCTAACAGGTGAGGAAGGTTATATAGTCAAAAAAATTCGTCGGTCCGGAGGGCTGATGCTGGGGAAGACGGTGACCACCGAATTCGCCTATTTTGCTCCCGGGCCCACGCGCAATCCTCACAATCTCGATCACACTCCTGGCGGCTCGAGCAGCGGTTCGGCGGCCGCGGTGGCTGCGGGCTACTGTCCGCTGGCTCTGGGTACCCAGACCGTGGGCTCGATAATACGTCCCGCCTCATACTGCGGGGTGGTTGGCTTCAAGCCCACCTATGATCGTATCCCGCGCGAGGGACTTTTGCCGGTCTCCAGCTCCGCCGATCATATCGGTTTTTTCACCCAGGATGTTAGCGGCATGAGGAAAGCTTCTGCGGTGCTGGTGCCGGACTGGGAGGAAGAAATTGAAGATCTGGAGTATTCCCCGGGCGCGAGAAAAAGAAAAAAACCGGTGCTGGGGGTGCCTGCTGATATCTATCTCGAACAGGCCGATAATGAGGGGAGGCGGATCTTTGCGGAGGCGAATAAAGAGCTCAAAAAGGCGGGTTATACTATCAAAAAGACGGCGGCTCTTTCAAATATAGCCGGGATCAACCGGGCCCATCGGCAGCTGGTAGCCTTTGAATTTGCTGAAGTTCACCGGGACTGGTATGAGGAATATTCGGATCTTTACCGCCGGGGATCGATTCAGCTTATTGAAAAGGGACAGACGGTAGCGGACGCGGATTATAAGCGGGCTCAAAAGAGCCAGCTGCGGACGCGAAAAAATCTGCACGAGAAGATGGAGGCAGCAGGGATAGATATCTGGATATCTCCGGCAGCTCCGGGGCCGGCTCCTGAGGGGATCGATGATACCGGAAATCCGGTGATGAATCTGCCCTGGACTCATGCTGGTCTGCCTGCGATCTCGCTGCCGGCCGGATGCGGCGATGAGGGGCTGCCGATGGGACTGCAGCTGGCTGGACATGCCGGCGGCGATGAAAAACTTCTGGCGTCGGCGGTAGATATAGAGGAGATCCTTTTGTGAGAAAGCAGGACAGAACTCAAAAAGAGAGGAGAGGAGCGGAGGAAACCATGATCAAAAAGGCAGCGATTTTTATGATGATATTTGGTTTTATTTTTGCGATGACAGCTCTGGAAGCGGCTGTTGTGGAAGCGGAATCAAATCTGCTGGAGCTTGTGCAGGAGGGAGATTATGAGGAGATAAAAAAAGAACTGGAAGATGGAGCCGATGTGAACCGGACTGATGAGAGCGGCCAAACTCCTCTGATGCTGGCAGCTGCTCACAACGAAAAGGCAGAAATTATCGATCTGCTGCTGGATTATGGGGGGCGGATGGAAAGGCGCGATTATAGGGGAAAAACCGCTTTATATCATGCGGTCGAATCCAACCCTTCACCTGCTGTCATGAGAAGGCTGATAGCCCGCGGAGCAGCTCTCAATATAACTACCGATGAAGGCTGGACTCCGCTGTTGCAGGCTGCTGAGCTGGGAGATGAGAGAAAGATGGATATCCTGGTGCAAAGCGGAGCCGATGTCGAGCGCCGCGGCCCTGAAGGAAAATCCGCTCTCATGCTGCTGCTCAAAAACAATCCCTCTTCGAGAGCCGTTCAGATCCTTCTGGCAGCCGGCGCCTCTCCTGAAATCAGCGATGATCGGGGCCGAACCCCCCTGCATACAGCGGCGGAGAGGGAAGAGCTAACAGGCGCCAGATTGCTGCTGGAAGCGGGAGCTCCGCCGGAGGTAAGTGACCGGGAAGGAAAGACCCCACTGATGCTGGCAGCGGCAGACAATGAAAGAGCTGAACTGCTATCTCTGCTTTTAGAAAAGGGGGCAGAACTGGAAAACCGTTCAAGTTCCGGGAAAACACCTCTGATGATGGCTGCTGCCCGTAATGAATCCCTGCGGGTGATGGAGACACTGCTGGCGGCGGGCGCAGAAATAGAGATCGCCGATGATAGAGGTCGGACCGTTCTACATCATCTGATAACAGGACCGGCTGCCCGGGATAAGCTGGCGCTGCTCACCGAAAAAAGAGAACTGGATCCTGATGCTGCTGACAGAGAAGGGAATACCGCCCTTCATCTGGCTGTCGGAGAGAGAAGACCTGATTATAAACTGATCGAAATGCTGCTTGAGACGGGAGTGGATCCGAACGTATTGAATAATGAAGGTTATTCTCCGCTGATGATGCTGATCGAAAGCGACAGCAGCCCCGAGCTAATTTCTCTTCTGCTGAGAAAAGGGGCCCGGGCTGATCTCAGCGGAGATAGGGGCAGGACGCCGCTGATGCTGGCTGCTGAAAATAGTTCTCATCAGGAAATTATATTCTCTCTGCTGGAAGAGGGAGCAGAAGTAACCCGCAGAGATAATCAGGGCAAAAAAGTCGTCGAATACCTGGAGGGGAATGAGGCGCTTTTCAATACCGAAGCTTACTGGGAACTGCAGTATATGGAGCCGGAGGAGAGAGAACTCGAAGCTATGGAGTTTAAATCGAGAAGTTCTGCCTCTCTGCGGGGGCTGGCCCTGCCCTCTCTGGGACATGCCTATGCTGACAGCTGGTGGCCCAGAGGAGCGCTGTTTTTGACGGGCGAGGCGGCAAGTCTGGGGATGGCCTTGACCCGTGATGACAGCAGCGATGCTGTGCCCTTTTATCTGGCTTTTGCTGCTTTAAAAGTCTGGGAACTATATGATGTTAATCAACAGGTGAAAGAACACAATCAGGAGGCAGAGGATTATAATGAGCGGGTAGAGGAATTTAACAGGCGCATGCAGGAATAAACCTGAGCTTATCGTTTTTTCAATGACTCTCAGGATTCATCCCCGCCGATTACATCAGCGGGGCTTTCCTGACTAAAAGTCGGTAAAAGCAGGCGGATTTTATAAGGAGGGCTGAGCATGGATGCTGGCAGCATCGAGCTGACGGTAAAGAATTTCGCCCACAGGCAGGTTGAATTTCCGGCAAAAAATTCCCAGCTGGATCTATTTACCTCCAGCGATTTCTTTGCCGGATACCTCTCGGTATTCGATGAGTTCGTGGGGTTTGCCAGATCAGCAGAAAAACTGGCCGAAAAAGCGGCTGAATCAGCCGCCCTCATTGAAAAAACAGAGAGCGAGCATTGTGAAGAAAAGCTGACCGGGATAGTCCGCAGGAAGCTGAAGGAGCTGGAGCAGATGACCGGGGATAAGCTGTCAGCAGAGATAGGAGAGCTTTATCTGATCATATTTTTGGGCGACGGCAGTTATGACGGCCACGGAATGCTTTTGGGAGATGAAAGCTTTGTATTTTTCGATCTGGCCGCACAACTCCGGGCTGAAGAATCAAATTCCGGCGGCTATGATCTGGAGGCCTGGGCTGCCCACGAGCTGATTCACGCTCTTCATTATGGTTTCAGTCCGGAATTTTATCTGGCCAATTATGAAGGACCCCGGGATAGAATATTAAAGCGCACCTATGCCGAAGGCCTGGCCACCTGGCTGAGTGACCGGCTTCTGGATGCTTCCCGGTCGGTCTCTCTCTGGCTGGGACTTTTGCCGGAAGCAGAGGTGAAGAGATGGCAGCAGAGATGCCGGGAAGAGCGTCAGCGGATAGCCGCCGAGCTTAAAAAGCAGTTTCAAAGGAGTGAATTGAACCTGGATCTTTTCTTCCGGCTTTTTGCCCGGATAGGCAGCAATTATATCGGCTGCCGCTGCGGCTATTACTATGGTTTTGAGGTGGTGGAAAATTTGAAGGGAGAAAAAAATCCAGGGCGACTTCTTGAGCTGGAAGCCGATCGGGCAGGTGAAGAGGTCAGGTCCTATTTCAATCTTTAAATATTTTTGGGCCGATCTGCGGCCGAAAAATTCAGCTGTTATACTGCAGGAAGTACAGGCGGCGATAAAAATTATCATAGGTTATTTTTATCCGTTGATCCCGGGAAGGGGATTTTTCCCGGTGAATATAGAAGGCTTCGAAGGCTGTGTAACTATCCCCGTTTAGAAGTTTGCGCCAGCCGTCAAAATTTCCGGTCTTATTCTCCATCTCCAGCAGGGTGTAATCCTCGTTTTTCACCGCTCTTATTCCGATCGCCATCTCATCTATGCTGTCGGCATGAGAGAGCTCAGCCAGCAGCCGCTCAAGCTCAGCGCTATCATTTAAAGCCAGACTGGCATCGATAAAGCTAACAATGTCAGCGGCCTGCCCCTGCCAATCTTCTCCCCCCTCTAACTTCCAGCTTCGCATACTTCCCGGGGGGCGGTGCAGAAGAAGGTAGGTAATATCATCATCGGTCGGCTGGCCGCTGTTAAATTCGCTGAAATCTTGCTTTATCGCTTCTCTGAAAAAGGGGGAGGGGAGATGCTTGAAATCGCGCAGGACTCTCTCCAGATGATCATCATAATACGTCTCTCCCTCCCGGCGCTGTTCCAGCAGACCATCGGTGGTGAGCAAAAGCATGTCATCTTCATCGATGGTGATCTGTTTTTCGGGGCGGGCATCTTTTTGCAGGCCGAGTCCGGTCGAGATGGGAAGGCCGCCCGCGGGTATCTCCTCCGTGTTCTTCTGCGGATTGATACGGAAGACAGGAAAATGCAGGCCGCCTGTGGTGTAAGAGAGTGTGTAATTGTTAAGATCCAGACGTCCCAGATAAAGGCAGACAAGATAATCGTCCGGGAAACCCTCTTCCTGATAACGCTGATCGATGAAATTCATGAGCTCGGCTGTGGATACTTTTTCGCCGGGACTGTGCTGCAGCCTGAAATAGCTCTCGATAGCGTCGTTTACGAATATGGAAAGCAGGGTGCTGTCTATGCTGTGTCCGGAGACGTCGAAATAATAGATCAGATACTGGTTTAAGAGAGAGCTCATAGCCCCGTGATCGATTTTAAATACATTGTAGTAATCGCCGCCGGTGTATTCAGCCGGGCGATAATAGGTGTTGATGAGCAGATTTTCGGGCTGAGGGATGTTATCAGGCAGCAGCCTCTGATGGATACGGCGCGCCTTGTTCAACTTATTGTCCAGCTCTTCTTCAAGTCCGGCTATTTCGTTATTCTGAGATTCAATCTGCTGCTGTTGAGTTTTGACCTTCCTGTTTAGCTTATAAAACAATATTGCCAGCAAGATAGCTACCACGGTGAGCAGAGAATAAATCGCCATGAACTTCACTCTCTGCTTTCTTTCAGGGCTTCATAGCGAGAGCGGAGTACTTCCTCGTGCTGCTTTTCGTCCGAGATCAGCTGCTCATAAAGCTGCTGGGCTTCTTCGTCATCGGCCAGTTTTTTCATCTTCCTGTATTTCTGCTGGGCATCCCGTTCATCCTGAATGGCTTCTTCGATGGCCTCGAGCAGTTCTGACATGTATATACACCTCCTGCATGATTGAAAAGATTATATATTTTATCACAGATTTTATTATTATTTTAGCTCAAAATTTGCGCTCAGATCGGCTCGATCATCTCTCCGGCAGCCCGGAAGTTTTATCCCATTGTATTATAAAAATCGTTTATAATCAACATCGACAATCTTGCTGCTGCCATTTTTTTGTGCTATTATTAGAAGTGTCCAAAAATACGATCTATCTTATCAGGTTTAATTAGAAGTCAGGTTTAATCAGAAGAATTAATTTTTTAATTTTCAGATCTTTATTTTCCGCCTGATTCAGGAAATCATCTCATATTTATGGGCAGAGATGGAGGAGGGGAGATCGGTGGAATATATTGAGACCGAGGTATTGATTATAGGAGGCGGTGCTGCCGGGGCCAGAGCTGCTCAGGAGGCTTCCCGGCGCGGACTGGAAACTGCCCTGGTTTTAAAGGGGAAATTCCAGCGCTGCGGTAATACGATAATGGCTCCCGGGGCGATAGCTGCGGCCGGCAGCTGGTCCAGAGAAGATGACAGCAGGAGATTGCATACCGAAGATACCATAGATGGGGGAGCGGATCTGAATGACCGCAGATTGGTGAAGATTATGACCGAAAAAGCTCCGGAGGAGATTCTGGAGATGGAAAGGATAGGGGCTTTATGGCAGAGGGAGGATGACGGTGTTTCCTATTCTTTGAAGTCCGGAGGAGGTCACAGCTGTCCCCGCAGCCCCTATCTCGAGGATCGCACCGGTCGAGAGCTGATGAGAGCTTTAGCGGGGGAGCTGCAGAAAAGAGATGTTTTAATAGCTGAGAATGTCATTATAACCCGCCTGATAAAAAAGTCCGGCCGCATCGTGGGCGCAGCGGGGCTGAACAGGGAAAGAGGAATCCCCGTCGTGTTCAGCAGCAGATCGGTAATTCTGGCGGCGGGAGGAGCCGGCAACCTCTATAAGAATACGAGCAACACGAATGATATAACCGGTGACAGCTATGCTCTAGCTTTTGAGGCGGGAGCAGAGCTTATAGATATGGAGTTTGTGCAGTTTTTCCCTCTGGGCTTTCTTTTTCCTCGCTCTCTGCGGGGAGCTCTGGCCGCTCTCCCCTATTATTCTCGCCTTTATAACAGCGAAAAGGAGCGCTTTTTAAAGAAATACGATCCTGAGAGGATGGAGCTTTCCACCCGGGATGTGGTCTCAAGAGCTATGTTCACAGAGGTCCAGGAAGGACGCGGCACTCCCCGCGGGGGTGTATGGTGTGATATGAGCCATAAAAAGCCCGGTTTTATCGAAAAAGAGCAGCCGGCCCTTTACAGCACCTATCAGGAGATAGGTTTTGATCCGGAAGAAGATCTTCTGGAGGTGGCCCCGACCTGTCACTTTTTTATGGGCGGGGTTAAGGTGGGAACGGACTGGTCCACCTCCCTCCCCGGTCTGTATGCCGCGGGGGAGGCTGTGGGAGGAATGCACGGAGCCAATCGTTTGAGCCAGAATGCTCTGGCCGAACTTTTGGTCAGCGGCGCTGAAGGAGGAAAGGCGGCCGCCCGCTTTGCCCGCGAAAACCGGAGGGCTGGCATTTCCGGTGAGAAAGAAGCTCAAAAGGTGAGAGATAAAGTTGAATGCCTTCTGGGGTCGGCTGACTCGGGAACATCTGCTGCTCCGCGCCGTCCCCGGGAATTCCGGGCTGAACTCAGGGAGGTTATGTGGAAAAAAGCCGGAGTTTTTAGAACAGAATCCTCCCTGGAAAAAGCCCGCAGCAGAGCGGTGAAAATGCTTGCCGGCGTCTTCTCCCGGCAGAGAACGGCGGAGGATTTCCCCGGAGAGAACAGGGATTTAATTACAGCCCTGGAGAATGAATTTCTTCTCAAAACCGGATTGTGCACTGTCGAAGCCGCCCTCAATAGAGAGGAGAGCAGGGGTGCTCATTATCGGGACGATTATCCTGAGCGGGATGACCAGAACTGGCTTAAAAATATAGTGCTTTCCTCTGCTGAAAAAACAGAGGGCGACAAAACGGCGGTGGATCTGGCAACTATCCCTGTGCCGGGGGGCGATCTGGATGAAAAGACGGGTGATAAATCATGAATGAAAAAGCCGAGGTTAAGGTTTATCGATATTCTCCTGTCCGCGATAAAATGCCGGACTATGATTTTTTTGAGGTCCCCTTTGCCGAAGGAATTAAGGTGCTCGATGTCGTGCAGCATATTTACAGAAATCTCGACGGTGCTCTCGGTTTTGATTTTTGCTGCCGCAACAGCGGCTGCGGGCTCTGCGGGGTGACTGTCAACGGCGATCCTGCTTTGTTGTGCCGCAGGCCGGCCGAGAAGAAGATGACAATTGAGCCGCTGCAGAATTTTCCGGTCAAAAAAGATCTTAAAATCGACAGAAGTCGATTTAAAAACCAGCTCTCCCGGCTGCGGCTTTTTCTGGAGAGAAGAGAGAAGCCGGCAGAGGAGCCCGAAAAGATCGATATGGCAGCTTTTGCTGATTTTAAGGCGGCCAGCAGATGTATTTCCTGTCTTAATTGCACGTCCGTATGTCCGGCCTATGCTGAAAATTCCTCCCGGTTTAAGGGTCCTGCTGTTTTTGCGCAGCTGGGCCGACATTTTTTCGATCCCCGCGATGAACTCTCCCGGGATATTATAGCTTTCAGCGAGGGCATTGAAGACTGTATTCACTGCGGGGCCTGCGATGAAGCCTGTCCTCATGACCTGCGTCCGCAGAGGATCATAGAGAAAATCGGATCGAGAGAATAAAAAGGAGGGTTATTAAATTATGCCCGAAAATCTGTCGTCCGTCTGGTTGAATGAATTGACCTGGCAGGAAGTGGAGGAATATCTGCAGGAAGAATCCATCATTCTGCTGCCCGTGGGCAGCACAGAACAGCACGGTCCGGCCGGACCGCTGGGGCTTGATACCTATGTCGCGATAGCCCTGGCAGAGGATACGGCCGAGAAAAAAGAGGTTTTGACCGTGCCCCCGCTCTGGTTTGGAGACTCCTCCCATCATCTGGGTTTTCCTGGCAGCATCTCGCTCAAAACCGAAACTCTAAATTCGGTGATCAAGGATGTTGTCAGCTCGCTGGCCCGGGGAGGATTTGACAAATTTCTCGTCATCAACGGCCATAAAGGGGCGAATCTGGCCGCAGTTTCAACCGCGCTGAAAACTCTTCATGAGGAGGAATTCCCCGAAAAAATAATGGCTCTGGCCGATCCTCTGCACCTATCAGCCGGTATATCTCCGCAGATAAAGGAGACAAATGAACATCACGCGGGCGAGCTGGAGATCTCCCATATCTGGCACAAATATCCCCGGCTCATAAAGGAGGATAAACTGACCGAGACTGGTGTAGATCTGAAGGAAGAGCTCTCTCCCTTTGCCAGGGAGGATTTGATGGATCCGAGCGGAGATTATATAGAAGTTTTCTGGAACAGTGAAGAACAGAGAGAGTTCGCCCCTGAGGGATCTTTTTCTCCGTCGGCAAAAGCCAGCAAAGAAAAAGGGCGGAAATATCATGAATATATGGTGGAGCGTCTGAGCGAATTCATCGACTGGATGCGGCAGGCCTGAATTATTCAATCCACTGGAGGGAGCTGATAACCATGGTGAGCAGCCGCTATCTTTCTCAGGAGCTATTTGAAGGTTTCGGACAGGAAGGTCAGCAGCAGCTCATCGACAGCAGAGTGCTTTTGGTGGGCTGTGGAGCTTTGGGCAGCATGGCGGCCGAGATGATGGCCCGGGCCGGCGTTGGCTTTCTGCGTCTGGTCGACGATGATCAGGTGGAGCTGGCCAATCTGCACCGGCAGCTAATGTTTACCGAAAAGGATGCCAGCATGAGCAGGTGGAAAGTTTATACTGCCAGGGAGAGGCTGGAAGAGATCAACTCCGAAATCGAATACGACATTTATGATCGCAGATTTAATGAGGATAATGGAGAAGAGCTGGCTGAAGATGTCGATATAATAATGGACTGCACCGATAATCCGGAAGCTCGCCGCGCCATCGATACCACTGCCCTCAGACTGGGAATCCCCTGGGTTTATGGAGGGGTGGCAGCGGCGGTGGGTATGGTCAAATTCGTGTCCGCCCACCGCGGAGAGACGATAGGCGACTGGTTCGATTTTGAGGCCGATGAGATGACTTTTTCTCCCTGCCAGGATGGCGTCATAAATACCATTCCTGCTCTGGTTTCAACCGTGCAGTGTACAGAAGCCTACAAATACCTGACCGATAACGAGGAGCGGATAGAGGGAGATCTGCTCTATATAGACCTCTGGGAGAACGATTTTGATAGGATCAGGATGGCTGGCCGCCGGGAAGGAGAGGCGGAGAATGAGTGATAGATATTATTTCGATCATGCCGGCACCACCCCGGCGGCAGATGAGGTAAAAGAGGCCATGGCCCCTTATTTTTCGGAAAAGTTCGGCAACCCTTCCAGCATATATGAAGAGGGTAAGCAGGCTGAAAAAGCTGTAAATAAAGCCCGCCGGCAGGTGCAGAAGCTGATCAATGCCGCGGATGAAAGGGAGATCATTTTTACCGGCAGCGGTACAGAAGCCGACAATCTGGCCCTCAAGGGCACTGCCATGGCTCTTTCCGGCAGGGGGCGTCATATCATAACCTCCGCCATAGAACATCACGCGGTGCTGCATACCTGTGAATTTCTGGAGGAAAATCTGGACTTTGAGGTGACCTATCTGCCGGTGGACGATAAAGGCTTTTTTGATCCCGCCAGGCTCGAGGAAAGCATAAGGCCGGATACGATTTTGATCAGCATAATGCTGGCCAACAATGAGATAGGTACTATACAGCCTCTGGAGGAATTGGCCGCAATCGCCCGGGAGTATGATATATATTTTCACACCGATGCTGTGCAGGCTGCCGGTCAGCTGGAGCTGGATGTGCAGTCGCTGGGCGTTGACCTGCTGACTCTGTCAGCCCATAAAATAAACGGGCCGAAGGGCGTGGGGGCTCTTTATGTAAAAAAAGGGACCAGACTTATCCCGCAGATGACCGGGGGCGCTCAGGAGAGAAACAGGCGGGCCAGCACCGAGAATGTGCCAGGTATCGTGGGTTTTGGCGCGGCCGCCCGGCTGGCCCGGGAAAAGCTGCCGCAGAAAAGAGAACGCCTTATCGAGATGAGAGATAGAATTATCGATTCTGTCAGTGAAAATATCGAGGGAGTTATACTCAACGGGCCTTCGGAAGAAAAGAGGCTGCCCAACAACGCTAATTTTTGCTTTCGGCAGGTGGATGGGGAGGCTCTTTTGCGCGAGCTGGACAGCCGCGGCATAGCTGCTTCCACCGGTTCGGCCTGCACCTCCGGCTCAATGGACCCCTCACATGTTCTGCTGGCGCTGGGGCTGGAGCAAAAGCTCGCCCTTGGTTCACTGCGTCTGACCGTAGGAGAGGTCAATACCGGCGAAGATATCGATTATCTTCTGGAAGTTTTGCCCGGGGTGATAAAAGATTTGAGAGAAGATCCGGCTTCCCGGGTTTCGAGATAAAAATTTCATCGGCTAAGAGCAACAGAGGAGGAGTTAACTTGCAGCAGAAAATAGAAAAGCTGATTACCGATTATGTAGATGGTTATTCCCGCCGCGAATCGATAGAGACGGAATGGCGGGAACCTGTAGTGGAGTTCGCCTCGGCAGATGATGAACTATTCGCCCGGCTTTCCGAAGCTGTAAGCCCCAGCCATGCCCGGCCGGAGGATTTTCTGGAGGAAGCCGGGACCGTCATCGCTTATTTTCTACCTTTCGCTGATTGGGTTATGGAGTCCAATATCGACGACCGGGAATGTTCCCGGGAATGGGCGGCTGCCTATCTGGAGACCAATCAGCTGATCGCGGACTTAAATGAGCACCTTAAAAAAGAGCTGGAGAAAAGAGGGCAGCGGGTGGCTGCTGTTCCCGCCACCCATAATTTTGACAAAAAGAAACTGATCAGCGACTGGTCGCACCGTCATGTCGCCTATATTGCCGGCCTGGGCACTTTTGGGCTCAACAACATGCTCATCACCGAGCAGGGCTGCGGCGGCAGGGTGGGAACGCTGGTTATAGATCTGGAGATGCCTCCCTCTCCCCGACCGGAGGTTGAATACTGCCTGCACAAAGAGAGGGGAGCATGCCAGAGATGCATTGATCGCTGCGTCAAAGACGCTCTCAAGCTGGATTCTTTCGACCGGAGCAGCTGTTATGATATGCTGCAGGAAAACGACAGGCTGCATGAAGAGTTCGACCAGCTTACGGATGCCTGCGGCAAATGCTGTGTGGATCTGCCCTGCTCGAGGGTGAATCCGGTGGGGTGAATGGAAAACTTATCCTTTGAGGCCGCCCTGGGTAAGCCCCTGAACTATAAAACGTTGAAAAAGCAGGGCGATAATTACCGGCGGCATGACCCCCAGCACCAGACCTGCGGCCAGCAGACGATATTCTATGGCAAACTGACCCAGGAACATGGACAGCACTACCGGCATGGTGCGAGCTGACATGGAAGAGGTAAAAAGCAGAGCGTAAAGAAACTCTCCCCAGGCAAAAAGAAAAGAAATAAGCATTACCGAGATTATACCCGGCCTGGCCATGGGCAGAAGCACCCTCCAGAAGGCGCCAAATCTCGTACATCCATCCACCCGGGCAGCATCCTCCATCTCACTGTCTATCATGTCGAAATAATTATCCATAATCAGCGTGACCCAGGCCATGCAAAAAGAGGTGTTCATGATAATTAGGGGCAGGTAGGTGTCCAGAATTCCCATCATCTCGAAGATGGTAAACATGGGGACTGCCAGCGTAATTTGAGCTAAAAGTCGGCTGCCCAGTATCATTACATAGGAGGCATTTTTGCCGGGGAAATCCAGCCGAGAGAGAGCGTAAGCGGCTAAAACTCCAAATATCAGGGCCAGGACGGTGGAAACACCCGCCACTACCACGCTGTTAAACATTGAACGCTGAAACATCATGGCAGCTCTCTGGGCCTGGGCGGATTCGACTTCGGCCCAGCCCAGCACCTGAGCGAAAGCTTCAAAGGAGGCCTCCCGCGGAAACATAGCCGGTATAGTCCGGCCGGCGATGTAGCGCTGGGGGGTTACGCTCATTATGAATATCCAGTAAAAAGGCAGCAGGATAGCTATTACTACTAAAGTTATTACTATTCGATGCATGACTTTTAGCCAGCCAGATAATTCATTCAATATGTGATCACCTCACTGCAGAAAATTTACTTGTCAGTGCCAAGAATTTTGATATAAATTAAAGTGACGATTCCCGTCAACAAAAAAAGTATAAAGGCTACGGATGCCCCCCGCCCGTGCTGCAGGAAGGTGAAGCTTTCCTGATAGGTATAATAAGCGAGCACCCGGGTGGCGTCTCCGGGGCCGCCGCCGGTGAGGATATAGATAAGATCAAAGGCATGAAAGACGAAGATAGTGCGCATGATGAGAGCAACCAATATCACCGGTTTCATCAGGGGGAGGGTGAGATGCAAGAACCTCTGGATTCGGCTGGCTCCGTCCACTAAAGCCGCCTCATAAAAGGTGGTGGGGATAGCCTGCAGACCAGCCAGAAAGATCATGACGAAGATGGAGGTGAATTTCCAGGAGTCGACCAGCACCACCATTATGATGGCCAGGCCTCTGTGTAGAAACCAGTTCATCTCTCCATCAAGAATGCCTAAAAGGCGCAGAGTAGCGTTGAAATAGCCGTCGGTGGCTGAAAGAAAACGGCTCCACATGACTCCGACCAGGGCGGTGGGAATAGCCCAGGGTATCAATATCAGTGAGCGGACTACATTGCGCCCCAGAAATTTTACATTGAGTGCCAGAGCTATGATCATGGCAGCCACCATCTGAAATACGACAACCCCGCCCCCAAAGAGCAGGGTGGCTATCAGAGCTGACTGAAGCCGGCCCGTTTCTATTATTTCTCGGTAATTTTCCAGCCCTACAAAACCGTGATTCATAATGCCGTGTATATCCTGGGTGCTGAGATAAAATGCATAGGCAATAGGAATTACAGCGGTTAAAATTATCAGAAGCATAGCCGGGGTGGACATCAAAACCCCCAGCTTTCCTTCTCCGATCTCTCTTCCCTGCAAACACAATCCCTCCTTCTGAACATCGACAGAGAAATTTCAAAATTGTAAAGCCCCCTGTCCTACCTCGGGTGAGGACAGGAGGCATGAAGCAATTTACAGGTACGATAGAAGATAGACCCGAGGATTGAGGTCTGGTGATACAGGCCTTCTCCGGCGTCAGAAACTTAATTTATATTTAATTACAGACCTTCGGCCTCCAGCATCTCCTGAGCTTCCTGCTGGGCCTGATCTAAAGCTTCTTCAACTTCCTGCTCGCCCAGCAGAGCTCTATGCATGGCAGGAGTGAATATATTGTCTCTGAACTCTGAATACCAGGTCAGATAATCGCTGGGACGCACCCCGCCGTATTCGAGCTGCTGCGGGAAGATCTCTATCATTTCGTATTCCTCGGGGGTAAAACCGTATTCTTCGGGATTTTCATAGGGTTCGACCATAGTAGCTTCAGCGCCCCCCTGTTCTTCCATCACGCCTAAAGCTCCCTCTATTCTGTGCATATAGTCCAGCAGCTTAAAAGCCCATTCCTCCGAGCGGGTGGTGGGGGATATTGCGTAACCGCCGCCGCCTAAGACGGTGTAAGTATCTTTCTCTTTGCCTTCCACGCCGGGAACATGATCAACGCCAAAATCATCGACAATTTCTGACTGCTCGGGATCTATAGCCATTTGGTGTACAAAGTTCCAGTTAATTTCGAAAGGAGTCTCTCCTGATAGAAAAAGATGCATATTGTCCCAGTCACTCTGCTCCAGGGAAGCTTCAGGGATGAGATCTTCTTCCAGGTGTTCTTTCATCTGGGTCAAAGCCTCCACCCCGGCTTCATCGTTGAAAGTCCATTCAGTCCTGTCTTCGTTCATCCACTGGCCGTCATGCAGCTTCAGCATAAGATCGAATTGAACCATACCATCTTCATGTCCGGAAAGATAACCGGGGAAAAAGCCGTATTCGGCCAGCCCTTCATCGATGGCTTCCCGGGAGATGGCGAGCATCTCGTCCCAGTTGTCCGGAGCTTCTTCGTAGCCCAGTTCATTTAACATCTCTTCGTTGTAAAAGAAAGTGATAGTGGAGGCGGTGCCGGGAATGGCCCACTGCTCTCCGTGAGAGGTGACAAAATCGACGGTGGAATCGTAAAATCTCTCATTTATCTCGTCGAGAGTAGCCTGAGAGGCTACATCGCCCAGCGGGACCGCCATTCCCAGCTGACCCAGCTCGGGATGCCAGGAATTGCTCATCATGTAAAGGTCAAATTCCATCCCTCCGTGGATGCTGGTGGTGATCTGATCCCAGAGATCGCCGTAGGGGTATTCCATCCAGTTTACCTCGATGCCGTATTCTTCCTCGAAATTTTCCACTCCCTCTCCGAACTGCTCAACATCAATATCGAGCCCGATAATGTCGAGTTGTTCCGGCTTTTCCGGCATGTCCTCCGGCAGAGCTTCCACAGCAGCCGGATTGAAAGCCAGCGTGAGAGCAAGTATCAGCATGATACCCAGCAGTTTAATTTTCATATGAAAACCTCCTTTGAAGTTAAAATTATCAATATTAAATTTAATTCCAATGATAAAATTATATATTCAACCGGGATCTCCTGCTTCATTTCACTCTCCGTGTTTTTTCAGAGCTTCCTCCACAGCCTCTATTATTCCCTCGCTCGTCTCGGTGACGCCCGAGATAACATCGACATCTATACTCTGAGTGCGGACTATAGAGCGGGGGAGCTCTCTTAGAGCCAGGTAGGCGTGCTCTTCGATCTCCTGAGATTCGAGAACTCGAATGTCCACGATTTCCTCGTCTGCCAGCATCACTTCTACCAGCACTCTGCCTGCGTAACCTTCGGCGCTGCCAATATAAACTTCGGGATCTTCTGTCGCAGTTTCGGCCAGCACGGCACCGGAATGGGCTGTCATTCCTAAAAGAAGCGAAGCAGCCAGAAGAGCAAAAACCGCTACTTTAAACCATCTCATTTTCACGTCTTATATAGCACTCATTCATGGAAGCTATGAGTCTCCGCTCACAATGAAATTTTCCCTCTGCTTAAGTTTACCTGACTCAGGCTTCGAAAAATTTCGAGTATCACTTCGCCTCATAGCTTCCTATAAATAATAAGAGGTGAGCAGTTATCGTTTTAAAGGAATATGTCGTAAATTTCACCAACGGTTATGGAGAAGATCCAATTTTTTTGCTCTTTTTCAGGCTCTATTTCAGCTTTGTTCATTCCTGCTTTTTCTTTCTCCTCGCAGTGCTATTTTGTTGGCCATATAGGTAAAAACAAAGGATGAGACCAGGCCGACGGCCATAGCGATCACAAATCCGACCGGATTGTTAGAAACTCCGGGAGCTACCAGCGAGGGGACATAAGCTGTTCCCCTAACTCCGAAGATGCCGGCGGATGTTCCGGCGAGAGTGGAGGCTAAAATAGCTCCGCCAAAAACCAGTTTGCTGGAAAACATGAACGGATAGGCTGCTTCCACGAAGGTGCCGAAGGCCATATTGATGAAAAAACCCGGGCCAGCCACCGCTCGCTCTCCTTTTTTGCGGGGCAGGATAATATTGGCCAGGGTTATGCCGGCCGAGACCATGACCAGACCGGACATGTCGACCGCTCCAAAAAAGCTGTGCCCGTATTCCTCCATCTCCAGCAGGATGACCGGCAGAATGGCTCCGTGATAGAAGCCGCCCATTATGGCTGGCCAGATCACAAGCCCGGCAAAGGCTCCGGCTAAGATGGGATTGACCTCGATTGCTCCCTCTATTCCCGCCCGGATTCCTTCTCCCAGAGCGCTGGTGGCGGGAGTCAGAGCATAAAATATGATGCTGCCGGCAATTAAACCGGCAAAGCCTCCGGCAACAATGCTGGCGGTGGTGGCGGGCAGTTTTTTCCTGTAGGAGAAGCTGAGCAGCTGGGTCACCAGGAATCCGGCTATTATTCCTCCAGCCAGACCTCCCAGAATACCTGCTTCTGTGGAGAGAAGGCCGGTGATTATTCCGGCGATGATGGCGCTTTGATCAAGACCTGAAACCTGTTTGGCGCCGATAACGGCGACCACGATCGGCAGCCCCTCCACTATCGTTTCAAAAATATCTTCCTCCAAAAAGCCCAGATGGGGAACCCTGCTCAAAGCCAGCATCAGGGCCATGGCTATGAATGCGGGAAGCGCGGTGACCATGATGCTTTTAAGATTTATATTGGAGATCAGATCATCGGTGCTCGCTTCCTGGATGTTGCCGACCACGGGTTTGTAATCCATTTCCCAGTGGTCGCTCAGAGAAGTTATGTAGCTTATAGCTCTGGTGCGGTTGGTCGTCCCGGTGGTGCCGGAGGCAGAAACAACATTGGCACCCAGAGACTGCACTGTGGACATGGAAGTGCCGCCGGTGCCTGCTACAGGTATTCCTTTTTCGGCGGCAGCCTTAACTGTTTTGCTGTTAACGCCTTCAGGGTCGGCACTGACCAGAACCAGGCCGTCCACCTTTTCCTCCTCAATTTTCCCGGCGAGATTTTCGTCCAGTTTTTCCGCTTCTTCGTTCACCTCTCTCAGTTCAGAGGTGATCGCTTCGCTGATATTATTTCTGTCCAGCGTCAGTAGAGATGCCGGAGTGGTTTCCTGTACCTGGTCCATCGATTTTTCGGCCGCTATAAAGATGATATCCTCCACCTCAAATCCTGCGGCTTGAGCCTGGTTGATAATTTTTTCCAGCAGATCATAGGGCTTTTTTCCACCTAAATTGAAGAGATTTCCGCCGCTGCTGCCGACTATAGCAATTTTCTTCACGTTTGCCCTCCTTTTTGAAGTTGAATTCATGATTTTTTCTTAAACCTGTATTTAATGCCTGAAATATGTAATAATTAAAGAAGAGGATGATAACTCTTTTACCAGGAAAATTGAAATTCCCACAGAAATATTCTCTATTTTAATTTACATTGTTAAACATCAAAAGAAAAATGTCAAGAATTGTGCAAATAGTCACGCGTAACCTGATAGAGTCGACGCCTGCAAAAATGTTAAAATCCAGCCCTGATTTTGCTATAATGACATTGAAGCACAATAAAGACAGATAAGCTCCAAACAGAAATGATTGCACGGGGTGTGACAGCATGCCTGCAGAAATGCCCGACGAAAGATTTCTTAATCTGGAGGAGGGTTAGCATGAGCGAAGAGAAAGTTGATCTCAAATTGAGTCCGGAGGAATGGGCGCTGCTCTCGGAGGCTATGGCGTTTTACATCGACATGCTGAAAAGTCCCTGGGCCGGAAGAGAGGACCAGGAGGAAGTCGTGCATGAGCTTCAGGAGATAATGCAGAATATCACCAGCCGGGCTCTCGATGTGGATAATTTCGACAAGCTGAAGGAGCTGCAGGAAAAGGGCAAGCTTTGATTTCACCTGCCGGCACCGACAGCAGATAAGATCGCTCTTAAAAATCGCAGATAAAAATAAAGCCGGAAGACAGTCCCTATTCTAAGGGAAAACTGCCTTCCGGTTTCGCTTATTTTTAAAATCCAGCTCAGCTTTTTATGAGACTTTTTACGGCTTCTCCGAATCCATCCACCAGCGAATAAATGACCGGCAGGAAGACAAGGGTCAGAAAAGTGGCTGTCACCAGACCGCTGATCACCACCACGCCCATCGGTGCCTGGGCTTCTGCTCCCTCACCTATTCCCAGCGCCAGCGGAGTCAGGGCCAGTATGGTGGTAAGAGCTGTCATCGTTATCGGTCGGAGTCTGATTTTGCCGGCGTTTACAAGAGCCTCGCGGCGGGTCTGGCCCCGGCCGCGCAGTATATTGACGTAATCGACGAGCACTATGGCGTTGTTGACCACTATGCCGATGAGCATTATCATTCCGATGATGGAAACTATACTGACAGTATGACCGGTCAAAAACAGCCCGACCAGCACGCCGATTATGGCCATCGGCACGGTGAACATGATGGTGAAGGGGTGTATCAGCGATTCGAACTGAGCTGCCATTATCATATAAATCAGCACTATGGCTATTATCATCGCGTAGGCGAGATTCCCGAAGGCTTCGGCCATATCCTCCGCTTCACCGGTTATCTCGACCCGGTAATCCTCAGGCATATCTATGCGCTGCATCCCGGTCTCGATATCTTCGATGACGCTGCCGAGATCGCGCTCGAAAAGATCGGCGGTGACGGTGGCAGTCCTCTCCCGGTTATCGCGGCTGATGCTCACCGGTCCCTCAGTCTGATATACGCTGGCCACCTCCTGCAGTTCGATCATTCCCGCTGACTGCGAGGCAATTCTCATACCCTTGAGTTCGTTCAGGCTTTCTCTCCCACCTTCGCTGAGCCGGACCAGCACATCGTACTCATCGTCATCGACGCGGAACATGGTGGCCACGCTGCCGTCGATTCCGGCGCTGACCGTCTGTGCTATCAGAGCAGCGGGCACGCCCAGATCGGCGCTGCGCTGTCTATTTAAGCTGACGGCTATCTCTGGCCTGCCTTCTTCCAGGCCGGTATCGACGTTGACAGCTCCCTCAACTTCTTCCGCTATCAGGGCGAGCTCTGCAGCTATCTCCTGTAAAAGATCCAGATTGGGACCGTAAACCGTAATCTCCACGGGAGCTCCACCGGGACCGCCGCCTCTGCCCTCGACTTCGGTGACCGAAATATCGGCCCGGGGAATATTTTCGGTAAAACTGCGAATTTCGGCTGCTATCTCGGATGTTTCCCGCTCCCTGAACTCCCTATCGACCAGACTTATATCGAGGGTAGCCTCGTGAGAGCTGCCGCCTGTGCCCAGCATGAGTGCCTGGCCCCCGCCCATACCGATTCCGGAAAATACTATATCGACCTCTTCTATGCCGCAGATAAACTCCTCTATCTCCAGCGTCAAATTGCGGGTTTCCGAGAGCAGCGTGCCCAGCGGCATCTCGATATCCACACTTATTTCGCCCTCGTCCATTCCGGGCATCAGCTCGGCCCCGATCCGGGGCAGAAGAAAGAAGCTGGTGAAAAAGAGCACAGCCACCGCTGCCACCACCACAGCGCGATGATCGAGAGCTAAATTAAGAAAGCGGCCGTAAAGGTTTTTGATTCTGCCGCCGGTTTTGTCGAATTTATTCAGCTCACCCTTTTGAGGCGAGGCAGGACCGTTTAAAAGACGCGAGGCCATCATGGGAATAAGCGTTAAGGCTACCAAAAGCGAGGCGAAGAGAGAAAAGGCCACCGTCATGGAAAGTTCGGTGAAGAGCTCCGAGGCAATTCCCTCTATGAAGACCACCGGCAAAAACACCGAGGCAGTCGTCAGCGTCGAGGCTGTTATGGCCGAGGCCACTTCGCCGCTGCCCCGGGTGGCAGCCAGCCGGGGCTCCACGCCCTTCTGTCTCATTCTATAAATGTTCTCCACCACCACGATGGCATTGTCTACCAGCATCCCCACGCCCAGGGCCAGCCCCCCGAGTGACATCAGATTGAAGGTCAAATCACCAAAATACATCAAAACGAATGTGGCCACGATCGAGATGGGCATGGCCAGAGCCACGATCAGGGTTGTCTTTATGCTGCGCAGGAAGATATAGAGTACGATGACGGCCATTATCGCGCCCATGAAAGCGTTACGGGCCAGGTTGTTGATGGCTTTTACGATAAATTCCGACTGATCGAAAATGTTCTCCAGGCTCATATCTGCTGCCAGCAGATCTTCTTCGATGCTGGCGATTTCGTTTTGTACCCGCCGGGCTACCAGCACTGTATTGGCTCCGCTCTCCCGCTGAATGGAAAAGCCTATGCCTTCAACTCCATCAACCCGGGCATACTGTTCAGCTTCGGCTTCGCCGTCGGTCACCTGCGCCACCTGGGAAAGAAGCAGGCCGGTATCGTTGAGGTGCAGACTTCTTATTTCGTCCATATCTTTAAATTCCCCATCTATCTCGGTCAGCATCTCCCTGCGGCCCAGCTCGATACGCCCCGCTGACTGCTTGAGATTTTCAGAACGCAGCTTTTCGGTCAGTTCCAGAAGCGTCAGCCCGTAGCTGTGCAGCGAGTCCTGGTCGACATCGACCTGAATTTCCCGCTCCAGGCCGCCGGTGATATTCACGCTGGCCACCCCCGGCAGCCTCTCAAGTCGGGGTTCGAGATTATCCTCAGCCCAGTCGGTGAGTTCCATAATGCTTCTTTCGCCGGTAAAACCATAGGTGGCGATCGGCAGCTGCTGGGGATCGAAGGTAAAGATCATCGAATCATCGGCGCCGTCGGGAAGCAGACCGCGGATCATATCTATACTCTCTCTGATATCCAGACGGGCAAAGTCCAGATCGGTCCCGTATTCAAAGCGATTGATGACGAAGGATCTTCCCGGGCTGGAAGTGGAACTTATATTTTCGATCCCGTCCACGGTGCTGGTCGCGTCCTCTATCGGCCGGGTTACGAGATTCTCCACCTCTTCCGGCGTGGCTCCATCATATTGAGTTATTACCGCTATTATGGGAAATTCGATGTCCGGATAAAGATCCAGCCCCAGCTCCCTGAAACCTATAAAGCCCAAAAACATGACGATTAAGATGGCCATGATGGTGAAGATGGGTCGTTCGACGGTAAAATCAGATAGCTTCATTTTCTACCACCTCCACCTTCTGGCCGTCCTCTATGCGTCCCTGGTCGTAAAGAATCAGACGATCTCCCTCATCCAGCCCCGACAGGATCTCGACTTTATCTCTCGTCTCAAGCCCCGTTCTTACGAGCTGATAGCGGGCTCTTTTTTCATCATCTATGACGAAGACGGCCCTTTCATTTCCGGAGCTGGCGCCCGGCCGGGAGGCTGCGGCCGGTGTGAAGGTGGCATCCTGGGATATGAGCAGGGTGTTTTCTGATCTGTCCACGACCAGTTCGATACTGCCGCGCATCCCCGATTTTATATTTAGATCCGGATTGGGCACCTGCAGCTCCACCGGAAAACCGCCTCCTTCAGCGGCCAGAGGAGAGATAGTGCTTATCAGCCCGGTGAACTCCTCAGCCGGCAGGCCAAAAACTGTGACGGGAGCCTTATCGCCCACCGCAATTTTGCTTATATGGGTCTCGTTGATATTGGCTGCCGCCTGCATCATATCGAGATTGACCAGATAAAAAACTGACATCTCGGGACCGGCGAGCTCTCCCTCTTCGATCTCGACCTGCGCTATAATGCCATCAGCTGGCGCTTTTATCTCGATATCATCATAAATCGTGCTGGCCAGCTCCGCCCGGGCCCGGGCCTCTTCCGTGCGGGCCCGGGCTGCCTCTATCTCTTCCCGGGTCGGCCCTCTTTCCGCCTCGGCCAGAGCGGCTTTGGCTCCCTTCAAAGCGGCTTCTGCCGCTTCGTATTGAGTCCGGGCCTGGGATACCATCTGTTCCTCTTCAGCCCGGAACTCGTAAAGATCTCCGGTCATTTCCTTCAGAACTTCGGTGCCTTTCAAGACGGATTCCGCCTGGCTGACACCGGCCTCAGCAGCCTCCAGGGCGATCCGGGTCTGTTTTTTTCCCCGGGAAACTTCTTCATAGGTTCGCTCGCTGATGCCTCCTCTGGCGTAAAGGCTGGCCATCCTTTCGTAATTATCGACGGCATCTTCGTGGGCGAGCTCAGCCTGCTCTTTTTCCTTTTCGGCTATTTCCAGCTGTCTTATTGCCTGTTCAAACTCGGTATTGATTCTTTCAATCTCCATATCGTCGGGAGTTCTTTCCGCAAATATCTCACCGACAAAGCCCACGTTGCGCCGGGCACCTGCCACCGAAGCCTGAGCTTCATCCATCCGGGCTTTGATCTGCTCCAGCTGTTCTGGAGGAGTGCCGACTTCGAGCCTGCTCAATTCAGCTTCGGCAGCGGCCAGCCCGGCCCGGGCCTGATCGAGCTCAGCCCGATATCGTCTGTCATCTATTTCGGCCAGCACCTCTCCGCGGCTGACAGAATCTCCAACCTTCACATTGACCCGCTCTATCTCGCCGCTGATGCGCGGATGCACGGAATATTCTCTGCTGGCCTCCATCATTATATTGAAGCTGCTGCGCACTTCGATATCGCCGATGACCGCCTGAGAGCAGATCACCCGGGCGGCCAGCTCCTCTGCATCAGCTTCCTCCCGGTCATCCCCGGCTATCTCAGTTTCCGGATGAGCTGCTTCCTGTTCTTCAGCAGCTTTGTCTGAAAAGAACTCCCCGAAGAAAAAATAGCCCGACGTAAGAAGGACCAGAAAAACCAGCAGGGTGACAATTTTGTTTAATATGCTTGCTTTCGCAAAAAGGAACATGATCTTCACCTGACTTCCTCATATATTTTATCGATCCGGCCGAGCACCCTGTACATGTCAGCTGCCGCCTCAACCCGTCTGAAATCGGTCTGGCTGCCGGTTAAAAGTGCCCGGCTTTTTTCAGCGCGGGCGTCGAGCACATCGGTGCCGGTACCCACCCCGGCGGAATAGCGGAGTTCGGCCAGTTTCACTCTCTCTGTGGCTTCTCTGCGCATCTCCCGGGCTAGTTTCTGGCGGGCTCTGGCGTCCGAAAGCGCGCTTAAAGCTCTTCTGGCCTCTACCTGCAGCCGCGAATCCATATCCAGGCGGAGATGGTCCAGCTGTCTCATCTCGGATACAGCCTGCTCTATCTCCGCTTTTCTCTGACCGCCGTCGAAAAGGTTCAAACTCAGACCTACTGCCGCCGACCAGGAGCTTTCATCGAAGCCAAACCCATCATCCTCACGCGAGTAATTTCCGGAAAGGCCTATAGTTGGGTATCTTTCCGCTCTGGCCGCTTCCGTTCTGGCTTCAGAAGCCTGCAGCCGGTGGGAGAGATTCTCGAGCTGAAAATTTTCACTCAGGTCGATAATATCTTCCTCTCCTAATAGCAGCAGTTCATCTTCCAGATTCTCAAACCTGTCTCCGGGCTTTAGGGCTGCAGTCGGCCGGACAGCCGCCGGCAGACCCAGCAGGCTGCTGAAGCGGCTGCGGGCCAGCTTGAGATCACTTTCCGCTTCTATAAGCTTTTGTTCTATCTCGGAAAGCGCCACCCTGACTTCATAAAGATCGAGCCGGGTGATCAGACCGGCCTCGAGATTGGCCTCCACGACTTCTTTATGGGACTCGATGGCCCGCAGGTAATCTTTCTGCACCCGGACTGCTTCTTCGGACAGAATAAGATTATGGTATAGTATTATGACTTCGTGGATCAGATCCTGTCTTTCTCCGGCATAACCGGCTTCTCCCGCCCTGAGCGCTGCCTCGGAGCTTTCAATTCTCCCGCTTATCCGGCCGAAGGTAAAAAGAGGCTGCTGCAGATTGAGATCTGTCGTATGTCGGCTTTCGGCACCGCCGTTCAATTCGAAGCCGAGCTCTTCAGCCAGCCCACCTCCGGCGCCAAAATCATCATCAAAACGAGCGTAGCTGGAAGAAAGCGTCAGCTCCGGCCGGCGGGCCGCCCTGGCCATGCTCAGGGTCGCCTCCTGCTTTTTCAACTCCTCGCGAGCAGCTTTAAATCCCTGATTCTGTTCCAGGGCGAGGTCGATGCTTTCGGCTAAAGTCAGCTCCTTTTCGGGCCGGTTTATTGCCGCGGCATCTCCGCTGGAAACCGCCGATGTCAGAATAAAAGCTGCCAGCAGGAAGGCGGCCAGCATAAAAATTTTCATTCGAAAGATATTGCCCGCCATAACCAATTTTATTTCCGAGTTTTTTTCATACAGCTTCCGTATCATTTTTAGCCCTAACCCCCTCCAGATATAATTTCATCACAAAATCGACCATAACAGCCGAATCATAATCCTCCTTCATCAGCGGGGGCGAAAAAGCGCGGGTCAGACCTATAAGAGAATGAGAAAGCAGATTGACATCTGTTTCAGCCAGATAACCCGAATTTACGCCCTCTCTTAAAATGTTTTTGGTGGCTTCATTAAAATTAAAATGCCATTCCATGGCTTTTTTCTTCAGCTCGGTGCCCGCACTCATAAAAAATGTATAGGCCAGTTCGCCGTGTTCCCTGTAAAAAACTATGATAGCTTCGATCAGCATCCTGAGTTTCTTTTCGAATTCCGCATCCGTCTGTCCTATTTCGGTGATATCACGGTACAGCCTGCCGATGACCTCGTTTATCATGGTCTCGAAAAGATCCTGTTTGTTATCGAAATAGTGATAAATTGTGCCTTTGCTCCGGCCCGAGGCCTGAACTATCTCGCTCATGGTGGAATGATACCCGCGCCGGGAGAAAAGCTGCCGGGCTGCTTCGAGTATATCCTCTCTGCTTTTTTCTGTGTTCATTTTTCATCCTTTCCGCTGCCGGGAACTCGCCTTCGAAAACCGCCTCTCCAGCCCCTCTACCGACCAGTCAGTTTAGAGTCTCTATAGTTTACCACACCCCCCTGTATAATACAAGATAAAAATATGTTTTTTCTTGTTATAAGTTGATAGATATCGTATAAGATCGCTATCATGATAATAATGACTGGAAGATATAAAGCTTCGTTCACAATGAAATCTTTTCTGCTTTAAATTCAGTTTTCGGCCAAAAAATTGAGCTTCCTTCGCGAGAGCTCTTCCCTGAGCTCTCGCTCAGCCCGGCACATCCTGAGCCGGGGACACTATTTTTTGGCCAGGGAACTGACCCAAACTTTAAAAAATTTCGAGTATCACTTCGCTTTATATCTTCCAGTATGACTAAATAAGTATTTTTGCGCACCTGTTTACCAACTGAAGACAAGAAGATCCAAAAATATTGGATATTTAATTTTGCTGAATTAGACAGGAATTATTGGAGGGAGTAGAGAACTTGTTTTTAACACCTTTTAGATAACTTGAGAACATATCACGCCTATATGCCTGCAGACGGTTATTATATTGCGG
>CAYTDP010000011.1:31566-42112 GCA_964436625.1 uncultured Halanaerobiaceae bacterium | reverse complement strand
CCTCTGCTTAAGTTTAGTTTTCGGCCCAAAAATAGTGCTCCCTTCGCGAAAGCTCATCCCTGAGCTTCGCTCAGCCCGGCACATCCTGAGCCTGGGACACGATTTTTGGGCCAGGTACCTGACTCAGGCTTCGAAAAATTTCGAGTATCACTTCGTCTCATAGCTTCCTGTAATAAGAGGTGAGCAGTTATCGCTTTAAAAGAATGTATCGTAAATTTCACCAACGGTTATGGAGAAGATCCAAACTTATAAATTTTTTTCGCTTCCCATGAAGATATTCAGCCTGATCACGTGAACTCATATAAATAAGAGGAGGCATATTTTAAATGAGCGATAAGGAGAAAAATGATAAAACACAGGAGGATGAAACAGCAGATTCTTCCGGTTCAGGCCGGCATGAAATCGGAGAAATAAAGGGGCTTTTACCCCACAGGTATCCCTTTTTGCTGATAGACAGGATAGAAAAATGTCAGCCTGAGGAGTATGTGCGCGCCCGCAAAAATGTGACAATCAATGAAGAATTTTTTCAGGGGCATTTTCCCCAGCAGCCGGTTATGCCCGGGGTTTTGATAGTGGAATCGATGGCTCAGGCCGGAGGTTTTCTCCTCTATCAAAGCGTTCCTGAAGAGAGCGACAGCATAGCCTATTTTGCCGGTATCAATTCAGCCAAGTTTCGGCGGCAGGTGGTGCCGGGAGATACTCTCATTCTGGAAGTCGAGATGCTGCGCCTGCGCTCCTCGCTGGGCAAAGTAGCAGCTGAGGCCCGGGTGGAAGATGAACTGGCCGCCGAAGCCGAGCTCACCTTCGCCACCCGCCGGCCCCAGGGGTGAGCGACTTTGGCGGATATTGAAATTCATCCCACAGCCAGTGTAGCTGAGGAAGCCGAGCTGGGGGTCGGCTGCTGGATAGGTCCAGAAGCCAGTATAGGCCCCGATGTAAAATTGGGCGATGACTGCTTTGTCGGAGCACGGGCTGAGCTCACCGCCGATATCCGGCTTGGTTCGGGCTGCCGGGTGGAAAGCGGAGCCATTCTCACCGATTCCTGCCGGTATCACCGCTTTTTCGAGGAGACCTCTTACTCTTCCGGACAGATTCGTATGGGTGAGGATAATATAATTAGAGAATATGTTCAGATAACAGCCGACAGCGCACCCGTGAAGGCTGATGGGAAGGTGATCAAGCAGGAAGGAAAAGTCTCAGCCGGCGATGAAAATTTCATCATGGCCTATGCGGTAATAAAACCGGGGGTCAGCCTGGGCTCGGAGGTAAAAATTGCCAATGCCACCACAGTTCGCCCCGGGGCCCGCATCAATACGTCGGCTTTTGTGGCCGGCATGTCGGTTATAGATTCCGGGGTGGAAGTGGGCAGACTGGCCATGCTGGGCGGACATTCACATTTTGAGCGAGATATCCCCCCCTTTTTGCTGGCTGACGGGATACCGGCTCGTGTGCACAGTCTCAATGCCGTAGGTCTGAGGCGTGATGGCATAAATAAAAAAGAATTCAGCGAGCTAAAGACAGTATTTAAGGCGCTTTTCCGAAAAAACAGAGGCGAAAATGAAGATTCTCGCAAATCCGATTCCCGGCGGAGCGGTGCAGCTGCCCGGCGGCGAAAATTCAGGCGGCAGTTGAATGAACTCAAATCCCGCAGCTGGACCGGGGATCGGCCCGGCGAGCTTCTGGACTTTATATGTGAGAGTCAGGAAATATGTCCCGGTCAGAGTGAGGAGGAATAAAGATGACCAGAACTGCGCTGATAGCCGGCGGAGATAAACTGCCGGAGATCTGGCTTGAGCGCGCCCAGGAAGCAGGACGAGAGGTGGTAGCCTACCGCATCCATCAGGAGGCAACTCCTTCTCTGGAAAAAGCCGAGAGAGTGCGCGATATAGAACTGGGCAGGCTGGGGGATCTGCTGGATTTGATGGACGAGGACAATATAGAAGATGTAATCATGCTGGGTAAAGTTTATAAAGAAAGACTATATGAGGATATAGAACTCGACGAGGAAATGCAGCTGCTTCTGGCCGGACTGCCCGATTACGAGGATGAAACCATATTGGAAGGTATAGCCGGGAAGCTGGAGGATTACGGTTACCGGCTACTGCCTCAGGATTTATATATGGATATTAAAAGGCCAAATATCGGTCTTTTGGCCGGGGAGGAGAGCCAGCATGAAAGCCTGGAGAAGGATTTTGCCCGGGGGATGGAACTGGCTCAAAAGATGGCCGGCCTGGAAATAGGTCAGACGGTTTTGCTCAAGGATGGAGCCGTGCTGGCGGTTGAGGCGGCCGAAGGCACCGATCGGACCATCGAAAGAGCCGGTGAGCTGGGCGGAGCCGGGGCCATTATGGCCAAGGCGGCCCGACCCGAGCAGGATGAACGGCTCGACATTCCTGGCGTCGGACCCCGCACCATCGAACTGCTGGCCGAAATTGATGCGGCCGGGCTGGTAATAGAGGCCGGCGGCGTGATGATTATAGAAAAGGAAGAATTTCTCAGGAAAGCTGAGGAGAACGGCATAGCTGTGCAGTCCCGGAGAAAGGAGGATATCGATTAGGTGCAGGAACTGATGATAGTGGCCGGTGAACCCTCCGGAGATATGCATGCCGCCCGGGTGGCCAAAAAAATAAGAAATAGAGTTTCGCCGCTGCGGATAAGCGGCATGGGAGGTCGGGAGTTAGCCCGGCTGGGGCAGAAAAAGGTGGTTAAGACCCAGGGAAATAATAGCTTCGGTCTGGCCGGGGCTATTGCCGGTCTGCCCGGTCATTTGAGCCGGGCTCACCGGCTTCTGAAAGCGGCTGAGGAAAATGAACCGCGGGCGGTTTTGTTGGTCGATTATTCAGGCTTTAATATGTATTTAGCCCGGGGGCTGCGCCGGAGAGATATTCCTGCCGTGCATTATATACCTCCCACCGCCTGGAGCTGGGGACGATGGCGGGCTCGCTGGCTGGCCCGTCAGCAGGTCAAGGTGGCTGCTATTTTTCCTCAGGAATACGAAGTATATCGGGAGGTGGGAGCAGATGTCGAATACGTAGGACATCCTCTTCGGGACGAAATTCCCTCCAGCTATGATCACCGCCGATGTCGAGAACAGCTTGAGGAAGTAATCAAAAATAAGGGCAGGTCCAGGCTGCAGGCCGGCGAGAAAGTTCTGGCTCTCCTCCCCGGCTCGCGGGAGAGCGAGATAGAAAGCCTGCTGGAGCCGATGCTGGCAGCCGCCCGCAGACTTCAGGATGATCATTATCTGAGGCCGGTAATAGCTGTCCGGGGTGAGGACAGCAGTTTGATCAGAGAAAAATTGAACGATTCTATGGTCGATGAGGTGGAAATTATCGCCGGTCACACCCGCCGGGTGATGGGGGCTGCAGATCTGGGCATTATCTCCTCGGGCACCGCCACACTGGAGGCGGCTTTAATCGGCTGTCCTCAGCTGGTAGTTTACCGAACCGACAGGTTAACCGCGGCAGCGGCCCGAGTTTTACTGCGCACCGATCATGTGAGTCTGCCCAACATCATTCTCGGACGCGAGGTTGTGCCCGAGCTGGTGCAAAAAGAGGCCAGAGATGATATAATATATAAAAAGGCCGGGGAACTGCTGCTGGATGACCAGGCCATATTTGCCCAGCAGCAGGGCTACCGGGAGGTAAGAGATAAGGTAGGATCGCCCGGGGCAGCCGAAAGAGCCGCCGAAATGGTCATAGAGGCGGGCGGCTTTCCCACCTCCTTCGCCGGAGAGGAATGATCTCTTTGCTCTCAGTTTTGAGCGGTAGAATTTTGCGGTTTATGGCGGCTTTACTGCTGCTTATATTTATATTGACTGCTGCTGGCTGTACTGACACCGGAGAACCTGAGTCTAACCGGGATGAGGAGATAGAAGAAGAGCGAGAGGTTGAAGAATTGATCGAGGAGCCCGGCGAAGCCATCCGCGATGGTCTTCTGACACTTTACAGCGATGACGGTAAAACCCGCTATCTGGTCGAGTCGGATGAAGCTGTCCGCCGTCAAAAACAGCAGGAGGTTACCTTCGAACCGGTTTTCGTTAACTCCTTCCGCGAGCCGGAAGAGGATGATTTGAGCGAAGATCTTAAACCGGAGCGCGAGCCTGATTATACCATGGAAGGCGAGTTTGGCCGCTATGATATCCCGGCCGGAGAGCTGAAAATTCCCGGTCCCAGCACCATACTTTCCGATGAGCTGCGCTTTGAGACCAGCGATGCGATCTGGCGCCAGCGGGACGATGTCATCAGTTCCGATAGACAGACCGAGATTTACGGCCCCAACTTCACCGCTTATGGTCAGGGCTTTACTGCGCCCGGCAGCCTTGAAAAGATAACTCTTTACGGGGATGAAGGCGAGCCTGCCCGTATCCGCTGGCTGGACGAGGAGGAAAGAGAAAATGAATTTTAAACAGGTTCCTGGTTTTTCCAGCAAAATTTTTATAGTGTTTTTGGTTTCAGCGATGGTGCTGCTGACAATTTTAGCTGCACCATCGGCACGTTTCACCACGGTAGAAGCTCAGACCTACCGCGACCTGGAAGGAGATGAGATTTATATAACCACTCTGGAGGAGGGCGAATATCTGATAGAAGCCCGGGGCAATGCCCGCTTTTTCAGCGAGGATATGGAGATAACCGGAGACGAGGCTGATTTTGATTCGCTGGCAGGCGAGGTCATTTTTCGCGGGGATGTAGAATTCGACTCGGCCGAGATGTTAGTCACCTCCCGGCACATGATCTATTATATAGATGAGGAGCGGGCTGTATTCACCGGAGAGCCCGATCTGGAATATATCGATCTTTACGCCGAGGCGGAGGAGATTGAATATTTGTTGGGCGAGGATAAAGCTTATCTCACCGGCGGTGTGGAAGGCACCAGAGCCCGGGATGAATTTGAAGCCGATAGGGTGGAAGTCGACCTGGTAGAAGAAAAAGTCGATCTGCTGGGCCAGGCCCGGGTGCGGATGCTGGACGAAGAAGAGATCGAGGAGGACGAAAATGACGCTCAGAACTGAGAATGTGGCAAAATCTTACGGCAGCCTGCGGGCTGCTGATGAGGTCAATCTGAAGGTCAACAGAGGTGAGATAGTCGGGCTTTTAGGCCCGAACGGGGCCGGAAAGACGACCACTTTCTATATGATAGTCGGCCAGATAAGTCCGGACAGCGGCAGCATTTATCTCGATGATGAGGATATAACCTCGCTGCCAATGTATAAAAGAGCGCGTAAAGGCATCGGTTATCTGGCTCAGGAAGCTTCGGTCTTTCGCAAGATGAGCGTGCGCAAAAATCTTTTAACAATTCTCGAAGGCCAGGAGATGAGCAAAGAGGAGAGAGAAAAGAGGGCTGATGAGCTGCTGGAGGAGTTCAGCATCGGACGGATTGCTGATCGCCAGGGTTATCAGCTTTCCGGCGGTGAGCGGCGCCGGGTTGAGATCGCCCGCGCGCTGACCACCGACCCTTCCTTCATTTTACTGGACGAGCCCTTTTCGGGAGTCGATCCGATAGCGGTCAATGAGATACAGGATATCATCAAATATCTCAAGGATAAGGGGCTGGGCGTGCTGGTAACCGATCACAGCGTGCGCGAGACCCTCGATACAACCGACCGGGCCTATATCATGCACGAAGGTGAGATTCTGCTCTCCGGTTCCTCTGAGGAAGTGGCTGAAAGCGAGGTGGCCCGCGAGTTCTATCTGGGCGAGCGATTTAAGATGTGAACTTCCCTGTGGTATAATTAAAGTTGAGAGGTGCGTTTATGAAGATTTACTTTCGCTATATACTTTTTGAACTGATAAAGCCTTTTGCTTTCGGGGTGACAGCCTTTACTGCCATCTTTGTGGGGACGGATATTCTCTTTCGGCTGGCCGATATTTACGCCAGCTGGGATATAAGTTTTCTGCGGCTTATCGAGCTCTTTGTGCTGTCGCTCCCTCAGATTATCGTCTACACTTTTCCGATGGCGGCTCTGCTTTCGACCATTCTGGGTTACAGCCGGCTCACGGGCGACAATGAGATAATAGCCCTCAGGGCCGGAGGTTTTAGTATTACGCGGCTGGTTGTGCCGGCTCTGCTCATCGGACTGACGGCCAGCCTCGGGGCTATAGCGATAAACGAGTATATTGTTCCCCGGGCCAATTACCGTTATGCCCGTCATGTGCACAGGATAGAGACCGGCGAGGAGCTGCCGAGAAGCCAGAGCGATTTTTTTCTGACGCCCCTGGACCCCGATCATGATGGACCGGATTTTGTTCTCTACGCCAGCTATTTTGAGGCTGATACCGGCGAGATGACAAACGTGGTTCTGCAGGAGTTTCAAGAAGGCCGCCCTCACATGCTCATCGAGGCTGAGAGCGCTGTCTGGCAGGATGAGGACTGGCACTTTCGCAGAGGACGCATGTTCGAGCTGCGGCCGGGCGAGAGAATTCCCCAGCTCGATTTTGATGAATACGTCATAAAGGCTGATATCGGCGATCCTGAAGCCATGGCCGAGCTGGATCGTGATCCGGACGAGATGAACCAGCGTGAACTGGCAGGTTATATCGAAGGTCTCAGGGCTCAGGGAGATGAAGCTTTAGAGGAAAGGGTTCTCTGGCATCAAAATTTTGCCATTCCTTTCGCCAGTTTTATTTTCACTCTGATGGCCGCTCCGCTGGGTTTGAGACAGCACCGCGGCGGGAGTTCGGCTACGGGTATGGGCCTAAGCGTCATCATCATCTTTATCTATTACGGGATGATGACTCTGGGTGATGCGCTGGGCAGTCAGGGAACGCTGCCGCCCTGGCTGGGAGCCTGGTGGCAGAATCTGATCTTTTTAACCATCGGGCTGGTGATGCTTTACAGAGCCAGAAAGTAGGTGATCGATATGTATGCTTTTGTGCTGATAATAATGCTGATTCTGCTGTCGGGAATGGTCGCTTACATCGGCGATCAGCTCGGCATGAAGATCGGCAAAAAACGCATATCAATCTTTGGTTTGAGGCCGCGCTATTCCTCGATCATCATCACGGTGGTAACCGGAATGGTTATTGCCACCCTATCAGTGGTGATTCTGCTCTCGGTATATTCCGGGCTGCGTCAGGCGCTTTTCAATATCAACGAGGTGATGGAGCGGCTCGATCAGCTCGATACTGAGCTGGAGCGCCGCACGGCCGAGGTAGAAAGGATGGAAGAGCAGCGCGATGAACTGCAGGGTCGTGTCGAGGCGCTGCGTGATGAACGGGATGATCTGCAGGCTTTAGTCGATGATTTGAGCGGAGAGCGTTACGAACTGGAGAACAGAATCGAGGAGCTAAACGAAGAGCTGGCCGAGGTGAGTGAAGATCTGGACGAAGCCCGCGATCAGCTCGCTTACTTCCGGGACGAGGATATTGTCTTCCGCCGCGGCGAGATAATCTATTCCGCGGTGATAGAGGGCGGCCGCAGCGAGGACGAGATAATAGCGGACATCAATGATTTTCTGGCCCAGGCCAATTCGGCCGCGGCCGAACGTCCTATCGATCGCGATGATGAAACTGGTATGGCTCTGCATCTTCAGACCGAGGATATACTCCATGCTGCTCAGCTGCTATATAATTTAGAACCCGGCGAGCGGATGATAATCAGTCTGGCCGCCCGGGTCAATGTGCCCCGGCATGATAAGCTAAGGGCTGATTTGCATCTCAACAGAAATTTTGTAGTCTATGATGAAGGAGAGAGCATAGCCGATCGCACCATAGATGCCAACAGCAGCACCTCGGAGATTGACGATGAGTTGAGAGAGCTTCTGGCCGAGGTCAATTATCATGCCTCGCAGGAGGGGATTCTGCAAAACATCGACGGTACTGTCGGCAGCCTTGATTTTGTGAACTTCTATCAACTCGTCAGCGATATACAGGATTACGAAGGTGAGGTCAGCGTCAGCGTCGAGGCCAGCGAGGAGATCTGGCGCAGCGATCGCTTGAGCGATAATATTACTTTTTCTATCGAAGACGCGTCTGGAGATGAAGAAGCCGCCCGGCTGGAATTTTCCGGAGATGAAGAAGATGCCTGATCTTTTAGCGCTTGATCCCGGCCGGGAGAAGGTGGGAGCTGCTGTTTTGAACGAAGAGGGAGAAGTGCTCGAAAAAACCATCATTTCACGCGGTGAGATTGGTGAGGGAGTGGAGGAGCTGGTGGAAAAATATCATCCTCAGAAGCTGGTCATAGGCAGTGGAACCGGCTCCCGCCGTCTGGCCGAGGAATTGCTGCCCGGGCTGCCGGAGCATATCGAGTTGAAATTTGTCGAAGAGAAGAACAGCACCCGTCAGGCACAGAAGCTTTATCATCGGGAGCAGGGCGGTCTATTTTTGAGGCTTATATCGCGATTTATCGGCTGGAAAAGTTCGAAAGCTCTCGATGATTATGCGGCGGTAATTTTGGGTCGGAGATTTCTTGATAAAAAATAATCCGATGCTTCTAAAATCCACCCTTAACAAACTTCGAATCCTGTGTTATAATTATGGATGGAATTCATAGAGATTGAGGGATCTGGAAAATGTTCAGGAAGAAAAGCAAAAAAAATCGAGCAGGGTTGCAGGAAATTTTCAGCGATGCTATAATTATATATAGTGAGAAGAGTGAATGAGGTAAAAATGAAATAAAGATATATGAGCTTATCGACCGGTACATAAATTTAAGCGGAGACAGGCGGATCAGCAGGTTCGGTAATTTTAAAATTTAATAATGATGATGCAGATATCGATATTGTTCAGGCTGTGCCAGTCGGTGCAGTTTAACTATGCCGAAATTCTTATCATCTCAAACCTAAACTGCGGCGGAAAGGAGGTGAACCCCCGAAGCTGCGAAGGCAATTGAGATGATAGGTTCTATTCAGGCTGCTTGCTAACAGCGAGGGAGAGAGTTTGTGATGAGGAAACTAGGAGACTCATCTCCAGCACTCCCCACTGGCAGATGAGCAGCCGGGTAGAAAAGCGATCAAACCTGACCAAACCTAAAAGACTAATTCAATCGAATCAAGGGGGATTTTAAATCAATGAGAAAACTTACAGTAGCAATTGCTCTGGTACTGGTTCTGGCAGTAGCTGCTCCTGCAGTCCAGGGAGCTTCACACGGAATGGAAGATGTAGATGAAGATCACTGGGCATATGAGGCAGTAGAGCAGTTAGTTGCAGCCGGTATCGTAGAAGGTTATCCTGATGGCGAGTATAAAGGCGAACAGACCATGACCCGTTACGAAATGGCCATGATCATCCAGAGAACTCTGGATAACATCAACGAAGACATCGACGCACTTGAAGCCGACGTTGCTGATCTTGAAGACGGCCTGACAGCCGCTCAAGCAGCCGACGTCACCGACATCGTAGCAGAAATGCTGGAAGAACATGAAGAAGATGGACTCTCCGAACAGCAGGCAGAAGAGGTAGCCGATCTGGTTGCAGCTCTGACCGCTGAATTCGAGGAAGAGCTCGATGAGATGGATGCAGAGCTCGGTGCCCTCGAATATACTCTCGAAACCGAAACTGATGCACTTTGGGCCGAAACTGAAGGCATCTATGAAACAATCGATAGCCTGGAAGCAAGCATAGAAGAGCTGGAAGAAGAAGATGAACAGTATGAAGGTTCACTGACTCTGGCGATTGACACTCTTTACCAAAGACTTTCACCTGAAACCACAAATGAGGGTACTGACTATTCCTTAACTTTCGATCACACTCATTATGTAACTGATGGCTTCGATGTATATGCAGAGTGGAGTCCTGATGAAACAGCCAGGGACGAGGCTGAAGGTGACGTACTGCAGCTTAACTTCCAGGAAGAATATCATGGTGTGCCTGGTTTAGAATTCAGTGCTCTCCACGATGATATAACATCTTACAATGGGCACATACTTGATTCACATAGATGGGCTCATCTACAGACTACATTCGATGCCGGTGAAGAACTTGATCTGACACTCGGACTCGACTGGGACTATATGTTCGATAATGATAATTTGGTTGGCGATTCAGAATGGAAGATGGCCCAATTTGGAGCTGAAGGTTCAGTTGAGATGCTTGATTATGGCGTCGATGTAATCGATTTTGAGGATGAAGATGGCGATGAGGATGGCACCGCCTGGGAAGTTAACCTGGGTGCAGAAGACGTAGTTGAAAATCTCGATCTTAACGCTTCCTACTATGCCTATGATGAAGATAGAGATGATTACGATGAAGATTATCATGCATTTGAAGTAGGAGCTTCCTACGACATCGAAGATACCCGCTACGCCTTCCATTTAGATTATGCCAACATCGAAGCAGGTTCCTGGGAATTTAGTGACACAACACCTACCGATCATAGACATGGATATATACTTCAGGATGTAGATGATCCTGATTCAGTAGGCTCCGATGGTGCTCAAAAAATATCAGGCCAGCTTGATGTAGATGATGTAATAGGCTTCGATCACTACTTCCTGGTAGAGTATTGGGACACTGACGAAGAAATTACTGCATTTGACTCCGATCAAGATGATTATTACTTCGAACACGGCATGGAAAGAAGCCTCTCTGAAGACACTGAATTTGGGCTC
>CAYTDP010000011.1:0-31466 GCA_964436625.1 uncultured Halanaerobiaceae bacterium | reverse complement strand
TGGTGAAGAGGACAGTGCGTTCGAATTCGAGGTATTCCTCGAACACGAACTTTACAGCTGGTAATAAACCAAGTCATAGCATAAAGCACAGGATCTGTTAATGTGATCCTGTAAAGATCGAAACAAAAACCTCCACTATCGGGTAATTTAATGTTCCCGGTAGTGGGGGCTTTTTCTATTTAAGTGATTTTTTTGCGATTGGATCTAGCGATTGAATTTATAGATATAGGTAATTGGTAGGTTAATTATAGCTTGTTCATTTTTAAAAGAACATTTTTGAGCTATTTAATTAGTTTATAGATATAAAGGAGCGGCATATAGAATATGGTATTTTTGTATATATTTCAGCCATAAATTATATATCAACAGTGTAGGAAATAGATATATCGTCATAATAAACAATTTACATTTATCCCCAATCCATAAGGGAAAACTAAGTTTAGACTAAGCTTAGTAAGGGATGAAAATTAAATTATTTCCATGGAGCAGGCAGGATTATTGGCCTTGTAATTTTAACTATAATAGTGATGATTGTTTTGACTGGATGTGAATTTAGCAGTTCTTCGACCACCAGCACTGATCCTTCGACGATAAGTTTTGACGAAACTTATGATCGATATGATGAACATTCAACACTTTATTTCTTTGGCATTTATTATATTTCTCCGTAAAACTTTTTTATATCATCCAGCCAGTATAATCTATTGTATTTGGCAAATAAAAAGTACAGAGTGTGGAAACTAAAAATTACATAGCATCCCAGACATAACCTCTTCGTCTCATATATTTTCCTACACTATCCATATTTTTATATCCTAAAACTTCTGCTAGCTCATGTTTATTATAATCATCAGCAAGCAATTTTAGTATTATTTCTTCTTTGGTTAGCTCTTCATCCTCGGAAATTTCCTGCAATTATCTTCACCTCCCTATTTCTAGTTTTGGATATACTTCGCCTCATTTTTCAAAATATCAGTGCTGGATTCAGGCTATCCTGAAGCTATAAATTTTCTCAACCACTTCCCGAAGATATAAAAGATAAAATAAAATCCGCTGATGAGGACAAAATATTGATGCTTTCAGATAAAATATTCGAAATTGAATCTCTGGATGATGTCCGAGATATACTTGAGAAATAAAGTAGTAATGAGATCAATGATCGATAATTTGTAATTCCAAAATCTTATAGTTCTAATATAATTCTTTAAGCTATGGAGATCCCTCGCTCTGTCCCCGGGATCTCTTTTTTGTTTTGTTATTCGTCATTCATCACTTCTTCTTTCACTATCCCTATACCGAGCTTTTAACACAGGGTGTGATATGATGATTGAATTTAAGCTTGAAGAAGTTTTAGAAGAGAAAAATAAGTCTATCTACTGGCTGGCCGTAGAATCTGGTCTTGGCTATCCCACTGTTTACTATTACTGCTACTCTATCAGCATCAATAGCGGCAGTATCGGTAGGGGTGAGTTCCCCGGCGGCCAGTATGATCTCATTGCTGTCGGCTGAAGAGATTTTCTGCTCCTTCTCCCTCTGCAGATTGCGGATCAATCTGTCTTTGATATCGTGTATATCTGTTTCTTTCTCCTGCATGTTTTGGTAAGGCTAAAAATCTTTATCTTCTGATGGAAAGACCCATGCGTCGATAGGTATGGCGGCGGCCTCTGATGGCTCTGGAATATTCACCGATATTTTCTGGCACCGCCATTCCTCCATAACCGGCATCACCGATGTGATGTATATCGGCGCCTGTCTGCTTGCTGTTTAAAGCCAGATTTTGTATCACTTTGCTGTCAGAACTCTCCTGAGAGGTTCCGATAGCATTGAGAGCCAGTCTGCCGCTCTTGTGGATGAATTCGACCAGCTCCTGGATAATTTTTATGTCGATGCCGGGAATGGTACCGGGGGCAGGCAGCAGAATTATGTCGGCACCTGCTTCGATCATATCTGCGATGATCTGTCGATCGGTATAATCTTCGCTGATTCCAGCCATATGCATCTTGCCGGCAATTATGATCAGATCATCTCCTGTTCTTCTTTTGATCTCATCGATGCTTTTGATGATGTTATCTGAGCCAACATCTGAACCGGGATTTCCGGTCAGGAGGATAAAATCTGCGCCCTGTTTTAAAGCCTTTTCAGCGTTCTCCGGCCCGGCCTGACGTCCCTGCGGCAGCCTGCTTTCTGCCGCTGCTGCGACGGGTTCTAAATTTATGCCGGCAGGTCTACCGGCCAGCTTTTTTACTCGATTTATCATTTCCAGTTCCTCGTGCGCTGCGGTCTCTGATATCTGAGCCACATAGGGATTATTAACATCGTACATATTTAAGAGCAGCAGGTCAGCCCCCAGAGCTGCTGCCATTTCCGGATTGCTGACATCCCTGTAAATAGAATTCTCTGCGATCATTTCGGCCATAATGACCCGACCTTCACTCAGCCTTATGCTTTCTAATAGTTCGGTTCTGGAATAAGAAAGGATTTCTGAGGTGGTGCTCGATAAAAATCTTTTAACCAATTTGAATTCCTCCTGGATTTATTCTGAAATAATCACATAATAAATCCCCTCTTTCTCACTCATGAGAAAGAGGGGGAGATAACACTAATTTGATTTTACCGCATTCTTTCCAGCTCGGCATTGATTCTATCGGCAATACTTTCAGCTCTGGTGCCTACCACGACCTGGATATTTTTGCTGCCGAGCTTCATAACTCCTGTAGCGCCCATCTCCTTGAGTCCGTCTTCGTCGATAGCCTCTACATCTGCAAGTGTCACCCTGAGCCGGGTTATGCAGGCTTCGAGAGATTGGATATTATCGGCCCCGCCCAGATTTTTGATGAATTTTTGCGCGTCGAGATCTTCATCCAGATCTGCCTCCTCTTCTTTAGCTTGTTTCTGGGCCTCGGGCATTACGCTCATATCAGAGCCTGCCACTGCTCCCGCTCTGCCCGGGGTGGGAAGATTGAACTTTACTATGATGAATCTGAACAGCAAATAATAGATTAAGAAGAATACAATACCCACAGGTATCAGCAGCAGCGGCCTTTCAGCAATTCCGTAATTGAGCAGGTAATCGATAAAGCCGGCCGAGAACCCGAAGCCGTGTCTGATGCCGAGCACCTGAGCGACGACCATGGCGGCTCCGGTGAGAAGAGCATGCAAAATATAAAGCAGAGGTGCCAGGAACATGAAAGCAAACTCTACCGGTTCGGTGATTCCTGTCAGAAAAGAAGTGAAAGCGACGCTGAATAAAGCACCACCGACTGCAGCTTTGTTCTGAGGTTCGGCAGTTTTATACATAGCATAGGCGACGCCCGGCAGAGCGAACATCATTATGGCAAAGAATCCAGCCAGAAAGAAACCCGCTTCCGGGTCCTGAGCGAAAAATCTCTCGATCTCGCCCATGACTACCTCGCCTGTTTCAGGATCCTCGTACTCGCCGAAAACAAACCAGATAAAACTATTAATAATATGATGAAGTCCGAGCGGAATAAGCAGTCTATTTAGAGTGCCATATATGAAGACTCCTAAAGCACCTGCACCTACTATCCATTCACCGGTGAGCTCTATGACATTCTGGATGGGAGGCCATATCACTCCCATGGCGCCGCCGAGCAGCACGCAGACGCCTCCTGTAACTATGGGTACGAATCTTTTACCTCCGAAAAATCCTAAATATTCAGGCAGTTTGATGTTGTAGTATTTGTTATAAAGATATCCCGCCAGCAGGCCGGCCACAATACCTCCCAGAACATCCATATTAATTTCCGGGTCTATGGCTTCGGCACTTTCTGTCAGTACCAGATAACCCACAACCCCTGCCAGTCCAGCGGACCCGGAACTATCATGGGAAAATCCGACTGCCACGCCTATGGCAAAAAGCAGCGGCAGGTTGGCAAAGAGCGCATCACCAGCCTGAGAGATGAAGGCAATGTCTAAAAGATCTTCCGCCCCCAGCCTCAACAACAGAGCAGCGGCAGGAAGGACGGCGATAGGAAGCATGAGCGATTTGCCTATTCTTTGAATTTGGCCGAGAATATTTCTGTCACCCATAAATCCAAACCCTCCTCCAGGTTTATGGTTTTAATTAAAGCTGCCTTATAGGTGCCGGTAAATATCGCAGTTATGAGAGCACAGCTTCCATGATTATATCTTTGCCGGCTGTCACCTCCCCCTCACTGAATTTTATTTCCTGTAAAAGGTCCTGGTTGGTGATTAGGACCGGGGTTAGTGTGGAGGGAGCATTTTCTTCGAGAAAATTCCAGTCGACTTCCAGAAGAACATCCCCTTTTTTGACATTATCTCCTTTTTTAACGAGCGTATTAAATCCCTCACCTTCCAGTTTTACGGTGTCGATCCCGACATGAACAAGAACTTCCAGCCCCTCGCTGGTTTCGATTCCCACCGCGTGACCTCCGGAGGCCACCTGGACCAGATGTCCTGAAACCGGAGAAAGAACATCTCCATCATCCGGAGAGATCATAAGGCCATCTCCGACCATTTTCTGAGCGAAGATTTCGTCGGGGCATTCCTCTATTGGTTTCAAACTTCCGGTTACCGGTGAGTATATTTCAACTGCTGTAGTATTATTTAATATCATAATATCCTCCTCAAGGCATACTATTTATTATGGGTATATTTTTATAATTCTATTTTAATTATAACATTCAAAGTTACAAAATTTAAATTTTTTTAAGCCGGAATATATGATTTATTATGACTTTTACAGTAAAAATTACATTGTTCGGCAGGAGATTTCTTCGGGGGAAAGAATAAAGTAACAAGAAAATATTTAATGGGGGTTATTAAATGAGTCTGCTGGAGAGTTTTATCGATGTGGCGCCGTATCTGAATGAACTGGTTACCCGTGATACGGCTGTGGCAGTTACCGATAGAAATGAGTATCTATGTTATGAACCTGGAGAAGAGCTCGATCACGGCGTCTCAGCCGGAAAAGAACTCAAAGAAGGCTCGCTGGTGGTCAGAGCGATGCAGCAGAAGGAAGCAGTTGTTGACCGGGTGGAAGACGAAGAGTTGTTCGGGGTGAAATATATCGGTGTGGCCCGGCCGGTGCAGGATGAATCGGATGAGGTGATCGGAGCTGTATTTCTGGGCGAGAGCACCGACAGGCAGGACCGCCTGCAGGAGATAGCCGGGGAAGTAAGGGAAAGCGTCAGTGATTTGAGGAGGGCTTCCGAAGAAATTTCCGCCCAGGCAGAGGAACTGGCTGCCTCGATAAATGAACTGGATGAGCTGGCGGGCGAGACCGATCAGGAGATGGAAAGCGTAGAAAAGGTCATAAATCTGGTCAGAGATATTGCCTCGCAGACCAATCTTCTCGGACTTAACGCCCAGATAGAAGCGGCCAGAGTAGGGGAAGAAGGAAGAGGTTTTGAAGTTGTGGCTCAGGAGATCAGAGAACTTTCCGAGCAGACCGAAGAGTCGCTGGGTGAGATAATGGAAATAATGGGCAAGATAGAGGAACTCAGCGGCAGCATGAAGGATGTTACAGAGGATGTTCAGGAAATAGCCGACAGCCAGGCTGCCTATCTTGAAGAAACTTCAGCCTCCACTCAGGAGCTGGACGATATGGCCTCGACCCTCAATGATATGGCTAAGATGATAGATCGCAGGAATAATTAAGCAATCTGTAGAGAAAACAAACACCGATAAGAAGACAGGAGGATAAAGATCATGATGAAACCAAAATTTTCAAAGATGCTGCTGCCGGCGGCAGTTTTGACCTTAATTTTAGCGCTGACCTTTACAGCCGGCACTGGAGATTTAGCGGCCGAGGATGACATTGAGAGCGAGAAAGCTGGTCTGGAGGAAACTTTGGATATTGAGGGAGCAGATGAACTCGAAGATCTGGATGAGGATCACTGGGCCTATCAGGCTATAGCTCAACTTTTAGAGCTGGGGATCGTAGAGGGATATCCTGACGGTGAGTTCAAGGGCGAGGAAACCATCAACCGCTATGAGATGGCTCTGATTATAGATGGTCTTCTAGATACCATCGATGAAAGCCTTGAGGAAGTAGAGGGGGAGATCGAAGCCGCCGGTGAAGAGCTTTCACAGGCTCAGCTGGAGGAAGTTATCGAATTGACGGAAGAAGTGATCGCTGAGGAGATGTCTGAAGACCTGGGTGATCAACAGGCTGAGGAAGTGACCTACATAATTCAGGGATTCCTCGATGAATTCGAGGAAGAACTGGCAGAATTGAGAGAGGATGCGGAAGGAATTGATGCGCATCTCAGTGAGGCTGTACGTGATTTTGAACTGGAAGCAGAAGAGATAGAAGAGAGAATGGAGGTCCTTCAGGAGAGGATCGATGAGCTGGAAGAAGAGGAAAAAGAATATGAGGGCAGCCTAAATTTTGAGATAGATACAATTATCAACAGGCTGTATCCCGAGACTGTTAGTGAAGATACCGATTATGGTTTGACCTTTGAGCACAGACATGATTTTTATGAAGGAGTGAGCGTGTTTGCGGAGTGGACTCCCGATACTACTGAAGGCTTTGCTGAGGGAGATGTTTTGAGAATTGAAATGGATGATAATTTTCACGGTCTGCCCGGCATGAGATTTACCGCCATGCACGATGATCATCTTTCGCCGCAGGAACAGATTTTCGATATCAAGCGAGATGCTTATCTGCAGACCGATTTTGCCATTGATGATGAGGTGGATCTGACGCTGGGCGCAGACTGGGATTACATTTTCAGCAACGAGCTGAATACCGATGATATGATCGATGAGAGTCAGCTCATCAATCTCAGCCTGGGCGGTTCGGTGGACTTTCTGGATTTTGCCGTCGAGGTCTCCGGTTATGAAGCAGCCGAGGGTTATGAGGAAATAGGTGAGAATGATCTCGATATGGACAATTATGAATTTCAATCGGTTGAGGCTTTCTTTCGCTACCGTCAGGTGATAGAGAACCTGGATTTTAGATTTTCTTATTACGATCAGGATGATGAGGCAGAAGAGATATCGGTGAATGGCAATGATATCGAAAATTTCGACGAGGATTACAGCGGTTTTGAAGTGGGGGCCAGTTACGAATTCAGAGATGATTACCAGCTTCATCTTGATTATGGTATTGTCGAAGCCGGCCTCTGGCCTTACAGCGATGGCACCCCCACCGATCATCCGGCCGAGCTTCTTCAGCTGGAAGGCGAGGGAATCGATGAGAAAATTGGTTATGAATCGGGGCTTTTGAGGCTGCAGCTGGATGCGGATGACATCCTGGATTTTGACCATTACTTTATGCTCGAGCGCTGGGATACTGACAGCGAGCTCTACGATTTAAACGGCGACATGGAGGATTATCATTTTGAATGGGGCATGGAAAGGATGGTTACAGACACCACCGAGCTGGGTCTTTACACTCATTATACTGTCTTCGATGAAGATATACTCGATGAGCAGGGCGGTCTGGCCGATGATTTTGATGGCGAAGAGGACAGCCGGGTAGATTTTGAAGTCTTCGTCGAGCACGAGCTTTACTCCTGGTAACTCCAGAAATTTGGAGTATCGGGATATAAGATTGCTGAGATAAAAATTTTGAAGTGTCGAGAAGAGGTGTAATTGCTATGAAAAGTTTTTCAAAAAAATTAAAAAAACTATTTATGATTAGAGCAATTATTGTTTCGCTGATTGTGATTTTTATACTGGTTATTACCGGTTTTACGGCCAGAGCTGATTATTCAACCATGAGTATCGGAAAAGGCGGAACAGGAGTGATAGATACCGGAATAACCGCTCTGCACAACAATCCGGCCGGGGTTCATTTTGACACGGAAAGCTTTTCCATACGTGGTGATTTTATACTGGGCGCTGGAAATACATATCTCGATTCCGATGATCTTCAGGATGCCGTTGATGATGATTTTGAAGATATTATTGAAGAGCTGGGAGACAGAGGTATAGAAGCCTACGGCAATTTGAACACGGGTGCTAAGTTTAGAGTCGGCCCTGTGAGCGATTTTTCTGGCTCGATTACAGGATTTGTCGGTGCCGACGCCAGAGCTTCAGGCGAGATGGGCTCCGGGGTATTTCGGTTTCTGGAGGATCTGGAAGATGTGGATTTCGACAATGTTCAGGTGGGAGATCTGGAGGAATGGGACCCCATGAATCTCGATGACACCGAGTTTGGCTACAGCGACACCGTTGATTACGGGGCCAGCGTTTCTTACGATATCACCGAGCGGGCCGGGGAGAGCGTAGGCGAATTTTTCTCCGGTGAAGATCGCGAAATGAGGGTCAATAGACTCGCCATAGGCGGCACCTATAAATACAAGGACGGAGCTGTGGGTGAGTTCAGCACAGAAGGTGAGATGGAATTTGAAGATATAACTGGAGAGCTGGAAAGTAGACCTAATGGTAATGATGTTCCTGATAATGTTGTTGTTCCCCAGACTCCTGATGTCGTGAGAGTGGATGGGGAGTATTCCCGTTCTGATGATACCGCCAGCGGATCAGCTGTAGATCTGGGAGTTTACGGCGAGTTCAATGAGAGGTTCTCTCTGGGCTTCTCTATGAAGAATGTGATCGGCTCGCTCTCAACCAGCAGCGGCACTATTATAGAAGGCATAATAGATGTAGATGATAAAGATGAGCTGGTAGATGATATTGTGGATGAAGCAGAAGATATAGCAGAAAATAGTCCAGACGAAGATGATATCAGAGATGCTTACGAAGAAGTAATAAGCGATCAGCTGGATTACGATGAGGAGACAGGATCGATATCCTACCGCCTGCCGATGATATTCAATCTCGGCGGAGCCTATCAGGCCAGTGAAGATGTTGAAGTTTCGGGCAAGGTTGCTCATGCCCGGCATGATGTGGGGCCAAATGACACCAGACTGGCGGCTGGAGTGGAAACCACTCGTTTAGACCCTGTTGATCTCAGAGCCGGGGCCAATTATTCCTCGCTGCGTGACAGCGTATCATTGAGCGCTGGAGCCGGGTTTGATCTGGGGCCGATGCAGGCTGATCTGGCTTTTTCCGATCTCAGGGGATTATTCAGCAGCGCACAAAGTTTTGACGCCGCTATTGAATTCGGATTTGAATTTTAATCGGAACAGAAAAATATTATTGGTGTCAACGATTAAGATCAAATATGTTTTGTAACCTTCTGCAAATATAAAAATTTGAGGAGGTGCGGGATGGGGGAAAAAGCACTTTCTGATCTGGAAGAATGCAGACAGATACTGGAGACCCAGGAAGAAATGATCTGCAAATATCGGCCGGATACCACTCTCACCTTCGTCAACCGTGCTTACTGCGAGATGGCCGGCAGATCACGGGAAGAACTTTTGGGCGAGAAGCTTTTTGATATATTCCCCGAGGAAAACCACGATATTATACGAAATAATATAGAAAAGCTGGGCAGATCAAATGAGAAGAACAGCTATGAACACCCCATGAGAATGCCGGACGATGAGATCAGATATTTTCAGTGGAAGCAGCATGCACTTTTCGACGGGGAAGGAGAGCTGGAGGAAATTCTGGCCGTGGGCAGCGATATTACCGAAAAGGTGGAAGCCAGAAATGAGCTCAAGGATGCCCTGGATTACAGGAATTCCATCCTGGAAATAATACCTGACATCATTATTCGTTATGACAGCGATGGAACATATCTCGATATCATCACCTCGCAGGAAGAAAAGCTCATAAGCCCCAGAGATGAACTTCTGGGCAGCAGGATTGAGGAGGTTTTTCCGAAAGAAGAGGGCCAAAAATTTCTTGAGAAGATTCAGGAAGCTCTGAGCACCGGCGAAATTAAGACACTGGAATACTGCATATCCACGCCTGCAGGGAGAAAGTGGTTTGAGGCCCGCATCACCTCTTTAAGTGAAGAGGAAGTTATATCGCTTATTATCGATATCACCGATAGAAAAAATCAGCAGAAAGAGCTGCGGCTTTCCCGGTTCGCTCTGGATATGGCTCCGGTGGGGATTTTTCTGGTGACGCCGAAAGGAAGCTTTGATTACGTCAATCAGGAAGCCGCCGAAATGCTCGGTTACGAGCGCGAGGAGCTGATAGGCCGGAAAATTTCAGATATCAACCCTGATTTTCCCGAAGAAAAGCGTCAGGAGAGGTTCGAGCGGGTGAAAAAAGGTAAAGCCGATAAAATTATCGAGGTCGAGCTGGAAACCAGCACAGGAGAGAGGTTTCCGGCCGAAATTATGAGAAGTTATATCAGCTATGAAGATCAGGAATACGAGCTCTCCTTTGCCCGGGATATAAATGAGCGGAAAAAATGGGAGAGACAGCTGAAGTATAAGACTTTCCATGATGAACTCACCGGCCTTTATAACCGCACTTACCTATCTCAGGAAATGGAAAGGCTCGATACAGCCAGACAGCTTCCTATAAGCGTGATAATGATCGATGTTAACGGACTCAAGATAATCAATGATACCTTTGGCCACAAAAAGGGAGATGAGATTTTGCAGAAGGCTGCCGGTATTTTGAAGAGCGTAACCAGAGATGAGGATGTGCTGGCCCGCTACGGCGGCGATGAGTTTTTGCTCTTTCTGCCCCGTACCGACAACGAAATCGCTCATGATATTTATGAAAGAATAGAAAAGCGCTGCCTGGAGACCCGCGAGGATGATTTTCCTCTATCGCTGGGAATGGGTATTGCTACCAAAACCGATCCGGATGAAGAGATGAACGAAGTCATCAAGCGTGCCGATGATAACATGCTCCAGGATAAGCTCGTCAACAACAAAAGCCGCAAAAATCGCCTGGTCAAAGGACTGCTGGACACCCTGGGGGCCAAAAGCGATGAGACCAGAGCTCACGCCACCAGAATGAAAAAGCTGGCCCATAAACTGGGGGAGAGAGTGGGAGTTACAAATTCCGAGATGAACAGGCTGACACTTCTGGCCACTCTCCACGATATCGGTAAAACCAGCGTCCCCGAGGAAATTTTGACCAAGACGGGTGATCTGACTGAAAAAGAATGGGAACAGATCAGGGAGCATCCGGAAAAGGGCTATAAGATAGCTTCGGCCACAGACGAATTTGCCGTGATTGCGGAAGAGGTCCTCTCTCATCATGAGCGCTGGGACGGCAGCGGTTATCCCCGGGAACTGGAAGGAGAGGAAATTCCTTTTCTCGCCCGGATAATCGCCATAGTCGATGCCTATGATGTGATGACTTCCGGCCGTCCCTATAAAGATCCCATGAGCAAGGAGGAGGCTTTAAAAGAAATAGAAAGAAACGCCGGCAGCCAGTTCGATCCCCGTCTGGCCGATAGTTTTATCGATCTCATGCGTGAAGAAGAAAATCCAGGAAAAAGCTGATCAGGAGAGACGGAAGATCCGGGAATGTTCTGAATTGATGTTTTATTTCTCAGGATCGTAATGATTGCCCAGCGCGGCCGGTGGGCGCGATTTTATGACTGCCCCGGCCAGCACAGCTATAGTCAGCAGATAGGGCAGCATCTGGATCAGATCATGAGCTATGGGCAGATCCAGCCCCTGCAGGCGCATCTGCAGCGCGTCGGTGTAACCGAAAAGCAGGCTGGCTCCCAGGCCGCCCAGCGGATTCCACTGTCCGAAAATATTGGCCGCCAGGGCCATATAGCCGCGACCGGCTGTCATATCCTGACTGAACTGGCTTAAATGTCCCAGGGAGAGATAGGCCCCTCCCAGACCGCAGAGGGCGCCGCTTAAAAGTACGCTCAGATATTTTATTTTGCGCACGCCGATACCCATAGTATCGGCTGCTTCGGGATGCTCGCCGGTGAAGCGAATTCTCAGACCCAGCGGAGTTTTAAACAGGAAAATCCAGCCCAGAATTATCAGCAGCAGGGTGATATAGACAAAGGGTGATTGAATCCCCAGAAGATCGCCCAGCACCTGAATTTCCTCCAGACCGTGAATTCTTATTGCCGGCACCGATTCTACAGAAGGCGAAGCCCCGCGGGTATCCCAGATAATCTGCATCATCCAGGTTGTAAAGCCTAAAACCAGAATGTTAAGTCCCACGCCGGCCACCACATGGTTGGCTTTGAACTCGATTATAAATACCGCAAATAGCAGCGAGGTCAATGTTCCGGCCAGAACAGCATTGATCACTCCCATATAGGCGCTGCCGGTAACATAAGAACCCAGCACGCCGGCAAAAGCCCCCATCAGCAGCATACCTTCCAGTCCTATGTTTATAATTCCCGAACGCTCGGAAAAGGCACCGCCCATGGCTCCCAGCGCCAGGGGTATTGACATTCTCAGGGCGGCATTGAAAGTATTGAGGCTGAAAATAACTGACAGTATTTCCCCGATCATATTCTATCACCTGCCTTTTTTCCGGTGAATCTCAAGAGCAGTTTTATAAAGCCTGGGGCGGCTACAAAGAGTATGATAAGACCCTGAACAACTTCTATCAGATCGGTAGGTATGCCGGCAAATAGCTGCATCGACATGCCGCCGGCTTCAAGAGCTCCAAAGAGGAGGGCTGCCAGCAAAACTCCGAGAGGATGGTTGCGGCCGAGCACGGCCACGGCTATGCCGGTAAAGCCATAACCGGGCGAAAAGTGGGTGACAAATCTCTCCAGCTCGCCCATGATAACGACGCTGCCTGCTAGCCCACCGGCAGCTCCGCTGATTACCATGGCCAGGATCAGCATTTTATCGCTGTTTATGCCGCCGTATTCGGCTGCCTGTGAATTTTTTCCGACCGCCTGCAGATCGTAACCCAGCGAGGTGCGCTGCAGCAGAAAATAACTTATGAGTATCACCAGCATTCCTATTATTATTCCCAGCGAGGTTTCACCTTCGGGCGGAAGTGCCGGCAGCAATGCTCCTGAGGGGAGGCGGGCAGTTTGATCGACCGGGCCGTCGACCTTGAAATAGCTGGCGGTGAGAAATGTTGTGCCCAGAATGGCTATCTCGTTGAGCATAATCGTAGTTATGACCTCGTGCGCACCGGTTTTGGCCTTGAGATATCCGGGAATGAAACCCCAGATGCCGCCGGCGACTGCTCCGGCCAGAAGGGTGAAAGGCAGCAGGAGTATCATGGGCAGAGAGGAAAGCTGAAGACCGATCAGAGCGCTGGCCAGAGCGCCCCAGTAAAGCTGGCCTTCGACGCCGATGTTGAAAAGCCCGCTGCGGAAGGCCAGGGCTACCGCCAGTCCGGCGAAGATGAGCGGCGTGGCCTGCTGCAGAGTCTGCCCCAGATTGTAAGCGCTGCCGAAGGCACCATCAAAAAGATGGTAAAGAGCACTCTGAACTTCGTAACCAAAAATGACGAGAAGAAATGCGCTCACGATAAGAGCAGCGGCTATCGCTGCCAGAGAATAGAGGAGATCGTTGATGCTGCCGATGAATTTTTCGAGGCGGTCACGAAAAGATCTCATTTCAGATTTCCTCCTCTCTGCGGCCGGCCATAAGCATCCCCAGCTCCTCTTCGGCGAAATTTTCCTGGCGGGCAGCTATTATTTTCCCTTCGTAAATAACAAGAATCCGATCGCTGAGCGAGCGCAGCTCATCGAGCTCGGCGGAGATAAGAAGCACGGCTCTGCCTTCGTCCCGCATCTGCAGGAGCAGATTATGGATGTTTTCCTTGGCTCCTACATCCACTCCACGTGTGGGCTGGGCGGCCAGAATAAAGTCGGGATCGCGACTGAGCTCCCTGGCGATTATTGCTTTTTGCTGGTTGCCTCCGGAAAGGCTGGAGGCAGGAGCTTTAAGGCCGGGTCCTCTTATATCGAATTCTTTTATGAGCTCTTCTCCATGGCGGGCTATGCGGTCTTTTTGCAGAATGCCGCCGGCAGCGAAGGGTTTTTCCCACTCCGAGCCCAGAATTAGATTCCAATCCAGGGGGAAGCCCCCTATAAGACCGCGTTTTAAACGATCGGAGGGAATATGAGCTATTCCCAGCTGCCGGCGTTCGCAGGTCGATAGTCTGGTTATATTCTCTCCGCGGAAGCGAATTTGGCCGGTGTCTATCTCTCTCAGCCCCATGATGCTCTCTTCCAGCTCGAGCTGACCGTTGCCCTCAACTCCGGCCAGGCCCAATATTTCCCCTTCGCGGACGGTGAGATCGATGCCTTTCAGGTCGCTTCCGCTCTCAGAGGAGGTTTTGAGTCTGCTGACCTGGAAAAGATCTTCTCCGGCTTTGACGGGGTTTTTTTCGATGCGCAGCACCACCTCGCGGCCGACCATCATGCGGGCCAGTTTTTCAGGGTGAGTATTTTCAATATCGACTGTTCCCACCCTGCTGCCATCACGGAGTACGGTAACTCTGTCGGCTATCTCCATGGTTTCGTCGAGCTTATGGGTTATGAAGATTATGGTTCTGCCGGCTTCTTTAAGGCGGTTCATCACCTGGAATAGTCTTTCAGCTTCCTGAGGAGTTAAAACCGCTGTCGGTTCATCCAGGATGAGAATTTCTGCTTCGCGGTATAGCGCCTTCAAAATTTCGACCCGCTGCTGTTCACCCACCGAGATTTCCTCGACTCTGGCAGCAGGATCGACTTTAAGACCGAATTCCTCGCTCAAATTTTTTATCTTTCTTTCTGCTTTCCTCAGATCCAGAAAGCCCCGGCGGCTTATTTCGCTGCCGGCGATGATATTTTCGACTACGGTCATCCGGTCGACCAGCATAAAGTGCTGATGTATCATGCCCAATCCGGCTTCGATGGCATCGGTAGGGCCGGACAGAGACTGCTTTTTACCTTTTATGTATATTTCACCTCTATCATGATCATAAAGCCCGAAAAGAATCTTCATCAGGGTGCTTTTGCCGGCGCCGTTTTCACCCAGCAAACTGTGGATCTCGCCGGATTTAACGGAGAAATCTATTTCGTTATTGGCGATTGTATCGTCGAACTCTTTATGAATTCCTCTCATTTCGACTGCCTTCATTTTGCCTACCTCCGCACATGCTTATGAATTAATATTGGTGAGATCTTCTGTCTGAAAATAATTGATTAAATTAAAGGGCAGGGAAGTCCCCTGCCCGCAGTTTAATGAGTGCTGCCCTGTTTAAGATCCGGGGATTTTCGAGAGTAATCAATCCAGCGTTTCGGGGATTTCTATCTCATCGGCGGCGATTTTCTCCTCGAGCTCCTCCAGGCGGTCGATTACATCATCGGGCAGCATGGTCTCTGTATAACCCAGGCCACCTTCTTCCACGCCGAGCACGTGTACTCCGGCGCTGAAATCATCCTCGAGCACCCCTTCCACGGCCAGCAGCACGGTATTGTCGACGAATTTTTTGCCGTTGGTTAAGATGTGATCCGGTGCCAGATGACTCTGATCATCATCGGAGCCGATAGCATAAACACCGTGTTCTTCAGCGGCTTCTATCACACCCAGGCCGGAACGGCCGGCAGCCTGCCAGATTATGTCCGCGCCGTCTTCGATCATGGCGGTGGCCAGTTCGCTGCCGCTGCCGGGATCATCCCAGCTGCCGACATATGAATAGCTTACTTCTACATCATCATCGATGTGAGCTGCTCCGGCCTTATAACCTGCTATGTTGGCATTGATGAGAGGTATTTCCATTCCTCCAACGACTCCGATATGTTTTTCTTCGTTCATCATGTCAAATTCCTCGGTGCGGGAGGTGAGCATGGCTGCTGCTGCGCCCATGAGGAAACCGCGTTCTTTTTCTTCATAAACATAGGAAGCGACATTATCGGCTTCCAGCGCTTCATCGACAAGAGCAAAATTCTGCTCGGGAAATCGTGCTGAAACCTCTTCCAGCGCGTCGCGCTGGTCAAAACCGATGGAGATAATCAGGTCATACTGGTCGGTGGCGGCAAAACGCTCCAGATAGGTGTCATATTCGGCGACAGATCCTGGCTCGGCATAATCATAATTTATGCCAAATTCCTCTTCCGCTTCCTGGATACCCCGATAGGCTGCATCGTTAAAACTTTGATCTCCGAGTCCGCCGGTCGCGAAAACGATGGCGAAGTTTTCCTGGGCGGTCGCTCCGGCAGTCATGGTCAGAACAAAAACAGCTGTCAGCAGTACGAGAGCTAAATTCCTGAACTTCATTTTTGGGTTCCTCCTGTTGAAAGTTTTGTAATAATTCGTTCAGAGAAGATGCTTTGCAGCTTGTGTGGGTTACTTAAGACAGGCGGATAAAACTCCGGCCATCATGATGGGATAAATCATGGCTTCAATATGACTTTGAGAGAGCTTTTTCGGGCTGCCTCTTCCAGAGCTGATTTAGCTTCGTTGAGAGAGTATTCGGCAGTGATCAGTTTTTCCAGACGCAGATCATTTCTTGCGAGCAGATTGAGGGCCGGGGCAAAAGGGCCGCAGCGCGAACCCAGCAGCTGAATTTCATCTATGGCCAGATCAGCCAGGTTGATTTCATGGCTGCGGGCGGTGGTGGTTTTATATATTATTTTACCGCGGGGAGCTGCCAGCTGCAGGGCCTTTTCCAGGCCAGAGGTGCTGCCGGAAGCTTCGATAACGACGGGAAGATCGGTATCTTTTTCGGCAGGGAAGTCAGCTTCCAGGTGAGCGGTAATTCCAGGCAGATCGAGGGTGGCCAGCTTATCCTGATGACGGCCTATCACTTCGATAGAAAAACCCATCCCCCAGAGCGCTCTGGCCGTGACCAGGCCCAGCCTGCCGTCGCCGATGATAGTTATCGGCTCCGAAGGTTTGAGATGATATTGTTCGGCTATTTCCACCGCGGCGGCTATTGGTTCGGTGAAGACAGCTTCGTGATCGGTGATGCTTTTGGGGACGACGTGAAGATTGGATCGGGGGAGTGTCAAAAATTCGGCAAAAACCCCATCGCGCCGGCGCATGCCCAGAGTCTCGATGTTAAGACAGTGTTTGTATTGATTTTTCTGGCAGCGGGAGCATTCCCGGCAGGGAATATTTATCTCTCCCACCACTCTTTTCCCTTCCAGACCGCCGGACGGATCATTTTCGACCACGCCTACAAATTCATGACCCAAAACTCCGCTGAAATTTATCATTCCCTCTATAACTTCGAAATCGGTGCTGCAGATGCCAGCCTTTTTGACCCTGATCAAAACCTCATCACGGTCGGGATCCGGCCGCGGCACAGGAATATCTCTTATTTCAGCGGTCCCTTTATCCACTATCAGAGCTTTAATTTTTGTAACCTCCCTGCTGAAAAGAATAAATATTTAGGATCTTCCTGTCTTTCAGCTGATAACAAGAAGAACCAATATTTAATTTCACTCAAAATTATAGTATCAAAATTTGTAAAAGGGTGTCAAACCCCTTTGAATTTGGAGCTGGATGGGCATCTGCTCCGGATTGTAATCGAGCTTTAAATTTTTAATGAAAAAAGTTTATTTTTTTTGCAGGACATCATCAGCTAACCGCGAATAAAGCATATTATAGACCATAAAATTTCTATATCATATTTATTATAATTAAAATTATTTGTAAATAAAAAATTTAAATTCAGCGAGAGATACATAGTTTTCCTGCAGAAAGCGGATCTTTAAAACCGAATATCAGCAAAAGTATATATTTGTTTAAAGTCTTATCATCCCCGGCCAAATATGCGGCAGAGAGGAGCTGGCCCCCATGATAGCCGGAGCTGAGAGGATGATAGGTTCTATTTCTGGCCGCTGTCAGGGCAGGCGGATTTATTGGTGAGGAAATCAGGCAACTCATCACAAATCCCCCCTTAAACTGGACAGGGCCGAATGGAAAAGCAGCAGTGTGAGGTTAAAAGCTGCGGAAAGTTGACCTTATGAGGCAAAATTCAAAATTGCTACAAGGGGGATATTCATTAAAATGAGAAAAGCTATTGTTGCAGTTGTTCTTGTGATGGCGCTGGCAGTCGGTGGTTCCGCTGTTTTATCTGCTTCTCATCAGCTTGAAGATGTCGATGAAGATCACTGGGCTTACGAAGCTGTTGAGCAGCTGGTGGCTGCAGGTATAGTTGAGGGTTATCCTGACGGAGAGTATAAAGGTGGACAGACTATGACCCGATATGAGATGGCCATGATTATTCAGAGGACGTTAGATAACATCAATGCTGACATAGATGCGCTCGAGGCTGACGTGGCCGATATGGAAGACGGCCTTACCGCAGCTCAGGCAGCCGATGTTACCGAGATAGTCCAGGAAATGATCGCTGAGGAGATGCCCGCTGCCTCTGATGAGTTGACCGAGCAGCAGGCGGAGGATGTAACAGCGATAGTTCAGGCGCTGGTAAGCGAATTTGAGCAAGAGCTTGAAGAGATGGAAGCAGAACTCGGCGCACTCGAATACACCATGGAAACTGAAACCGATGCTCTCCGGGCCGAAACTGAGGGCATTAACGAGACACTTGAGAATATGGAGGCTAGAATTGCTGAGCTGGAAGCTGAACACAAACAGTATGAAGGCTCGCTGACCATGGAGCTCGATACTATAAACCAGCGTCTTTCACCTGAAACTGTAAGTGTAGATACCGATTTTACACTGACTTTCGATCACACTCATTACATCAGAGATGGCTTTACCGCTTACGTTGAATGGACACCGGATGACTCTTCTTCTGCCAGTTTTGCCGAAGGTGATGTGCTTGAGCTAACTTTAGAAGAGGAACTGCACGGCGTGCCCGGTCTGCAGATGAGAGCCTTCCATGATTCGCTGGATTCATATGGAGGTCAGGTGCTCGATCTGCATAGAGATGCTCATCTCCAGGCGACCTTCGATGCCGCTGAAGAACTCGATATTGTGCTGGGAGCTGACGTGGATACCATCTTTGATAATAATCGCGATAATCTGCACGATGAACAGTACGGCAAGCTGGCTCATCTGGGACTTTATGGCTCGCTGGAAATGCTGGATTTCGGAGTGGATATAGTCGACGGTAGAAGCATGGAAGGGTATGTACCCGAAAGATATGATATTGAGTTGTTGTTTTATGGTGTGGATTTAGAATACGACTTTACCGCCTATGAAGTCAATCTGGAAGTTGCTGATCTGGTAGAAAACCTCGATCTGACAGCTGCTTATTATTACTACGATGATGAGTTAAATGTTGTAGGTGGTGAAGATCACGATGAAGATTATGATGGTTTTGAGATAGGTGTTGTTTATGATATAGCTGATACCCGTTACTGGGTCGGTCTCGATTATGCTAACGTAGAGGCCGGTTACTGGGAATTTTCCGATGGCACCCCCACCGACCACCCTGCCGGCGTATTACATGCCGCCTATGGTGATGGGGATGGAGCTGAACTGGTAGCTCTTACTCTGGGGGCCGACGATATCATCGGATTTGACCATGAGTTTTCCCTGGAATACTGGGATGCTGACATAGACGAATTTCCATATTACACGGACCTGGCTAATAATCCTTTCTATTATGATTATGAAGATTACAAATTCGAATGGTTCATGACCAGAGATATCGGCGAGAATACCCTGCTGGAAATTACGACCACCTACACAGACTTTGATGAGGATGTGCTGAATGAAGATGGATGCCTGGCTGTTGAGACATTGGATGATTCGGGTGGTAATTTTAGTGGAGAGGAAGACAGCCGGCTGGATGTGGAGCTGTATCTCGAGCATCAGCTTCTCAGCTGGTAAAAAACGCTTAAATAAAAAATTGAATCATGCAGCAAAGCAATAAAACCAAACTAAAGCATCTTAAACCGCCGGTCTTCATTCTGCCGGCGGTTTTCCCTGCCTGATTTATTTTATTCGGAAGAATTTTAACCATCGATACTTCATCCCATGCTGCGGCGCAGATCATTCAGCCTGTGCATTTTATCGCGGTTATCCCGATAGAGATCCCGGTAAATTTCGAATATTTCCCCGTAAAGCGATGAATTTTCATCTGCAGGTTGAAAGCAATCGTATTTTTTGCGGTTTTGTTCCAGTGCTTTTTTTACTCCATTTATCAACCCGGCGGACTCACCGGCCAAAAGAGCTGCACCATAAGCCGGTCCGCGGGGCCTATCGCAGCTGTAAACGGGGATATTTAAAATGTCGGCTAATATTTCCGGCCAGACCTCACTTCGGGCCCCGCCACCGCTGAGATAAATTTTTTGCGGTTTGCCGGCTGTTTTGCGCATGAGAGAAAGATTCCACCGCATAGCCATAGCAACTCCTTCCATGACGGCCCGCAGCAGATGCTGCTGTTCATGAAAGTCTTTAAGCCCCCAGAATGAAGCCGAGGCCAGGGGATCGTTGAGGGGAGATCTTTCTCCCAAAATATAGGGGAGGTAAATCAACCCCTGACTTCCCGGCGGCACATTCTTGATGCTGTCTTCACTGTCCTTAAGAAATTCAGCGTCCTGCTGATCTGTTTTGATAATATTTTCCAGCATCCACCTGAGATTATAGCCTGCAGCCAGCATAGCTCCCATCATAAACCATTTTCCCGGAAGGGCAAAAGCCATAGTGTGCAGACGCAGCTCGCTTTCAACTCTGAACTCATCTAAAGGCTTGATTATCTGCCCGGCAGTTCCCAGGGAAATTCCGGCTGTATCGCTGTCGGTAACGCCGCTGGCCAGAGCTGTCAGAGGAGCATCACCCCCGCCGATAATCACGGGAATTGTCCTGTCTTTCCAGCCGAGTTGTTCTGTAATATCCTGTTTGAGTGTTCCCAGCACTGATCCTGGCGGCTTTAGTTCGGGCAGCAGATCTGATTCTATGTTGAATTTATCAACTACAGCCCGGCTCCATTCTTTTTTTTTCACATCGAAGATAAGAGTGCCGGAGGCATCGGTATAGTCGGTAGCTATATTACCGGTCAGATGATAGCCGAGATAATCCTTCGGCAGCATAACCTTCTTCAGCTCTTCCCATATTTCCGGTTCCTGATGGCGAAGCCATAAAAGTTTCGGTAGGGTGAAGCCGGTTACTGCAGGGCTGCCGAGCTTTTTTAATTCAGATTGAGAAAGGGAGTCTTTTATTTGTTCCACTTCCCGGCGAGGGCGATTATCGGCCCAGATTATAGCCGGGCGCAGCACCTGCATATCACTATCGCAGGGCACAAGGCCATGCATCTGACCGCTTATACCCAAAGCCTCTGGTCTGTTTTTGCCGGCGGGATTTTTCTTTTGGAGTTTTTCACTTATTTTTTGCAGAGCATTTAAAGTTTCCTCAAACCAGTGATCAGGATTTTGCTCTGCAGCTTCCGGTACTGGCTTGGAGGTTGGATAGGAGCGACTTGTTTCGGTTATAATGCTGCCGTCTTTGCTTATCGCTGTTACTTTAACGCTGGAGGTCCCGAGATCGATGCCGATTGAATGCTTCAAGATTGATTTCCTCCTTTTGGTGATCGAAATCTTTCATGAGAGATCATCATATACAGGGCGACCTCCCAGAAATGTCATTTTAACATCTAAATTTTCATCGAGAACCGCTATATCGGCTCTTTTTCCGGGCATGAGACGCCCTCTATCCTTCAGACCGAGCAGGCCGGCCGGTTCGGTGCTTACCAGTCTGCTGGCCTCAGTCAGGTCGAGATCGGCAAATGAAATTATATTTTTGAGAGCCTGGTTCATGGTCAGAGTGCTGCCGGCCAGATTGCCCTCCTGGGTTCGGGCCACACCTTCTTTTATTACCACTCTGCGGCCGCCGAGATCATAACTCCCGTCTGGCTTACCGCAGGCGCGCATGGCATCGGTTATGAGGACAGTATTTTTATAATGACGGCTCTGGAGAACAAATCTGATCACAGCTGGATGCAGATGAATCCCGTCCGCTATAAGCTCTACGTAACGGTTTTCAGCTTCCAGAAAAGCTCCTACTATTCCGGGCCGGCGGTGATGAAAACCTTCCATGCCATTGAATAGATGGGCTCCCAGTTTGAGACCGGCTGCGAAAGCTTCCTGCATCCTTTCGTAGGACGCTGCTGAATGAACAGCTCCGACCACGATCGAATTGCTGACGGCATATTCTATAACTTCCAGGCTGCCCTCGAGCTCGGGGGCCAGAGAAATTAGCCTGAGGTGTTTCCCGAGCAGCTGATGCCATTTCTGTAATTCCTCAACATCCGTCGGCCTGATGAAATTTTCATTCTGAGCGCCTTTTTTTTCCCTGTTTATAAAAGGTCCTTCCATATGCACTCCGATAAAATTCTGGTTTTGGCCGGATTGAAAGAAATCTGCTAGTTCCCGACATAGCTTGAGAGTTTTGTTTTTGGGGCTGGTCAGAATAGTTCCCAGATAACCGGTTGTGCCCTGGCTCAGCTTGAACTGTGAAATATTCTGCCAGTCTGCAGGAGTTCCGTCGATAATATCGCTGCCGGCGGCTCCGTGGATGTGGGTGTCTATAAATCCAGGCAGGGCATAATAATTTCCGGCGAACTCAAAGACATCCGCATGCTGATTTTCAGAGCTGAAATCATCCTGTTCAATGGAGACGATCTTATCATTTTCAATAACAACCCGGGAATTCTTATTAATATTTTGGGGCCCGATCACATTGATGTCCCTGAGAACTTTTTTAGTCATGGCGGTAAGTTCGCCTCCCTTTTGCTTAAATTATATCAGGGGTGAAGTTATTTTTTAATAGCGAAAAGTTTAAATCACCGTATATAAGCCAGGATATTCGTTATGATCGGAATTATAATTCGATTGACGTCCGCTGCCGGGCGGTGCTATACTAGAATTGAATGAAATTTTTTTCTCTACTTTAAGTGATCTTACACGATATCTATCAACTGATAACAAGAAGAACCGTATAAATTGACCGGGGAGGAACAGCTTAAATGACGCTGGTAAAGCTTATATCCGTGGAGAAAATTTATAAACAGGGAAAAGTAGAGGTTCCGGCTCTGCGCGGTGTCGATCTGGAGATTACGCGCGGGGAATTTACCACCGTTTTTGGCCCTTCGGGTTCAGGCAAGACAACCCTTTTAAATCTCATCGGGGCGCTGGATAAGGTTACCTCTGGCAGTATTGTTTTTGAAGGCCAGAAGCTCGAAAATCTTGATAAAAACAACCTGGCTCTTTTCAGAAGACGCGAGATAGGTTTTATCTTTCAGAGTTATAATCTGATACCGGTCTTTTCTGCTAGAGAAAACGTCGAATTTGCCCTCCGCATAGCAGGCGGAGAAAAAAGCAGAGAAAAAGCCATAAAACTGCTGGAGGATGTCGGTTTAAAAGGAATGGAGGACAGAAAACCAGCTGAACTTTCGGGAGGACAGAAACAGCGGGTTGCTGTTGCCCGGGCGCTGATCAAAAAACCCAGCCTGGTGCTGGCCGATGAGCCCACTGCAAATCTGGATTCTGAAACAGGCCAGGAGGTTCTGGACATGATGCTCGATATGAATGAGACACTGGAGACCACCTTTCTTTTTTCCACTCACGATCCAGTGGTGATGGATTACGCCCGGAGATTGCTCGAACTCAAAGACGGCCGCATCGTTCAGGATAAAAAGAGGGAATCCTGATGTATCCGCTGCGTCTGGCCTTTCGTAATCTTTTTCGCCGGAAAGGGAGAACTCTTTTAGCTTCCGGAGTTCTGGCTTTAGCCGTCTTTGTTTTTTTGATCATTGATTCTTTTATGCTGGGAATGATGGAACTTTCTTTCGGCAATCTTATCGATTTTGAGACGGCTCACCTGCAGCTGGCCCGGAAGGAATTTTTTGAAGAGGAAGAATATCTTTCTCTCGATGAAGTGTTTGTATTTGATCAGAAAATGAGGGATGAACTCGCAGGGGAAAAAGCAGTCGAGTCTTTCACCCCGCTGATTGAGTTTCAGGCGGAAATAATAGCCGGTCGGGAAGATTTTCCGGTCAGAACCACAGCTGTGGAACCGGATAGTTATAGTGAGGTGATGCGGGTGCCGGAATATCTGGTAGAAGGAGAATTCCTCAAACCTGGCGATAGAGGCGCAATAATCGGCAGCGGACTGGCAGAACTCATGGACCTGGAAAAAGGGGATATTTATACCCTTCATTTTCGAGATGCAACCGGAGCTTATAATGTCATGCAGGGTGAAGTGCGAGGAATAATTTCCACTCCCTCTCCCCGCCTCAATCGAAATACCGTGCTGGTTTCACGCGAATACGGAAAAGCGGCGGCAGGAGTGGAAGATAAAGCTGTCAGTCAGGTCAAGGTACGACTCAACGATAGAGAACTGGCGGAGGCAGCTGCCCGTCAGCTTGATAAAAATATGGGGACAGAAATTTCAGCCAGATATTACCGTGAAACCTCGGATATACTCGAAGCAATGGAGAGCTGGATAAGGCTGGAAAACTTTGTTATTCTGGGCCTTATCCTGGTGGTGGGGGCAATAGGTATCGTCAATGTTGTGGTGCTTTCAGCTCTGGAACGTATGGAGGAGATCGGATTGATGAAGGCTATGGGACTTTCCGAAAAGCAGATTGTAGGAGTTTTTGCTATGGAAGCAGCAGGCATAGGAATTATCGGAGGCATACTGGGCTGTGTATTTGGAGCGGCTGCAGTGGCATTGCTGGCTGAATTCGGCCTCGATCTGGAAATTTTCTATGGTGAAGGAGTCCATGGTCTGGGTATACCGGTTTTGGAAAGGCTTTATGGGATATGGAATCCCCGGGCATTTGTCTTTGTATTTATATTTGTCGTGCTGCTGGCTGTTGTGATCAGCCTAATTCCCTCGATCTGGGCAGCAAGACAGGATCCCATAGAAGCGATTCGTGGAGGATGATGTTGATGTTTTATTTTGCCGGTCTGGCGGTCCGCAATTTAAAGAGAAATTTGATAAGAACTGCAATAACCATAGCTGCAGTAGCGGCGGTTGTCGCCATAGTTGTATTTGGGCGGGGATTGATGGTGGGATTTACCGAGAGCTCTTTTCGCATGTATATCGACAATGAGCTCGGTCACGTGCGGCTGCTCAATCAGGATTATGCCGGTCGAGAGATTTTGCTTTCACTCGACCACACAATAACCGGTCCTTCGGAATTAGATTTTGCAGAATTTCTGGTCAAACTCGAAGAGCTGGAAGAGACAGGGCATATTCTCCCGAGAATCAGATTTGGGGCTGCAGCCAGCGTGGATGATGATCTCATCAGAATGATCGGTGTGGGTGTTGATTTCGAGCGGGAATCAGCTCAGGGAGCACTGATCGATAATATAGAAGAAGGTCGTAAGCCAGAAAAGAATGGTGAGATTCTGATCGGCAGGGATCTGGCTGAAAAGCTGAGGGCTGAAAGGGGGAGCCGGGTTACCTTTCTTTTTTCCGATGCGTTTCAATCCGTACGCGCACGAACATTCGAAATTGTCGGTTTAAGAAGAACCGGCTCGAGCGATATTGACCGGCGCTATTTTTATCTTTCCCTGACCGAGGTTCAGCGCATGCTCGATCTCGAGGGGGAGGTTACCGAGATCATGGTTTTTGCTGAAGACGCCGGCCGCGCTGAAAAATTAAGGCAGTCGCTTGACAGCTGGCTTGCAAGATTCGAACTCGACCGATATACAGCCGTGGCCTGGAACCGCGCCGATCCTTTTGTTGAGACCATGCTCGAATACGATAGACTGATGAATTTTGTTTATGTTCTTTTTGTTTTAATGGGGGCTGTGGTGGTGATCAGCACTCTTTTTATGATAATCAGAGAACGCAAAGAAGAGATTGGCATGATGGCTGCTCTGGGACTGAGAGAGCGCGATATAATGATGATTTTCACGCTGGAAGGTGCCTTTATCGGGTTGACAGGCAGCCTGCTGGGGACTTTACTGGGCGGATTTATTAATTTTTATCTTTCGCGCGAGGGGCTGCAGGCCCAAGCACTCACAGATCTCATCGAAGGAATAGATCTGATGATGGAGCCGATAATTTATACTTCGTATAATCTGGAAAATCTGCTTTTTAGTTTTGTGCTTGGTTCTATAATAACGATTTTAGCCTCACTTTATCCTGCTTTCAGGGCTGCTCGACTGGATCCCGTCGAGGCTTTGAAAAGAGATAGATAGACTTCCCCAAATTAATTTTATGGAGCTGATTTTATTATGACTTTGTCGATTGAGCTTTTGAGAAATTTGCGGTGGATGTTGATATTTTTTCTGGTGGCGATGATTCTGGTTTTTTCAGCATTTTTTATTCTTGAAATTTATGGAGAAAATTACAATTTGGAGGAGGAGGTGGACGGAGAAGAGAAAGTTGAATTGACCGGCGAGGAAATAATGGATAGGGTGGATGATAACCAATTTATAGCTGAGGCCAGATATGAAGCTGAGATGATAATTGTTTCGGGAAGAAGAGAGACCAAAAAAGAACTGATAACTTATCTCAAAAGTGACGGAGAGAGGACCGATGCTCTGGCAGAATTTGTTAATCCTCGCGATCGAGGCACCAGATATCTATTGCTTGATGAGGATATGTGGATGTATTATCCTGATGCGGAGGACCTGGTGAGAATATCCGGTCATATGCTGGAACAGGGGATGATGGGCAGTGATTTTTCCTATCAGGATGTTCTGGAGATGGAAAAAATGACCGATCTTTACGACTTTGAGCTGGAGGAAAGTGATATTCTTTTTGAACGTCCTGTGTATGTCATTAAAGCGGTGGCGGCCGAAGGGGAGAAGCCAGCCTATCACACCCGCAGGCTCTGGGTCGACAGCGAAAGATTTGTGATTTTGAAAGAGCACATGTATGCCCGGGAGGGTCGTCTTCTGAAAGAGTTGATCACGGAAAAAGTGGAAGAAGTGGAAGAAGGGAGGTTTATGCCGGTTGAGATGGTGATGGAAGATAAATTAAGGCAGGATACCGAAACTGTATACAGAATAACCGAGCTAGATCTCGGTTACAGAGTACCTGAGGGCATGCTGACGCTGGATGAGCTGCAGTGAACGGTCAGAAGAACGCTCAAAAGATAAAAAGATGTACAGAGAGAGCCAGGTGAAAAGAGGGGAACAGAGGTGAGCATTTATGGACTGTTCAAACGAGGATCGATCTGAGAATGGTTTTTTAAAAAATAAATCTATACCCGGTTTTTTTACAGTATTGTTCCTGATATTATTTTTGTTTTTTCCGCCGGGATTTTTGAGAAGCCAGAAGATAACTTCTGTTCCCGAACTTCATGCTGTGGAAATAGGAGGAGAACTGGAAATGCAGACAGGATTATTTTATGATGATAGATGGCTCGGGATGTTTTATGGTGCTGGCGAACTGGAATTCTTTATTCCGCCGACCGAACGCATCCGGCCCCGGCTGGTGCTGGCCGGTTATCTGTCGGATCCACCACGGGACGAGCGCAGAGATGAACTGGAAATAAAATATTCCTACCTGCACTACCGCCAGGATAGAGGACATATTACTCTGGGCCGGCAGCCGGTATCCTGGGCCTATGGAGCCATGCTCAACCCCTTTGATTTTGGCTTCGGCCTCGAAGAGCTGGCAGGAGAGACGGTCACTCCCGCCGCTGATGGAGTTAGATATCTGCGGCGGCTGGGCAAAGGACGCAGCCTGCAGGGGGTAGTGGAATTCGATGAACCAGCTGCTGAACCGTTCTCCGAGCTCGGTTATGGATTGAGACTGCGCCTGCCGCGGCCTGAACGCGATTTGAGCTTTAACGCAGCCTATCAACCTCTTAACAGAGAGGAAGATCTGTTAAGGCTGGGCGCTACATACAGCGGTGACGCTGGCAGCGCGGGTATTTACGGTGCTCTCGGTTATTATAGCTTGAGCGAATCGGGAAGAGAAGATTACCCGCTGCAGGTGGGGATGGATTACAGCTGGACTGTCGGCTCCAGATATCGCGATCGGAATCTTTATCTGCAGGCAGAATACATAAGATTCCTTGATAGAGAGCTGGGGTCAGTATTCTTTAATCAGCTCATGGGAAAGGCCGGCGGATTCGGGATAGTTGGAGGTGAAGAGGCAGATATCTACGACCTGCTGGCTGTAAATTTGACTGCAGATGTAGATCCTTTTTCTCAGATCGGAACTGGTCTGATCTATGAGACAGGTGAAAATTTGGGGGCTATTTCACCTTATTATTTAACAGATCTGGGAGGAGGTTTAGAACTGAGACTGGAAGGCAATTTTCTGCATAATCAAAAGGGCCAGACCAGCAGCGGGATCACTGCCGGCCTGACCTATTATTTCTAAAACCTTATTATATCTAATTTAATCTCCTGCAACTATCGAGGCTATTTCTCTTCCAACCTGTCTGCATTCCTCTTTTTTGTCGGCGTCGGGTTCACCCACACTGACCGGTCCGTAATGACCGATATCGTGGAATCCTTTTACTGTCATGCCGTGAACCATCATAGCTTTGATAAGGGTGAGGCAGGTGGTCTCCGAACCTCCCCCTTCAATGCCGCAGGAAGCGAAAGCAGCTCCAACTTTTCCGGACAGGTCGCCGTGTACCCTTATGCTTTCATCGAGAAATTCTTTCATGGGGGCGGCAACAATGCCATAGTAGGTTGGAGAACCGAAAATTATACCCTCGTATTTGGTCAGATCGGCAGGATTGAATTCAGCGACTGAGGCGAGTTCAACCTCCACATCGCCTTCATATTCTTCAACGCCTGCGCGGACGGCTTCGGCCATGGCTTCTGTGTTGCCGGTTTTGCTGAAATAAATTACAGCTATGCTGCTCATGATAACCCTCCTGTTGAGTTATTTTTAGTTTAATTTGCTTAGAGAAGATTTTTTCGCAGTTCCTCCGGAGAACGCGGAGAAAGATAAGCGGGAGGTAGATCGTAAATAGTGTATGCTCCGGTTTTGCCCTCGCGGTTTAAACGAGTAATTGCCCGGGCGCAGGCCACCATTACGCTGGCGGTAAACTCCGGGTTGCTGTCGAGATCGAGCGAAAATTCCATGATCTGCTTGTTCTTCTGCTTGCTGCCGGTGCGGGCATTTCTCAGAACAAAACCTCCGTGCGGCATTTCCGAATGTTCAGCGTTGAGTTCTTCCCGGGATATAAAATTAATTTCGGTCTGATAATCTGCAAAATAATTGGGCATGTTCTTGATTTCTTGTTCAATTTTTTTTCTATCAGCGTTTTCTTCAGCCACCACAAAACAGCGGCGGATATGTCTTTGAGAAGCAGACCGGGGCGGCTTTTTTCCCTCTCTCACTTTTTCGATATGTTCCTCATCGGGGATAGTGTACTGTACAGCATCGGCCACTCCTTCCAGCTCGCGGATGGCGTCGGAATGACCCTGGCTCAATCCCGGCCCCCAGAAGGTATAGCCGCTGCCCTGAGGCAGAACGGCCTCCATCATCATCCTGTTGAGAGAGAAAAGCCCGGGATCCCAGCCGATTCCAACAGCGCAGGTATTGTCGTTTTCAAGTGCGATATCGTTTATGATCTGATAATAGTCATTGATCTCGTCGTGGTTATCATAACTGTCGACGGTATTAAATTTTTGAGCATAACGGGGGCCCTGATCCGGCAGATCACTGGCTGAACCGCCGCAGAGCAGCAGCACATCGATTTTATCGCGGTATTTCGGGATGGAATCGACCTGTCTGACCTCGAGGTTTTTACCGGAAGAAGCTCCCAGATCCAATTCTTCGGGGAGGCGCCGGGAGAAGACTGCCTTGAGCTCTAAATCCGGATGCTTACCGATGACATTTTTTACACCCCGTCCTAAATTACCGTAGCCGACAATGCCGGCTGCTGCTGTTTTTTCCTGAAAGCTGCCCTGAATGCTGTCGTCCAAATTAATCCCTCCTGTTTTTTAGAAAAAACTGATTAATTTTCTGCTGCCGGAACAAAACAAGCGGTTAGCACAACTGATAAACAGTCGGGCTAACCGCTTATTACTATATCAAAATTTGCTGTCTTTATCCAGCGGTTTCAGCCGATCAGAGTAGTGGCAGAAAGGTGCAGCAGTATTCCCACGATGAGCCCGGTCGTGGGAGTTAATATCCAGGCCAGAAATATATTTCTGGTGGTCTCCCAGTCGAGCATGTTGGTTCCTTTGACAAATCCGACTCCTATCACGCCGCCGACAATAGCCTGGGACGAAGACACTGGAATGCCTATGCGGGCGTAAATATAAAGGGTAATGGAATGAGCCAGGACTGTTATCAGCGCGGTTAGAGGGGTCAATTTGGTGATGCGCTCTCCTACAGTTCTCATCACTCCCCGGCTGTATGCGCAGCCGATGCCGATAGCCATTCCCCCGATCACACCGCCGATCTGAGGTTCGAACATCCCCGCCTCGACATAAACTCCTATCACGTTGGCCACATTATTGGCGCCCAGAGAATAAGCTCCGTATATACCAGCAACTATTAAACCAATTCTCACAAAATACTCAAAACGCTGCATGTTGTTGACGCGCGGTTCTATGAAAATTCTGTAAATCCTATATAAAAGATAGGCGATGATCATGGCCCCGATCGGAGTGGTTATCCAGGCTCCCACTATGGGAATGAGCGGGGTAAAATCCACATCACCGGCCAGTATATTGCCGCCGATGATCGACCCTACCACGGCCTGAGAGGTAGATACCGGCAGTTCCAGATAGGTCATTCCTGTCACAGTGACCGCGGCTGCCAGCGAGCTTATGAAGGCGGTCAAAAGAGTTTGGTCGGCCAGTCGGCCGTAAGTTTCCATGCCGCCGGCTCCTTCCAGGCCCGAGCCAAGGATAACGAAAATGGTGGTCAGCAAAATGGCTGTCTGAAACTTTACTACCCGCGTGTAAACCGCCGTACCGAAAATATTGGCCGCGTCATTGGCTCCCAGCGTTCCTCCCAGATAGATACCTGAAAGCAGATACCACATGACGTCAGCCCTTCCTGACCGAGACGATCGTTTCCATGTTATCGCCGACGTTTTCGATGATGTCGGCGGTGTCCGAGACGTTTTTTATCAGGCTGCGGTGAGCCATCTTTTCTCCAGCACTGATGTTTTCTGTTCTTCCTACTGCTCTGGTTATTTCCTCCTCGATAGAATCCACCTTCGATTCTATCTCCTCCAGCTCCCCGGCATAAACGATTGCCCGGGTCATATCTTCAAAAAGAACTCCAACTCCTCTGGTCATCTTTTCATACTGATCTTCTATCAGCTCCGTCATCTCCTGGAGTTTCTTTTCGTTCAAACAGCAAAAATCGAGATGAAGAAAGATGATTTCATCAAGCATATCCTCAGTATGATCGGCTATATCATCGATGGCCTCTATGAGATTGAGCATGTCTATGCGGGTATTAGGCATCAGCGAGCCGCTGATAATATCGTTGACTATTTCACGCCGGATGCTGTCTGCTTCCGTCTCGCTTGTCTGTACATTATTATTGAGTTTGCGAACTTTATCGGTTTCTCCCTCGTCGAGATAGGACAGCATAGCCTGAAAAGAACAGCTCATGCAGTCGCCAACTTTTTCCATGAGATCTTCGAAATTTGACTCTATTCTGGCAAAATCTCCCCATAATCTGCTCATAATATTTCCCACCTCTTTTTGATTTTTTGATAGTGAATTTTATTCGAGTTGAGCGCCACCTCCAGTGCAGAAGTGAAAGAGTTAGAGTAAAGTAAAAAAACAGAGGATCTTCCTGTCTTCAGTTGGTAGACAGGTGCGTCAAAAATACTTATTTAGTTATACTGGAAGATATAAA
>CAYTDP010000010.1:0-45959 GCA_964436625.1 uncultured Halanaerobiaceae bacterium | reverse complement strand
TGAGCGGAGCCTCATAGCTTCCATGAATGAGTACTATATAAAGTGGGAAAATGTCTTAAATGCAGGTGTTCTTAAACAAAATCCAACAACTGATGTGGAGAAGAACCTTATTTTTCAACTTTTTTCTGTTTTTCGGAAAGGGGGGTAGTTATGAAACGCAGAGAGATTGTTCTTAAAGTTTCGGATCATAAAGAAACTAAAATAATCCCCTACCAGATAGATCTGACGGAGGATTCACGCCGCCGGCTGCAGAATTATTATGGCAGAGATAATATCGATAATAAAATAATAGGGAATTAAATTATAACAGAACAGATTCTTGGAATTTAGAGAAAGGATGATTTCGGATTTATGACAGAGAAAAATAATTCAGACTGGGAAGAATTTCCTGGCGAAATAGAATGTGCCTGCGGAAGAACTCATAAAATTGAGATAGAGGAGATGGATATCAATTCAGGGGCTTTTGACGATTTGCCCCGGAGGCTTGCGAATGTGGTGGGAAACCCCAATCATGCCGGTCCCGTTTACTAAGTTTCTGACATAAATACTCAAGGAGCAGCAGGAGAAGAGATAAAAATTTTACTTCGGGAATCCGGTTTTGAGGTGGAACCCATTTTACTGGAGGAATATCCCGAAGAGGAGAGGATTTCCCCTACCCCCACCCGACTTTATCAAATTATCGAACCTCTTAGAAAACCCGGTTTTCTTTTGGGCTGCGGTGCAGGTACTATCAGTGATATGGTCAAATTTGCCGCCGACAGGGCTAACCTCAAATCGGGAATAGCGGCCACCGCTCCCTCTATGGATGGTTATTCATCCGGGGTGGCTTCTCTGGTTGTTGATGGAGTCAAAAAGACACTGCCTGCAGGTCCCCACAGCTTGATTGTAATGGACAACAGTCTTATGAAAAAGGCCCCTGAAAGTCTTATCAGAGCTGGCATAGGAGACATACTGGGCAAAGCAACTTCTCTTCTGGACTGGCATCTTCGGCGGATCATCTGGGATGATTATTACTGTCCTAAATCCGAAGAACTTATCATGGAGCCCCTGAGGAAACTTCTGCAGGGGGAGGAAAGTTCCGGCACGGAGGCAGCAGAAAGCCTTGAAATTTCCCATTTGAGCACGGGACTTGTTAACTCCGGACTGGCCATCCTGCTGGCTGGTGGTTCAGAGCCGGCTTCGGGCAGCGAGCATCATATCTCTCATTATCTTGAAATGCTGGGACTTAGAGATGGAATATCAATGCCGCTGCACGGTCATAAGGTCGGGCTGGGAACCTATTTTTCCAGCAGTTTTTATCTTAATTTCTATGAGCGGCTGGAGGAACTGGACTTCCCCCTCGAGATAATAGATAACAGAAAAAAGCGGATTGAAGCTATCAAAACCTTTTATGGGGAAGAAAAGAGCCAGTGCTGGAGACTCTGGAGGCGCGCTGGCCGAGGGAGAAAAGTTTTAAACTCACGGTCGAACAGGGGAAAATACTGGCCGAAAAAATAGAGGAATTTCTTCCTCTGCTGGAGTCAGCTCTGGATTTTATGGAGCGAAGTGGCTATTTAAAATCGCCCGAACTGGAAAGGCTTGAGCTCGATCATCTGCGGGAAGCTGCTCTCTACGGGTTCGAGATTAGAAATCGTTATACTATCACAGCTTTACTCTATCAGCTGGGCTGGCTGGAGGAGATGGTTGAGGAAATGATATCAGACATACAATATAGACGAAGAGGAGGTTAAAGAGATGAAGACATCAGATTATGAATTATGGCTGGTGGCGGGAAGCCAGCATCTTTACGGTGAGGAAGCTTTAAATGTGGTGGAAAAAAATGCCCGTAAAATCACCTCTTATTTTCAGGAGGAGACTGAGATTCCTCAGATAGTCAGGTTCAAAGGCGTGCTGACTGAGGCTGAGGAGATTACTGCTTTAATGCGAGAAGCTAATGCCAGCGAGAGCTGCAGCGGGCTTATTATCTGGATGCATACTTTCTCACCGGCTCAGATGTGGATGAAAGGGCTTAAAATACTGGAAAAACCTTTTGTTCATCTGCACACTCAGTTTAAGCGCGATATACCCTGGGCTGAGATAGATATGGAGTATATGAACATAAATCAGTCGGCCCACGGAGGCAGAGAATTTGGCTATATTACAGCCAGATTGGATATCGACAATAAGGTAATAGTGGGTCACTGGCAGGAGGAAGATGTTGTAGAGGAGCTGGGCATATGGTCCAGAGCGGCAGCAGCCTGGCAGGATATGCAGGAGGCCAGGATAGCCCGATTCGGTGATAACATGCGCAGAGTGGCGGTCACGGAGGGCGATAAGATTGCCGCCCGCCGCGATTTTGGTTATTCTGTTGAAGGTTTTGGTCTGGGTGATTTGAACGACCGTATGGAGGAGGTCACAGAAGAGGAGATAGACGATTTGATAGAGAGCTATCAGCAGAATTTTGAGCTGGCAGAGGAGTTAAAGCCCGGCGGCAGCCGCCATCAGCCGCTGCGGGAGCAGGCCAGAATTGAAGCAGGCATGAGGAAATTTCTGGAGGAGGGCGACTTCAAAGCCTTCACCACCACCTTTGAAAATCTGCATGGCCTCAAACAGCTGCCCGGTCTGGCCGTTCAAAACCTGATGGCTGAGGGATATGGTTTCGGAGCTGAAGGGGATTGGAAGACGGCGGCTCTGGTCAGGGCTATGAAGGTCATGGGGGAGGGATTAAAAGGCGGGAGCACTTTTATGGAACAGTATACCTATCATATGGAGCCTAAAAAAAGAAAAGTGCTGGGAGCTCATATGCTGGAGGTTTGTCCCACCATCGCTGCCGAAAAACCCCGGCTTGAGATTCATCCTCTCGATATCGGGGGGCGGGAAGATCCGGTGAGGGCAGTATTTGATTCCGCGCCAGGGCAGGCTTTGAATGCTTCTATGGTAGACATGGGTGATAAATTCCGCCTGATAGCTAATGAGGTTGAAGCTGTAAAACCGGAAAAAAAGCTGGAAAAGCTACCCGTGGCCCGCACGCTCTGGGAACCCCAGCCCGATTTTAAGCAGGCAATAAAAGAATGGATCGAAGCTGGAGGTGCTCATCACACCGGCTTCTCTCTGGCGGTCGGACTGAAACATCTGAAGGAATTTGCCCGTATCTCAAATCTTGAATTTATAGAGGCGGGGGGAGATTAATTTGCTGCCCCGGACGCGAGTGAAATTAGCTCTGGATAAAAAAGAACCAGACCGCTGTCCTATGTTTTTCAGCTTTACACCTGAGTTTGCCGAGAGGCTGCGACGTGATCTCGGACTGGAGGCCCAAGAGGTAGAAGAGTCCGATCATCTTCTGGAAAGAAAGGCAGGCCAGGATATGCTGCTGACCTCCGCAGGCTGGGCGACCTCGTATTATAAAGAAGAGGGCGACTATGTCGATGAATGGGGTGTGGGCTGGCAGTCGGTTGAATATGAAACATCCTACGGCCAGGGACGTTATACAGAAATGACAGATCATCCTCTGGCAGAGGAGGAAGCTATAAATTATTATCAGCCTCCTGATCCGGATCGAGACCACCTTTACAAGGGGGCCCGCAGAACGCTGGATAAATTTAAGGATGAGTACTATATCTGTGGCGGTGTTGTCACAACAATTTTCGAGACAGCCTGGGCTTTGAGGGGTTTGGACCGTCTTCTCATGGATTTTCTGGAAAAACCGGATCTGGCGGAAAAAATACTGGATATCCCCTATGAGTATCATTTAGAGGCGGCCAGAAGATTGACCGGTATGGGGGTGGATATGATCTGGCTGGGTGACGATATGGGGGCTCAGGAAAATATGCTTATCTCTCCAGAATTGTGGAGGAAATTTTTCCGTGAGAGAATGGCCACAATCATCAGCGAGATAAAGGAAATAAATCCTGAAGTGAAGGTGGCATATCATTCTGATGGTTATATCCGTCCTATTATTCCGGATTTAATAGAAATAGGTCTGGATGTACTCAATCCGGTGCAGCCAAAATGTATGGATCCAGCCCGGTTAAAAGAAGATTTCGGTGATGAGCTTTGTTTTTGGGGGACTGTTGATGAGCAGGAAACATTACCTTTCGGTTCTCCGGAAGATGTTACTTCCGAGGTAAGAAAACGTCTCAGGACGGTGGGCGAAGGTGGAGGCCTCATCATAGGTCCTACACATCACCTGCAGCTGGACACCCCTCTGGAGAATTTTTGGTCTTTGGTAGACACGGTGAAAAAGCATGGATACTGCGGCAGGAGGTATTAAAGTGAATTCCAGAGATAGATTTGAGATGGCGATAGAACACAAAGAACCTGATAGACCGCCCATTGATCTGGGGGGGACTATAGTCTCCTCGCTGACTGCCGGGGCCTATGAACAGCTGGCGGAATTTAAGGATCTTGAGGCTGAGGCAGAGATGATAGACATAGTTCAGGGACTGATCGAGCCTCCGGAGGTTTTAAAACGGGAATACGGCTGTGACTTTGCCAGGCTGTCCCTTAGTGAACCCCAAAATTGGGAGCTGAATATAGAAGATGGGCGCTTTACTGACGAGTTTGGCATTGTGCGCCAGCGGGCTGCCATTTATTACGATATAGTGGAATTTCCGCTGGCCGATGCTGACATTGAAGATCTGGAGGAGTTTGACTGGCCTGATCCTTCCAATCCAGGCCGCACCGAAGGTCTCGAGAAAAAAGCCCACCGTCTTTATCATGAGAGCGATTATGTGCTTATTGCTGACATGATAGCTGGAGGACTTTTTGAACAGGCCCAGCGTCTGCGCGGCTATGAAAATTTTTTTCTGGATCTGAAGATGAATCAGGAATTTGCCCATGCTCTGCTGGATAAGCTGCTGGAGATATATATCGGATTTTATCGGGAGTATATTGACGCTGTCGGCGATTACGTGCATATTTTTGCTCTGGCCGATGATCTGGGTATGCAGAACGGCTTGATAATCTCACCTGAAACATATCGCGAGTTTATAAAACCACGTCAGCGCCAGCTTTATGATTATATCAGAGAAAGGAGCGAGAAAACCAGTATATTTCATCATTCCTGTGGTGCTATATTTCCCCTGATAGGTGATTTGATAGAGGTGGGCGTCGATATACTGCAGTCGGTGCAAATAAGTGCATCTGGAATGGAACCCAAAAGGTTAAAACGAGAATTTGGTTCTGACATAACATTCCACGGAGCCATAGATGTACAGCAGATGCTTCCTCGTGCGGGGCCGGCCGAGGTGAAGGAGAAATGTCAGGAAATAATTGAGATTTTAGGTGAGGATGGCGGTTATATTTTTTCGCCAGCTCATAATATACAGCCGGACACCCCACCGGAAAATATCGAAGCCATGTTTGCCGCCGTCAGGGAGTTTGGTTGATATGGAAGTTTTGGTGACCGGAGGTGCTGGTTATGTGGGTTCTCACGTTATCAGCGAGCTTATAGAGACCGATCACGATATCATCTCCGTTGATAATCTCCATAAGGGCCACAGAGAAGCTGTTCTGGCCGGGGAATTTTACTGCTGTGATCTTGCTGATGAAAAGAGGATTAATGATATATTTTCTCAGCATAATATTGAAGCCGTGATCCATCTGGCTGCGGACAGCCTGGTAGGTGAATCGATGGAAAAACCCCATAAATATTATCAGAACAATCTTTCTGCCGGTCTTAATCTGCTGGAAATTATGCTTGAGCACAGCGTTATGAATATGGTCTTTTCTTCCACAGCTGCCGTTTATGGGCAGCCGGAAAATATTCCGATCGAGGAATCGGATCCAAAAAATCCTTCAAGCCCCTACGGCCGCAGCAAACTTTTTTATGAAGAAATTCTGGCAGATTATTATAGAGCTTACGGGCTTAACTATGTCTCGCTGCGCTATTTTAATGCCAGCGGCGCTGATCCTGAGAGAAATATTGGTGAAGATCACGATCCGGAAACTCATCTGATACCGCTGGTACTCAAAACCGCGCTGGGCCAGCGGGGAAAACTGCAAATTTTTGGCACCGATTACGACACTCGTGATGGGACATGTATCAGAGATTATGTCCACGTAAATGATCTGGCGCGGGCCCACATAGATGCTCTGGAAAATATAGAAGAAGCTGCAGGTCGAGTTTACAATCTGGGCAGCGGTGATGGTTACTCGGTTAAAGAAGTTATCGAGACAGCCCGGGAGGTTACAGGTCGGGCTATCGAAGCCAGACCAGCAGAACGCAGAGCAGGGGATCCGCCTGTATTGATTGCCAGCTCAGGGAAAATTAAAAAAGAACTGGGCTGGGAAAGAGAATTTAAAGACCTCAAGAAAATCATTGAAACTGCCTGGCGCTGGCATTATAATAATCCGAAAGGGTATGAAGATGACAGCAGCTGTGATACTGGAAAGGAGAAGCCAACTCAATGATAGACCGGCCTGAGAAACTGGAATCTGTTATTGACACTGTATTCAAAGAAGAGCCGGCACAAGATGAATATGATAAAAAATTCTTTAGAGCCCCGGGACGGGTAAATCTTATAGGCGGTCATACCGATTATAACGATGGTTTTGTGCTGCCGGTAGCGATAGATAGAGCGGTTTTTTTAGCGGCCAGGCGGCGTGAGGATAAGAGGGTTCGGGTTTATTCCTGCAGCTATGAAGAAAAAGCCTGTTTTGAGCTGGAAAAGATTGTTTTTTCTGAAGAAATTCCCTGGGTCAACTATCTTCAGGGTGTAGCCTACTTCATGCAGCAGCATGGTTATGAGCTTGCGGGCATGGATGCGGTCATCAAAAGTGATGTGCCGGCAGGGGCGGGCCTCAGCTCCTCTGCAGCCCTGGAGGTATCGACAGCTCTGGCTTTTACCCGCTTGAATCAGCTCGATATTGACAGGGTAAAACTGGCCCGGATCTGCCAGCAGGCAGAAAATGAGTTTGTAGGAGTTGAGTGCGGCATAATGGACCAGCTGATCTCAGCACTGGGACAACGGGGATCAGCTATGTTTTTGGATTGTCGCTCCGGAGAATTTGAGCTTCTGCCAGCAGCTGGAGAGAGTTTTAAAATAATTGTTGCTGATACCGGCGTCAAACATGATCTGGCCGGTTCAGCTTATAATGAGCGCAGGCGCCAGTGCAATAGAGGGACGGATTTCTTTGACGGCTGGCTGAAAAAGCCGGTGAAAGCGCTGCGAGATGTCAGTCCCTCTGAGTTTGAAAATCACGCCGATAAACTGCCCGAAAATATAAGAAAGAGATGTGAACATGTAATAAAAGAAAACGAGCGGGTTAAAAAATGCCGGAAGGCTTTGAAGTCTGGAAATTTAGCGCGAGCAGGAAGGCTTATGAAATATTCTCATGAAAGCCTGCGTGATCTTTATGAGGTAAGCTGCGCTGAACTCGACCTGATGGTCGAGCTGGCATTGAAGGTTAGCGGAACAATTGGTGCCAGAATGACCGGAGCCGGTTTTGGAGGCAGCACGGTCAACCTGGTTAAGACAGAAGCTGTAGAGATTTTCAAGAAAGAGGTAGGTTTTGGGTACAAGCAGGAGACCGGTTTAGAGCCGGATATTTACGTCAGCGATATTGTCGATGGAGCCTGTGAAATTATACTTTAAAACTATAGAAATTTTTTAAAATATTATCAAAACTAACATTGCACATTATGAGATGTTGACTGAAGCTTTTTAAAATGATATGTTGGATTTTGCCATATTAGCTGGTTGAATAAAGTTCCAGTCGTATTTATGCTGCTTATTATTGGGAGCTGACTCGAACTTTGAAAAACTTCCAGTATCACTTCGCTTAATAGCTCCCGATAATTTTTAAACCCCAGCAATTAAGATAATAAGTAACTCTGAGTATGCAGTATAAATGTAAATTTAACCAACTGCTTCGGAAAAAACTGATATTTAACTGCAAGTTATATTTTTGCACTCGTTATATTTGATCAAATATAACGAGATGGTGGGATCATATATCAGACATGGGGGTTGAAAAACTGTGCTAATAAGATTATTCTGGGCTTTTTTCAAAGTGGGAGCACTGGCTATTGGAGGGAGTTATACTTTTTATCCTCTGCTTGAGCGAGAAATTGTCAAAAATTATGGCTGGCTTTCTATGGAAGAATTTATAAATGTTGCCGGAGTTTCACAGGCTGCCCCGGGACCTATCTCGATTAAGTACGCTGTTTATGTGGGTTATGAGGTGGCAGGTATTACCGGAATAATAGTTGCATCGCTGGGAATCATGCTGCCTGCTGTAATTCTGATGATGCTGGTTGTGAAAGGTTTTAGTCGTTATCAAAATCATCCAGGCTTTGATGGATTTTTGCGGGGGGTGAGGCTGGCCACCCTGGGATTGATACTGTTTTTTGCCTGGGAGATGAGTACAGCCCTGACTCCGGAATTAAAAGGAATTTTTCTGGCGGCTGCAGCTTTTCTCGGACTTTTAGCCTTTAACCTTCCTCCAGGTTTTGTCCTTATCTTTGGAGGGATTCTGGGATTGACTATTTTCTGATTAACGGCTTTTATAATTTCATTCAACTAACAGTATCATAAGGAGCTTCTTGTCTTCAGTGGTAAATAGGCGTGTCAAAAAAAACGTATTTAGATATACTGTAAAATATAAAGCTTCGTTCACAATGAATTTTTTTGCTTTAAGTTTAGTTTTCAGCCATAAGAAGAACCTATTATAATTGCTTTCGTGAAAATCGAAAAAACTTTTGTTGACAGGCAGGAATTTCCTGATTTTTCATGAAAGAATATTAATAGGATAGCTAGATTTTTGTCCGGCGAAAACAGAATATGTCTCCTGAGTTTAGGGCCAGATGCCTGCGATCAGGGAGCAAGGCAAATTTAACGCAGGCCCTGCCATGTTATTTTTGGGCCTGTTTTTGTAATTTGTGTGAATATTTTACATCAATCATAATATAAGGGGGAAATAAAAATGACCAGGAGAATTGGAGCTATTGCTATCGTTATCGATGATCGTCAAAAAGCTGCCTCGCAGGTAAATGAGATTCTTTCAAAATACAGCAATATAATCATCGGGCGTATGGGAGTGCCCCGCCGGGAAAATAATATGGGAGTTATATCGCTGCTGGTTGAGGGAGATACAGATGAGATTGGAGCTATAACCGGAGAACTCGGCTCGCTGGAGAAAGTAAATGTTAAATCTGCTCTTACCTCAAAGGAGGTGGAGGATTAAAAATGAAGAACAGGACAGCTGATTTTGACAGCATGACCGGAGGGAAGACGTCTGAAGTAGGTGAGCTGGCCGAACTTTTCCGCGAAGATCACATCGAAAAATTTCTGGCCAGAGGGGAGGAACTTGCCCGCGATAAAGAAGAGGTGGAGAGGATAATAAAAGATTCTGTAAATTTGGAAGGATTAAGTCCGGAGGAAGCAGCAGCCCTCCTGCAGATTGAGGAGCGGGAAATGCTTGAGCTGATGCTGAAGACAGCCCGTCAGGTTAAGGAGACCATCTATGGCAGGAGACTTGTTTTATTCGCGCCGCTTTATTTTGACAATATCTGCAGCAATAAATGTCTTTACTGTGCCTTCCGCCAGGGGAACGATCAGATCGAACGCCGCAGACTCTCTCAAAATGAAATCAAAAAGGAAGTGGAGGCTCTTATTGAAAAGGGTCATAAAAGGCTGCTTGTTTTAACCGGCGAGAGAGAAAATGAGGATTTGACCTATCTGCTGGAAGGTATTCGCACCGCCTATGAAACTGAGACAGAAGCTGGAGAGATAAGACGGATAAATGTCGAGGTTGCCCCGCTCACCGTAGAGGAATTTTCGGAACTGGATGAGCTGGGAATTGGCACCTACACCTGCTTTCAGGAAACATATCACCGCCCGACCTACGACAGACTGCATCCTTCCGGACCTAAATCGGATTATGACTGGCGTCTTTCGGTAATGGACAGAGCCATAGAAGGCGGAATAGATGATTACGGTATCGGTGCTCTTTTTGGACTTTACGATTATCGCTTTGAGGTCATCTCGCTTTTGCTCCATGCGAATTATCTCCAGGAAAGATATGGTGTGGGTCCTCATACCATCTCCGTCCCGCGTCTTAATATGGCGGCGGGAGCACCTTTAGATGAACCTCCTGCTCCGGTCTCCGACTTTCAATTCAAGAAGCTTGTGGCCGTTCTGAGGCTGGCCGTTCCCTATACAGGCATCATTTTGAGCACCCGGGAGGAAGAGGGGCTTAGAGATCAGCTGTTTCGTCACGGGGTTTCCCAGATCAGCGCAGGTTCCCGCACCTCTCCAGGTGGTTATGAAGAAGCCAGGCAGCGTGATTCGAAAGAAGAGCAGTTCTCACTGCATGACACCCGTCCCATGGCCGAGATAATTTACGAACTGGCTGAAAAGAATTATCTTCCCAGCTTCTGTACAGCCTGCTATCGTAAGGGTCGTACAGGTGAAGATTTCATGGAACTGGCCCGCCCGGGCAAAATTCAGCAGTACTGCAAACCCAATGCCATGATGACCTTCAAGGAATACCTGGAAGATTTTGCCGGCGATGAGCTGCAGGAGCGGGGAGAGAGCTGTCTCGAACATCACCTGGACGAAATGAAAGAAAAAAATCCTGATCTGGCCGGCAGAGTAAAGGAAAGACTGAATAAAATCGGTCAGGGAGAAAGAGATATTTACCTATGATTTTAAAAAATGTGGACGAATTGAGCGAAGATGAGCTTACCAGTTTTCTGCAGCTGGAGGATGAGAAAAAAATTGAAAGTTTATATAGCCGTGCATATCAGGAAAAAGTTAAACAGGTGGGTAAAAAAGTTTATTTTCGCGGGATAATCGAGTTCAGCAATCACTGCCAGAAAAATTGCTATTACTGTGGAATCAGACGCGATAATCAGGCGCTAACCCGATTTGAGATGGACAGAGAGGAGATTGTTGAATCGGCCCGCTGGGTGTATGAAAATGGATATGGATCTCTGGTTCTTCAATCCGGTGAGATTCAGGATGAAGAATACGCTGAATATATTGAGGGGATTATCCGCGAAATTAAAGAGATGAGCGGGGGAGAGCTGGGGATCACACTTTCTTTGGGCGAACAGAATAAAAGCACCTATCGCCGCTGGTTTAAGGCGGGAGCTCACCGATATCTTCTGCGCATAGAGACTACCAGCTCCGATCTTTACGATGAACTGCACCCGGGCGACCATGAATTTCAAGACAGGCTCGATTGTCTCAAAGACCTACAGGATATCGGATACCAGACCGGCACCGGCGTAATGATCGGTCTGCCCGGTCAAACCCCGGCAGATCTGGCCGGTGATTTGAAATTTTTTCAGCGCCAGGGAATCGATATGATCGGTATGGGGCCCTATGTTCCTCATTCCGGCACGCCGCTAGCCTCCGGAGATAAATTGCCTGAAGATCTGGGTGAGAAAAATCTTAATTTAAGCCTTAAGATGGTCAGCCTTTTGAGAATTTTGATTCCTGATGTCAACATCGCCGCCACTACCGCGTTGCAGGCTCTTCATCCCCGGGGGCGAGAGAAAGCATTGAAAGCAGGGGCAAACATTTTGATGCCGGTTGTCACCCCCCAAAAATATCGTGAGGATTACAAACTTTACGAAAATAAGCCCTGTATCGATGAAAAAGCTGAGGATTGCCGGGGCTGTCTCAGAAACAGGGTAAAGAGCATCGGTGAGGAAATAGCCTATAATGAATGGGGAGATCCTCCGCGGTATTTCCGAAGGTTAGGCAGCAGGACTGCTGAACTGGGAGGTGAAATCGATGCAGAAAACGCCGCGGGCTAATCGGCTTCACATTGCGATCTTAGGCCGCAGAAATGCTGGCAAATCAAGCCTGATAAATGCCCTGACAGATCAGGATTTGACCGTTGTTTCTGATGTGGCTGGAACGACCACTGATCCGGTTTATAAGTCAATGGAACTATTGCCTCTGGGCCCGGTGACCATGATCGATACAGCCGGTATTGACGATGATGGTGAGCTGGGGAAATTAAGAGTTGAGAAAACAAAAGAAGTACTGGGAAGAACAGATTTGGCCATCTTCGTAGTTGACCCCGGGCAGGGAATAGATGAAGCCGAAAAAGAGCTGCTGGCCGAAGTTCAGGAAAGAGATATTCCCGTGGTGGGTGCGGCAAATAAAGCTGATCGGGCTGAGAAAGAAAAAATTGATCGCCTCAGCGAAGAACTGGGAATCGAGTTACAGCCGGTCAGCGCCGCCGAAGAAATGAACATCGAAGACTTAAAAAAAGAAATAGTATTCAATGCTCCTTCTGAATTCGAAGAACCCCATATAATTGGTGATTTGATCAAGCCGCAGCAGACAGCAGTGCTGGTAGTGCCTGTCGATATGGCCGCCCCCAAAGGCAGGCTCATTTTGCCGCAGGTACAGACCATACGTGATGTGCTCGATAATGACGCTCAGGCTTTGATTGTTAAAGAGCGTGAACTGAAAGGAGCACTGAAGGAGCTGAAGTCAGACCCAGAAATTGTGGTCACTGATTCTCAGGCGTTTATGGACGTGGATGCAGATGTTCCCGACAGAGTTCCTCTGACCGGTTTTTCGGTTTTATTTGCCCGCTATAAGGGGGATCTGGAGATTTTCATCCGGGGAATTAAGAGAATTGATAGATTGAATACAGGCGATGAAGTATTGATAGCTGAAGCATGCACACACCATCGGACACCTGATGATATTGGGACGGTTAAGATTCCTCGCTGGCTGAGACAGCTGGTTGGCGGAGAACTGGAATTTGATCACGTATCAGGAAGGGAATTTCCTGATCGGTTAGAGGATTATGATTTAATTGTTCACTGCGGAGGCTGTATGGCCAATCGCAAAGAAATTTTATATAGGCTGAAAAAAGCTGACAGCCGGGATATACCTATTGTCAATTACGGAATGCTGATAGCTCATGTTCATGGCATTCTGGACAGGGCTTTAGAACCTTTTCCTATGGCCAGAATAATCTGGGAGGAAGAATGATGCGGCAGGAAAAAGATTTGCTGGGGACAAAAAAGGTAAAATCAGAGGCTTATTACGGTATTCATACGGCAAGAGCGGCAGATAACTTTTCGCTAACCGGTCGCCAGGTAAACCCGAAATTGATTAAAGCCATGGTTGCTATCAAACAGGCGGCAGCAATTGTCAACCATGATCTGGGCGATTTAAGCAGAGAGAAACAAGAAGCAATCGTTCAGGCCTGTGAGGAAATTAGAAGAGATGAGCTGGAAGAGGAGTTCATTCTGGATGCCCTGCAGGGAGGGGCAGGAACTTCTACAAATATGATGGTTAATGAAGTTATAGCCAATCGGGCAATTGAGATTTTAGGAGGCCAAAAAGGTGATTATAATTTAGTTCATCCTAACGATGATGTCAATAAAGCTCAGTCCACCAATGATGTCTATCCAACAGCACTGAGAATTGCTGGTTTGCGTTTATTACCCTGGTTAACAGAAGAAGTTTCCAGACTTCAGGATAGTTTACAGGAAAAAGAGCGGGAATTTGCTGATATACTTAAACTGGGGCGAACCCAGCTGCAGGATGCGGTGCCAATTACTCTGGGGCAGGAGTTTTCTGCCTATGCTGAAGCAATCAGCCGGGATAGGTGGCGTATTTATAAAGTGAGAGAACGGCTGAAAAAAGTTAATCTGGGCGGCACTGCAGTAGGAACGGGTTTAAATGCTCCTCGCAAATACATATTTAATGTGATTCGAGAGCTGCGAAATATCACCGGCCTTGGTCTGGCCCATGCTGAAAACATGGTTGATAATACCCAAAATTTAGACGTGTTTGTGGAAATTTCCGGTTTACTCAAAACTTTAGCGGTGGATCTGAACAAACTGGCAAATGATTTACGTTTATTATCTTCCGGCCCTCAGGGTGGACTGGGAGAGATAGAGCTTCCGCAAGTTCAGGCTGGTTCTTCTATCATGCCCGGCAAAATTAACCCTGTTATCCCTGAAGCTGTTAATCAGGCTGCTTTTACGGTGATCAGCAATGATCAGGCTATAACCTTAGCGGCCCAGTCAGGCCAGCTTGAGTTAAATGCGATGATTCCTCTGCTTGCTGATAAATTACTGGATAATATACAAATTTTAAAGAGGACAGCAAAGATGTTTCGGAAAAAATGCATCAGCGGCATAGAAGCCAATAGGGAACAATGTGGGAAGTTACTGGAAGAAAGCATGAGTTTACTGACCGCTTTAAATCCTCATATAGGTTATGAACTGACCACAGAAATTGCCAGAGAGGTGAAATTAACTGATAAAACTGTTCGGGATGTGGTTTTGGAAAAGAACATATTTACGGAAGAAAAATTAAATGAGATTTTATCTCCGGAAAATATGACCCGGCCCGGCATTTCCGGAACTGTAGATTCCAGATGATTGTGATAGTTGCGGTCAGAAATTAGAACTATAGAAGGGATTTTACTTCCCGGCTCTAATTATAAAGCAGGGTGATATTTATGAAACCGTTTACCGAAGTACCCGGCATTGAAGCCGGAAATGCTCAGGACAAAGAAGCTGGCACCGGCTGCACGGTTATTCTGACCGGCGAGGAAGGTGCAGCTGCTGGCGTTGATGTTAGGGGAGGAGCTCCGGGAAGTCGAGAGCATGCTCTGCTCTCTCCCGATAAAAGCGTTGAGAGAATTCATGGCCTGCTGTTTACCGGCGGCAGTGCCTACGGACTGGAAGCTGCCGGGGGAGTGATGCATTTTTTGAGTGAAAGAGGTATTGGTTACCGCACTTCGGCTGTTCCTGTTCCTATCGTTCCCGCCTCAGTTATTTTCGATCTTAACTACGGACTGCCCAAAGCTCCCGGTTTTAACCTCGCCTATGAAGCCTGTTATCGGGCCATCCAGGAAAGGCCTTTACAGGAAGGGAGCAGGGGAGCGGGAACGGGTGCTACGGCGGGAAATGCTCTCGGTCAGGAATATCGAATGAAGAGCGGTATGGCCGGACTTTCATGTCAGTTGAAAGGTGGAGTTAAGCTGGGAGCCCTGGCCGTTGTAAACTGTTTTGGCGAAATTTTAGCTGAGAACGGAGATGTTATTGCCGGAATTTATGACAGGGAAAGAGAATATTTCAAAAATACTATGAATGTTCTTGAGAATGAACAGGAAGAAGGCGAAGCTTCAGGCGAGAATACCATCCTGGGGGTCGTTGCGACCGATGCCGGGCTTGATCCGGCAGAAGCCGGCAGGCTGGCTCAGATAGCTCACAATGGCCTGGCCCGGGCTGTAAGGCCTGCCCATAGCCTCGTCGATGGCGATACAATTTATGCGCTATCTACCGGCAGCAGGCGGATAGATCTCTCTCTGCTAGGAGAGAGAGCGGCTGAATTGATGGCGGCTGTTATTAGAAGGGCCGGACGAAGGGCTGAAAAAATTTTTTCCGATGATTTTGTGTTCGGTGATCTTTGATAGTTTCAAAACCACCCAAATCGTCCAATATGATTATTTTTTTATAACGAAAAAAAAGTATTGAAATTTTAATCGAGATATGAGTACAATATAAATCAGGTCTATATTTTTTGTGCTCAAAAGAAAACAATCCGATTTGGGTGGTTATTAAGATGAGATTGGTACATCTGGATAATGTTAAAAAAGATATGAAGCTCGCTAAGCCTATCAGCGATAGCGGAAGATACCTTCTCCGCGAAGGACAGAATAATCTACAGCGTTTTCGAAAACGATTAAAAAATCTGGGGATCAAATATATTTATGTCGAGGATGAGATTTCCAAAGATATTGAAGTGGATGATGTGATTAGAGAGAGCACCAGAGAGGAAGCACGACAGTTTACCAGAGAATTTATTGATGATATTTCTAAAGAAAAAACTCCCGATTTCATCAAAGCTAAAAAACAGGTTGAAACTATTATTGACGATATAATGGATCGTCAGGACGTTGTAATAAACTTATATGATATAAAAACCGCCGATAATTATACCTATGCTCATTCGGTAAATGTGGCGGTAATTTCAATTTTGCTGGGAAAAAAAGTGGGGCTTAACTTTCGAGAGATAAAAAAGCTTGGGCTGGGAGCTCTCGTCCATGATGTGGGGAAGGCCAATATACCGGCTGATATTTTGAAAAAGCCGGGCAAACTGAACGATGAAGAATATAAAATTATTCAAGAACATGCCCGGCTGGGATATGATAAACTCAAAGACTTTAAAGAAATAAAGGCAACCTCTCTCTCAGTTGTGCTCTCCCATCATGAAAATTTTCAGGGGGATGGTTATCCCCGCGGTGTAAAAGGTGAAGAACTGCACATTTTTCCGCGGATTGCTGCCATAGCTGATGTATTTGATGCTCTTACCAGTGATAGAGTTTATCGGGAGAGATGGTCCATTCGCGAGGCGGCCGATTTTATAGTTTCGCGCAGCGGTGAAAAATTTGATCCTGAGCTGGTTAAATATTTTATGCGATATATAACACTTTATCCTAGCGGCATAACTGTCAGATTAAATGATGGCAGAAAAGCGGTTGTTGTAGATCAGAATGAAGGTTATCCGCGGCGTCCGGTAGTGCGGCTGCTGGATACAGGAGAGGAAATCGATCTGACCGATAAACTGAACCTGATTATAGCTGAGGACAAGGTTTCCTGAAAATTCTATATTTCAGACCGGCCGTTCCTCTGCTGCGGATAAATTTGCGGCAGGAAAATTTAATATCGGTCCAGAAATGTAAAAATACCGGGAGACAGCTCCATAAATCATATTTTGTTTAAATTCTTATCCTGAAATTAGGAGGAATAAGCGATGTCGCAGGACCTAAACTTACAGCACAATTTTCTGGAAGAGATCAAACAGGAAGATATGGATATCACTGTTTATTTAAAAAATGGTGTGCAGATTCAAGGGAAGCTGGCCGGATATGACGATTACGTTATTTCTGTGAGCACTGAGGAAGAGGTTCAAATGATCATGAAGAAAGCTATAACCACAGTAGAGCCGGAGGAGGAAATAAGGGGATATTTTCCTGAGGAATTTTAATTTTACTTTGCTTTCAATTATAAAAGCCTGAACCGAACATATTTCCGGGCCCGGGGTTTAAATTTTTATAATAAAGTGGTATACTCAATAAACAGATAAAACCAAGACATCAGATAACTTGCGTAAACGCAAGTCAAAGATCAAAGGAGGTTAAATTCATCAAAGATTATAGAGTTTCATTGCTGGTAGTTCTGTTGGTAGCCGGAGTACTTTTAGGACCTGCTGTTACAGCTCAGGCCGATGATCTGGAAGTAGCAACTGTCGATATGCAGGAGGTTTTGATGGTCCATCCTTCCATAATGGATGCACAGCAGGAAATACAGGAAGAGCAGATGGAAATGATGGCTGAACTTGAAGATATGGATGAGGAAGAAGCAGCCATGCAGCAGCAGCAGATGCAGCAGGATTTGCAGCAGCTGCAGCAGGATCTCCTGGAAGATGCCATCGCAGATGTAGAAACTGATATCGAAGATATCGCTGCTGAACTGGGCTATAACGTGGTGCTGAATTCAGAAGGCATAGTTTCCGGAGAGGAAAATCTGGATTCTGTCGATATCACCGAAGATATTATGGAAGAATTCAACGGTGACGCTGAGGATATGCAGCCTGAACTCTAAGGCAGGAATTTAAAAAGCGGTTTCTTTTACTGGCAGCGGGCAGGCTGAAAATAAATATTTTAGAAGTTTCATCGAACTATAAAATACTATTCTGATCAAAAAAGGGCCTGGCAATAATAAGCCGGGTTCTTTTTTTAATTCTTTTTTCTTTTATTTTCTAATTATGATATAATATAATTGCTCTGTAAAAGATTTATACCAAACCGGCTCCATATATGAGGAGGAACTGCAGATGAGATATCTTTGCGGAGAAATTTCCTCGCCCTCGCTGCTGACCGGATTTTCTGAGGTTATGAAAGTCGCGGCGATTATAATCGCGTTGAGCTTTATTTTCTTTTTGGGTTTTAATCTGAATGGTCCATCTACGGCTGCTGCCAGTATATCAGCCGATGTAATGCCGGAGGGAATACCGGAAGAACAGGAGGAGCCGGTGGAAACACGGGGGCTTTTGGTGAGAGTGGAAGGCACCATAACTTCGGGTACTTCCAGAATGCTCAGAAACACCCTTGAACAGGCCGAGGAAGAGAACTATGATTTCCTGTTGGTGGAAATTGACTCGCCGGGAGGGCTATTAGATCCAACTCTCAAAATAATGTCAGACTTTTTAGAATCGCCCATTCCGATTATAACTTATGTCGCTCCTGCAGGAGCTATTTCAGCTTCGGCCGGAAGCTTTCTGCTGCTGTCAGGTCACAAAGCTGCCATGACTCCGGGCACCAGCACCGGGGCTGCTATGCCCGTGCAGTTTACCCCGGGAGGAGACCAGGGAGCTGCCGATGAGAAAACTATCAATTTTATAGAAGGACATATCCGCAGCGTGGCCCGAGAAAGAGGTCGCAGTGAGGAGATAGCCGGAAAATTTGTGACCGAGAACCTGACTCTTACCGCCGATGATGCTCTGGAGGAGACGATAATAGACGTGGTCAGCAGAAGCAGAGCGGAGCTGCTGGAAAGTCTTGATGGAGAGGAAGTTCAGATCAGAGGAGAAACCAGGGAGTTGAATACAGCAGGAGCGGAATTGACGGAGAGAGAGATGGATATCTGGGAAAGATTTGAGAATTTTCTGGGCAATCCTCAGGTGACATTTCTCCTCATGCTAGTGGGTATTTACGGCATTATAATTGGTTTTTCATCCCCCGGTACAATTGTTCCCGAGGTCGGAGGAGCTCTGGCTCTCATTCTGGCTCTTTTTGGTCTGGGTATTATTGAAGTTGATTATCTGGGGTTGATAATGGTGGCTCTGGGTATATTTTTCCTGGTGGTCGAGCTTTTCACACCAACATTCGGTATATTCACAACAATAGGAGTGGCATTACTGGTGTTAGGTGGTTTTATATTTCCCGGCGAACCCCTGATGCCGCCGGAATGGTTTGCTAACTTTAGGATGCTGGTATTAGGAATTGCTGCTATGTCTGCTCTGTTTATACTGGTAGTTCTCAAAAAAATAATCAATCTCAGGAAGCTGGGCAGCGAAAATATTAAGGGCATCTTCAGAGATAAAGAAGGTGTGGCAGCTGAAAAAATTGCTCCTCAGGGCATGGTCAGAGTGGGAGGAGAGATATGGAATGCCAGAATCGATCGGAGTGCAGCTGTTGACAGCCTGGAAAAAGGCGAGAAGGTTGAAGTAACAGGCAGAGAGGGTATGATTTTAATTGTCAGGCCGCTTTCGGAAACAGGTGAAAATGACATCGAAAAAGAAGAGTGAAAGATTTAGCGCGTGGGCTGGTTATTCCAGCTCTACAGGGGGAGGTAATATTTATGTTTAACATCGAAGGAGTTCCCTTTTTTTCTATAGGTTTTTTGATCCTGTTTCTGCTGATTTTAAGTCAGGCAATTTATATTATCAAAGAATATGATAGAGCTGTAATCTTCCGCCTGGGTCGATTTGTGGAAACAAAAGGGCCCGGCTTGATTCTGGTCATCCCTATAGTTGATAGAGTGGTCAGAGTTTCTCTCAGAACAGTGGTATATGATGTTCCCGAACAGGAAGTCGTCACTAAAGATAATGTCACCTGCAGGGTTAACGCAGTTCTTTATTATCGGGTGGTTGATCCTCAAAAAGCGGTTATCAATGTGGAAAAATTTCATCAGGCTACCATACAGCTGGCTCAGACCACGATGCGAAGTATCGCTGGCGAAGCGGAGCTGGATGAGTTGCTTTCCGAGCGGGAGAAAATAAACTCCAAGCTGCAGCGGGTCATCGATGAGGCCACCGACCCCTGGGGAATAAAGGTCAGCGCTGTTGAGCTGAAAGATATCGTAATTCCTTCCAGCATGAAAAGGGCTATAGCCAAACAGGCTGAGGCTGAAAGGGAAAGAAGGGCTGTAGTTATTCAGGCCCAGGGTGAAAAGCAGGCTGCAGCCAGAATAGCCGAAGCGACCGGGATTCTCAATACGCAGCCTGGGTCTATGAACCTGAGGACGCTTCGCACAGTCGCAGAAGTTGCTTCTTCGGAAAGTTCCTCGGTTGTGTTTCCGCTGCCGATGGAGATGCTTAGATATTTCGCCCGCGGCGAAGATATTGATCTTCCTGAGGGTTCTGATATAGATGTGGAGGAGTTGATCGAGGAGACTAAAGAAAATATAGAAGAGATGAAGAAAAAAGGCGAAATAGGAGAAGAAGAGCCTTCTCCAGATACCGACCTGGATGAGGAGACCAACCTGGACGATATTGACACCGAGGATCTGGATATCGACGCTGATGAAGCTGTCGGCGATCTTGATCCGGGTGCTGAGGATGAAGAGGAAGACGAAGAAGTTGATGACAGACCTGACGAAGAAAAAGATGAATGATAAAACATTTCTAAATAACTGTTATATGGAGGTCATAAATATTGCAGCGGACAATTACCATGTCCACTGAAAACCGGGAAGAGCTTTATGATATAACTCACAGGGTGAAAAAAGCAGTCAAAGATATCGACGAAGAAAACGGACTGGTTAATGTTTATGTCAGAGGGGCTACTGCCGGGATAATGATCCAGGAGAGCTGGGATGACAGCGTGCAGCAGGATGTAATTGAATTTTTGCAGGAGCATATTCCTCAGGGGGTCTGGAAACATGACCGTCATGATGGAAATGGGGATGCTCATTTAAAATCCGGTCTGGTAGGCCCCCAGGAGACCATACCCTTGAGCGAAGATAAATTGATGCTCTCCACCTGGCAGAATATTTTTCTCTGTGAATTTGACGGGCCCAGAAGCAGGCGCGAAATCCTGGTCACGGTTAGCTAGTTCAAAAAAATTTCCCATCTCCTCATTAAAAATAGGAGATGGGAAATTTTATCCTGTCACAGGTAATTATTGTGCAGGTCTGAAATCAGCTCATTTCACCGAGGTCAGCAATGCATACCTCGCATATATCTTTATCTTTATACTGGACAAGGTCTTCAACGCTGCCGCAGAGATAACAGCCGGGCTCATATTTCTCGAGAATTATAGAATCATCTTCTACATAAAATTCGAGCGGATCTTTTTCATCGATATCGAGAATGTCTCTGAGTTCTTTGGGAAGCACTATGCGTCCGAGTTCGTCAACTTTTCTTACTATACCCGTAGCTTTGATAGTTATCCCCTCCAGAATTAGGTTTTTAAGTTTATCAATTCCATATTAACTTAAATTTAGAATAAACTCAAGTTTTTTGATAGTTAGTCAAAATTGATTTTTTCCAAAGAGTAATCCTTCATGTCCACATAGAGCAATTTATTGGCCAGGTTATCAGATATATCAAGATGAAGCTTCACCGCTTCCAGCACCTGCAGAATAGCTACCATCGTGACCGCTGGGGAAAAGACTGGTATAGGCCTATTTTTTTCATTTTTATTGTCGGGATTTTCACCCAAAATTTCCTTGAGTCGGGGAGTTTTACCGGGTATAATGCTTGTAAGCTGGCCGTGCCAGGAGCGAATTGCTCCGTGAACGAAGGGTTTTTCCTTCTGCCAGGCTGCCTTTTCCAGATCAAAACGGGCCTGATAATTATCAAGGGCATCCAGAACAATATCGACCTCGTCGGGAATTCCCAGGTCCTGGGTTATCTGCCCCTTTATGGCTTCTATTTCGGTTTCTAAATTGAATTCTTCCAGTTTCTTTTTGGCTGTTCTGGCTTTGCTCTCCCCTATATCGCCGCGACCGTAAAGTATCTGGCGGTTTAAATTTGAAGCTTCCACATGATCTCTGTCTATAAAATATATTTTTTCAACCCCAATTCTCTGCAGCTGAATGAGCTGATTGGTGCCCAGTCCGCCGGCCCCGCCAACGTAGACTTTCATGCTGCGAATTTTTTCTTTTTCAACTTCGGTGAACATGGACCACTGCCGCTGAAAAATATCCATTATGATTCCTCCATCTATATTGTGATGTTGATGATTTGAAACAGGAATATAAATATGGATCTTCTTGTCTTCAGTTGGTAAACAGGTGCGTCGAAAATACTTATTTTATACTGGAAGATATAAAGCTTCGTTCATAATGAATTTTTTTCTGCTTTAAGTGATCTTATACGATATCTATCAACCGATAACAAGAAGAACCATAAATTTATAATATAGTTTTCACCCTGCAGTTACAATTATAACTAAAAATTAGCTGCGATCAAATTTTTGCTCGATATTACTTCATAATTTGAGGTTGTTAACAGGAAAAAAGGTGCCATTCATATAAGTTTATATTAGAAGCTGTTGAGGATTATAGGGAAAAAATAAAATCTCAAAAAAGAGCGGGTGAAATATAAATGAAATCCAGATTTATAAAAATAACAGGTTTAATTCTTCTGCTGCTGGCTGCTGCTGTGATAATTTCTATTCCAGCCTCAGCCATCGAGCTGGAGGCCAGATCGGCTATTCTTATAGAAGCAAATACAGGTCAGATTTTATATGAACAGAATCCCGATGAAGAACTACCTCCCGCCAGCATCACGAAGATCATGCCCATGTTGATGGCTATGGAAGCCGTAGAGGAGGGAGAAATATCACTGGATGATGAAGTAACCGTTAGCAGTCGGGCTGAGGATATGGGAGGTTCTCAAATTTTTCTGGAGGCCGGAACAGTGCTCACGGTCGAGGAACTTTTAAAAGCTATTACAATTTCCTCCGCCAATGATGCCACTTATGCGCTTTCAGAATATCTGGGCGGAACTTACTCCGGTTTTATCGAAATGATGAATGAGAGGGCGGCAGAACTCGGCCTGGAAAACACCAATTTTGAGAATTCAACCGGTCTGCCGGCCGATAACCATTATACCACAGCCAGAGATATTGCTACAATGTCCCGCGAGGTTATACAGTATCCTGAAATCAGAGAATGGGGTCAGATCTGGACGGAATATCTGGAACTGCCCGATCGGGAAGCGCTGCTGGCAAATTTGAATCAGCTGGTCCGTGATTATCCCGGTATGGATGGTATAAAGACAGGACGAACTCAGGAGGCTGGTTACTGTCTGGCAGCCAGTGCCGAACGGGAAGGGATGAGGCTTATCTCTGTTGTATTAAATGCTGAATCCGATCAGGAACGTCAGGATCAAACCCGAAAGCTGCTGGATTATGGATTTGGCAATTACGTTCAGGAGATTGTCATAGAAGAAGGGGATTCAATTCATAATATACCTTTTCCGGGCAGCAGTGAAGGAGAAGTAAGCGCTCGCGCCGCTGAAGATCTTACTGCTCTGCGCGAAAGAGGCGAAGACCTGGATTATGATCGGGAAGTTAGCGTTATCGAGGATTTTGAATTTCCCATATATGAAGGAGAAAAAATGGGGGAGATGAGGCTGGTGGACGGGGACGAAGTAATCAACAGCATCGAATTGATAGCTGAAGAGGATATTGTCGAGGCAGGTATTATTTCCAGAATTATCAGATCAGTAGGTGATTTTGTAGATGGCATATTTTAAGAAATCTGGATTGAAGTTATGGCTGTTTTAATATATTTCTTCACAGCCCTGGCTGCTGTTTACCTCTGCCTTTTGGCGGTTTCTGAACTCCGGATAGCTGGCAGTATATTTGGAGAAGGAACCGGCAAAATAAAAACAAATAATTCAAAAACTGATTTCGGCTCCGAAAATTCATTGATTACCAAAAATGGAGAAAACCCTTTAGTTATAGCTCATCGAGGAGGAGCCGGTCTCAAACCCGAGAACACCATGACAGCTTTTCAAAATGCAGCCCGATTGGGTGTGGATCTGATCGAACTCGATGTAAGATTAACAGCCGACGAAGAGCTGGTTGTGCATCACGATGCCAGAATAGACAGAACTTCTGATGGCAGCGGCCGGATTGAAGATATGAAATTGGATGATTTAAGAGAGTTTGATTTTAGCTATGATTTTGAGAGAGAACCGCCTCAGCAGATCCCTCTGCTTTCAGATGTGCTGGAAGAATTTCCCGACACTATTTTGATCGTGGAGATCAAGGATAAAGGAGAAACAGGAAAAAGAGCAGCTGAGGTTCTGTCAGACCTGGTTAATTCCTTTGAAGCCGGGGAGAGAGTCATAGCTGGGAGTTTTCAGGATGAGGTGCTGACTCATTATCACAGGGTTCGATCAGATCGGGTCCATCGCTCGGCAGCCAGAGTTGAGTTTGCTGCATTTTTTATTCTGACACTGTTAAAACTCGAAGGCCTTTTCTGGCGCGACTTTTCAGCGGTGCAGATTCCGACCAATTTTAGAGGCATCGATCTCAGAAGAAAAACATTTATCGAGAGGGCCAACAAATATGGTACTGCCGTTCATTACTGGACTGTGAATAATCCTGAAGAAATGATGCATCTGAAAAAGCTGAAAGCAGACGGAATTATCACCGACCGGCCTGATATTTTGCTGGATATATACGAGAAAGAGATAGATGAAGCAGTCAAATAAATACAGGAATATTAGGATGATATCTTATGCCTAAAAAGTATAAATTGTTTCTCTTTGTGGTTGTTATTTCAATAGCTTTTGCTGCGGGAGTTTTCTTATCCTATCAATTTCAGCTTTTGATGAGGACTGAAGAGGTAGAACCTGAACCACAGATTGAAAGAGAGATGGAACCGGGGAGGATTACCACAGAAAAGATTGAATATGACAGCGAAAATGGCATGGAATTTTTAAAGATTGATACTGATGACAGACAGAGAACTTTATCGGAAGATCAGCCCTCTGAACCCCTTATTTCGCCGCAGGAAGATAAACTTGCCTATATTGCTCCGGCTGAATGGGAGAGGATAGGGTCTATCTACCTGTACGATTATGAAAATGATGAGATAAAAGAACTGGTCAGGGGAGAAGACCTTCCCGAGCAATACACCCCTAAAAAGATCTGGTGGCTGGATGAAAAACACCTGCTTTTCATAGGAGGATTTGGTTACGGTACAGTCTCTGTAGGGGGGACACTTTATGCCCTCAACATCGAAACGGGTGATATAACTGAAGTATATTCTGAAGGAGAAAGAAGCGAGGTAAAAGAAATCAGTGTCGGAGATCGGGAAGTAGAGATAAAGCTGGCTGTCTTTGATGAGGACTTTGTAGACTATGAGGTCGAAACCGATCAAATTTCTCTGGAGAATATTTACGAGAGACTGGACTGAGTAATACTGACCGGGAAAGCCTGCGATGAATTATGAGAGGAGGTGGATTTTCTGATGGCTCCAATAATTTATTATGCGGCAGGAACCGTTTTTGTGTTTTTTGGTCTGGTGTTTTTATCTCTGGGCAGCATTCTCAGCGGAGGTCTTTCATTTTTGATAGGAATATATATAGTTAACAGCGGAGTGAGAGTTAGCCGAAGAAATCAGAGAAAATTAGAAGAAAGGGAAAAGCTGGATAAGTAATTCTGCAGATGAAAATTAAAACTGCAAAATTTTATTCCGGAGGGTTGGGTAAATGAATTATTTGTTGGGTTTAGACATCGGAACAAGCAGCGTAAAAGGAGTTCTGGTGAATGAAAAAGCAGAGCTGGTGCTTACAAGCTCCAGCGAACAGGATTTGAGTAATCCCAGACCTGGCTGGGCGGAACAGGACCCTGAAATTTGGTGGGAGTCCACAGTTGAAGTTATTAAAAATATTTTAAATCAAATGGAGATGGGCCCTGAAGATATTGCAGGCATAAGTCTTTCCGGACAGATGCACAGTGCTGTATTTCTGGATGGAGATATGAATGTAATCAGACCTGCAATTCTCTGGAGTGACACCAGAACTTCGAGCCAGTGTCAGGAGATTTATGAGAGGGTCGGAGGACTTGAAAATTTGTTGAAGAATGTAGGGAATCCCGCTCTGGAAGGTTTTACAGCCCCCAAAATATTATGGCTCAAACAAAATGAACCGGAAAATTATCGCAGGACAGATTGTCTTCTGCTGCCGAAGGATTACCTTCGATTTCGTTTAACTGGCGAGGCAGGCATGGAATATTCTGATGCAGCGGGCACGCTGCTGCTCGATATAGAGAGAAAAGAATGGTCGAATCAAATGCTGGAAAAACTGGAGATAACACCTGAAATAATGCCGCCGCTGATGTCTTCCATCGATGTTGGTGGTGAAATCAGGCCAGAGGTCGCTGATAAACTGGGGCTGGCAGAAGGGACACCTGTGATAGCCGGGGGCGCGGATAACGCCTGTGGAGCAGTGGGGAGCGGTATAATTAAAACAGGGCGCTCGATGGTCAGTATAGGTTCTTCTGGAGTGGTGCTGGCGCATACAGATGAGCCGGAACCGGATGAAGAGGGAAGAATTCACCTTTTCAATCATGCTCGTCCGAATAGCTGGTATATGATGGGAGTTATGCTTTCAGCCGGTATGTCCATGAGCTGGATTAAGGAGAGCATGTACGATGAGGAATATAATTATGATGAGATCAACAGCATGGCCTCGGAAGTCGAGCCCGGCAGCGAAGGGCTCATATTTCTCCCCTATCTTTATGGTGAAAGGACTCCTCACGCAGATGCCGATGCCAGGGGGGTATTTTTTGGCCTTTCTGCCCGCCATGACCAGAGCCATTTTTTCCGCAGCGTGATGGAAGGTGTCTGTTTTGGGATTAGAGATTCGCTCGAACTCATCAAAGCCAGAGACATTGAGCTGGAAGAAGTGCGGGTTATCGGGGGAGGAGCCAGAAGCAAAGTCTGGCAGCAGATACTGGCCGATGTTCTGAATGAAGAAATAAGCCTGATTAATGTGGAGGAAGGTCCTGCTTTCGGAGCAGCTTTGATTGCAGGAGTGGGTACAGAAGTCTTTGCCGATTTTGAAGAGGCCTGTTCTAAAGCTTTAAATATAGTTGATAAGGTAAAGCCTGATCCGGAAGCGGTTAAAAAATATGAAAAGTATTATTCACTGTATAAATCTCTCTATCCATCTCTGGAGGATAGATTTGCTGATTTGAGCGAGATATAAATAATATATCATGACCGGAGGTGAAAAATCGGAGCTGGAAATTAGATGTGTGGCCGGTCCTATCTTCGATCATAAAGGAGAAATAATGGCTGCCTTCAGTGTTTCGGGACCGGCCAGCAGACAACAGCAAATTGATTTCACGAGCATTCGGCTGCAATGTTTAATACGAATCTTCCTGTCTTCAGTTGGTAGACAGGTGCGCCAATATCCATCAACTGATAACAAGAAGAACCACTTAATTACTGTTATTGTTATATTCTTCATTATTTCCTGGGCTCATTTTAAACTTTCAAACCACTTCATCGGGAAGTTCAGCCGGCGGTTCTGTCAAAAGAGAACCGATAACGTAAAGAACCAGAGAGACCAGAGCCCCGGCTACTATCACCGGCACCCCTCCAAAATCTATCCAGCCCAGCTCTCCTGCTACACCGGCAGTAGAGCCGGCCACTATCCCCAGAATAGCTCCTGTGGCATTTCCTCGCTTCCAGTAAAGCCCCAGCACTACCGGAATAAATACTCCGGCCGAATATAGAGTGTATGACATGAGGAGAAGGCCTATTATGGCTTCGAATGTCAAAGCCATAAAGAGAGCCAGAAGTCCGAGTATCACCGTCCAGAGCCGAGAAATGAACAGCATTTTTTTGGAATCCTCTTCTATGTCCTGATTTATCAGTTCAGCGTAGATGTCATGGGTTATATGTGATGTTCCCGCCACCAGCAGAGAATCCGCCGTGGACATAATTGCTCCAATTATAGCGGCTACTATAAGTGTACCTATACCCAGCGGCAGCACTTCGGTTATTAACATGGGCACAGCTTCTGCTGCACCGATTTCATCCCCAAAGATCGATCGCGAAGCCATGCCTGTCAGGGTCGGGAAAATAGCAAAAGCACTGAGAATAACACCTGAAAGTATGGCCGCCCAGAAGGAGGTGTTCTCATCTTTAGCAGCAAAAAGGCGCTGATAAAAATCCTGGCCGATCAGCGTGTACATAATGGTAGGGACGATGGCAGCTAAAACCATGGCAACACCAGCCCCCAGCGGGTGAAAATAGGCATCTGCTGTCATGCCCAGTTCAAGAGCGGCAACCCCTTCTCTAACACCGGAAAATCCTCCTGCTTCCATGATACCGGCTATGCCTGCTGCGGGCACGCCTATGAAGATTATAACCAGCTGGAGAGCATCGGTTAGAGTAACGCCCCATAATCCGGAAGCCGCTGTGTAAACTATAAATAACAATGTGGCGATAATGGCCGCATAGGTCTCATCTATTCCCAGAATTCCCAGAGCTCCCTGGGAAGCCCAGACCTGTGAGCCGATAATGCCGATTATAGCTATAAGCGAGAGCACAGCTCCCAGAGCTCTCACCACTTTCGATTGATATCTCTTTTCCAGGTAATCGGGAACGGTGAACATCGATAATCTTCTCATCTTGCGGGCCGAGACAAAAGCCAGAAATAGAAAAGAAAGTGCCACACCCACCGCGTAAGCTATACCTGTAAGGCCGTGATCGAAACCCCATTCGCCCGTGCCCATCACAAAACCACCGCCAAAATGAGTGGCCGTCAGAGCACCGGTGGCCAGCACAATTCCCAGCCTGCGGCCGGCCAGAAGAAAGTCGGTGGTATCATCTATGAATCTGGTGGCGTAAATCCCGACGCCGAAAAGTATGAGAAAGTATCCGCCGATTATCGACAGCTGAAAAATATTCATTATGTACTCCTCCAGATAATTAAGATTTCCTTCTCTAATAAATTAAAATAAAAAAACAAATAAAAATTGCCCTCTAAAAATGACCTGGCAATTAAAAATATCCGCCACTTTCTATTTTATCAAAGAGGAAATATTTATCAAGGAGTTTTTTCTACTGGTATATATTTTCACCAAAAAATCCCGGGAATTAACCCGGGATTTTGCTAATATTATTTTATTTTTGATTTAAGACCCTAATCCAATCTATATATCTGTAGCCTAATCAAATGTTAAAAGTTTTTCAGCCCCCGCACAATCAAACGAGTAAGATTGCCGCTGCCTACAGCGTGAAGAGTGATTCCTTCTTCGCTGTTTTCAGCAGCTAAATTTTTACGAATGTACACATCGCAGCCTTCTTCTTCGACATGATCATACATATCTGTTACTTCTTCAGATGGTCTTTTGGCCTGCACCACAGGCGCCATAGTGACGCCGCTTCAACCGCCGCCACGCTGGATAAGATCAACAGTAACTGAGTCTATACCATTTTTTTCAATAATTTCCCGGGCACCTTCCGTAAAACTGACATTTCTTGTTATTTCAACAGTGTCTTCAGCAGGCTGATCTTTCCTGTTATCATTCATAATTATCTCCCCCGTTAATATTATTTTTAAAGTAATGTTTCGAGCGTGTCCCAGAAATTTCTGAGCAGAAGTTTATTATAAAGGCGAAATTGAATACTTCTATTTCTATTCAAAATGTCCTATGCTGATAATATATTATCAAATTTTAGACGTCCTTGAAGTATAATGTTTTACATATCTTTACAGCAGTTTTCAGAATTCAAACCGGGTGTACAGGCAGGTAAATCCTATTTGATGCAGAAATAAAAATAATAGTGATTTTTTAGAAGCGAGATTTGCAGTTTGTTTTGCTGAGGATTTAAGATTGTGTAGGCTGCATTATAAACGTGGAGGTTAGACGTTAACCCATGGAAAAAAGAATTTTTTTAGCATACAATTCTCGTTCAGGAGATGCAAGCTTTAAAGATCGACTGCACCGATTTATAGAGGTTTTTCAGCAAAATTTTTTGCTGGAGATAAATGATATTGTGGGCATCAATCTAGAAAATCGCCTGAAACATCTCAAATCTAATAATAACACCTTTATTGCGGTCGCTGGCGGTGATGGTACATTAAACAGTCTGGTGAATGCCGCGATGTTAAACGGTTTGAAGAATCCCATAATACTGGTCCCTGTGGGGACCAGCAATGATTTTGCGACCAGGCTGAATATGCCAGAAAATTTTCTCGCTCTCAACAATTTAATCTGTGACAGAGAAAATATTAACTTTATCGATATTGGAAAAATAAATGATGGTTATTTTATTAATGTTTGTGCCTGCGGTTTTCTTACTTCTGTGCCTTATGAAACCCCGGAGGACCTGAAAAATCTGGTCGGTAAAGCTGCTTATTATCTAAAAGGTGTACAAAAACTCACCGAACTCAAACCTATTCCCCTTGAAATTAAAACGCCTGACCAGAGCATAAAGGAGGAATTCTGTCTTTTCTTAATTTTAAACAGCGGCAGAGCGGGAGGTTTTTCTGATATCACTCCTGACAGCCTTCTGGATGATGGGCAGTTTGAGTTTTTGGGCATAAAGTATACAGGTGTTTACGAAATGTTTACAGCTCTTGTGGAAGTATTTGTAAATAAAAGATGGAACAGTGATGATAATATTGTATATTTTAGGGCAGAAGAGATGAAGATACAATCCTATAACACTGAAAAAACATTTATGACCGATATAGACGGCGAAAAGGGGCCGGAACTACCTTTGAATATAGAAGTTCAGGAACAGGCTTTGCCCTTTGTTTTTGACCCGAAGAATAAGCCTATCAAAGGGAGGTAGGTTGATTTGTCAAAACTTGTCAGGTTTGGAGTTTCCATCGAAGAGGAGCTGTTAGAAAAATATGATGACATCATCAGTGACAGTTATGGAAATAGATCTGAAGCAATTCGTGATATGATCCGGGACAGGATAGTTGAAGAGAAAAAAAGGAGCAGTGATGAGAAGGTCATAGGTTCTCTTACACTTCTATTCAATCATCATAAGAGGGATCTAACAGAAAAAATGCTCAAAATACAGCATGATTATCCGGAAATTTTTAAATCCAATCTACATATGCATGTCAGCCATGATTTTTGTCTGGAGGTAATCATCATGCAGGGAAAAGCGAAAATTTTAAGGGAGGCTGCCAACCGCCTGATAGGTTTAAAAGGAGTGCAGCACGGCAAGCTAACTTTAACTTCGACTGGAGAGGACTTTGGACTTGAATAAAATTTATCATTTGAATTAATGGAGGCAGAAAAATGAACAAGAACAGAGACGCAACCAAAATTAGAACTTCCGGACTGGTTCATACAGCTTTGATGGCAGCAATGACCGCGATCGGTGCTTATATAGCTATACCGCTTCCGATCAGCCCGGTGCCGGTAACCCTGCAGAATCTTTTTGTGCTGCTGGCCGGGATTCTGCTGGGGGCCAGGCTCGGCTTCATGAGTCAAATAATATATCTGGGGATTGGTCTGGCCGGTTTGCCCGTTTTTGCCGGGGGCACAGCTGGAATAGGTGTTCTATTATCTCCCACAGGTGGGTATCTTCTGGCTTTTCCTCTGGCAGCCTACGCCGCCGGAGTTATTTCGGAAAAAAGTATCCTCAAAAATTTAGCCGCCTGTGCGGCAGGAATTTCGTTCATTTATTTTTTGGGTGTGCTATTTATGATTTTATTTTGGGAATTTGAACTTTCAGGAGCTCTTTCGGCCGGAGTGATTCCTTTTATACCAGGAGATCTTTTAAAGATGACTGCTGCAGTGGTATTGACTGCCAATCTGCCGTCGGCTCTGCTGAAAAGATTGAATGTGACCTCAGGCTGAAAACTCCGGGGAGATGATCTCTTTATGTTGAGGAAAGTAGAAATAGTTGTTCCCCTGGATAAAGAGGAAAGGCTCAAAAATATACTCGAATCCTTTGAACTGGTCGATAAACTTCAGGTTTCTCTGTGGGAGGATAAGGCTCTTTATCTTCTCACCCTTTCGGCCGAAGACAGCGGACCGCTTCTAGACGAGATAGAGCAAAATCTTGCTTCAGCTTCCGGTTTTAGACTGAACGTAGTAAAAGTTGAGGCAACTCTGCCGGAAATTGAAGAGGAAAAGAAACCTGAAAAAGCTTCAGAAGATAAAGCTAAGAATTCTTCCAGCACTAAAAGTCTCAGCCGCCAGGAACTGTACACCGAAATCGATAATTCTGTCGAACTAAACCGGAACTATCTTTTGATGTGCTCTCTCTCAGCTGTAGTGGCCACCAGTGGAGTACTCCAGGGCAATGTAGCGGTAATAATCGGTGCCATGGTCATTGCTCCTCTCCTGGGGCCTAATGTCGGTCTGGCTCTTGCCTCGACGCTGGGAGATATCAAGCTGGGGAAGAAGTCGCTGATTACATCTTTTGTTGGTATTTTACTGGCTGTGTTGATTTCCAGTCTGGCCGGATTTTTGCTCCAGCCGACCGAATGGTCCCTGGAAGTGTTGAGCCGCACCAGCCTGGGATGGGGAGATGTTGCACTCGGCCTGGCTTCGGGCAGTGCCGGCAGCCTGGCATTTACCACCGGGGCTGCCAATGCAGTGATCGGGGTTATGATAGCGGTAGCTCTTATGCCTCCGCTGGTAGTTTTTGGGCTGCTTTTAGGGGCGGGTGAATCCACTCTGGCCCTGGGCGCTTTTCTTTTATTCGTTTCCAATGTAATCTGCATCAATCTGGCCGGTGTGGTGACTTTTTTATTCCAGGGCATAGCGCCTCTGGATTGGTGGGAAAAAGAAAAAGCCCGCAGATTGACCAGATACAGCCTTGCCCTCTGGCTGGGACTTCTGTTTTTATTGCTGATAATTATATTTTTCATTTTTTAAATCAATCTTTATAAATGGATAGGTTTGTGATGAATATATGCAAATACACTGGAGGTGAGAAGGCTGACCCCTCAAAGAAAATATCTGCTCGTCGCACTCTGCACTCTGATGGTTTTTGCAGCTGTAGAAGGAGGAATTGATGCTAAAAACACAGTAATAGGATATGTTGAAACTGAACTTGAAGGCAGCGGAGATTTAATAGGTATGCGTGAAACTGCTCTGGGAAATTTTCTGGCAGATGTAATGCGGGAAAAATCCGGCGCGGAAATAGCTCTGGTCAATTCTCAGGGTGTAGAAAGGGGAATAGAAGCTGGAGATGTAACCATCGAAGATGTGCTCAAAATGCATCCCCATCGGGACAGTGTCGTCCAGCTGGAGATGACCGGGAGAGAGATTAAATCGGTGATAGAAGATGGTCTGCGAAAATTTCCCGAACCCTGGACCGGTTTTGTGCAGGTGAGCGGGATCAAATATTCATTTTATCCGCTGGCTGAACCTGGAGAACGTCTGAGAGAAGTGACCTATGAGGGAGAACCTGTTGAAGAGAATAGATTATTTACGGTTGCCACCAGCAGAGAGATGGCCTCTAATTGTGATTTTTATGAAGCTATGGAAGAGGCGGAAAATTACGAAGAAAAAATTTTGATAGATATTGCTGTATCGAATTATCTGCAGAATAATAGCCCTGTACGTTACCGCAGGGAGGGGAGGATAAGAGGTACCTTCAGGTGAATTTTTTTTCGATCAAATCGATCCGGAAACCTATATGGAGATTGCTTGAATTTAATTTAACAACCTCTGCTCTGCCCTCATCATCCGGCCAGTAATCAATTTTAACTCCGGCAAATTCTTTTTCTGACATATCTCTCATATATGGTGTCAGCTCGCTGCGCAGCAATTCACCATCCAGATGCTGGCCCAGAAATTCAGGTTTTATATAAATATTATTTTTGATGGAGAAGCCGGTAAAGATATCGTTTTCATCATCTATGATATGGGCTACAAAGAGGCCGGAATTTTTCAACCGGGCATAGGGACTATTTTTATCCGGATTTTGTTCGATGATAAACCACTCCTGACGTTTTTTCATGCGCAGTTGTTTTTTTGAGGTGAAATCCGGATTTGCCATAAAAATGTTAAAAGTTTTTTTAATCTCTTCCAGTTTTTCTGCCAGCAAGATTTTAACCTCCTCTCTGATATTTTATCAGATAAAACGTTAATTCTAAACTATATAGAAAAAACTTTTTAATTTCCCCGGATAGAGGGAGGAATTCCCGATTTGAGAGTGAATATAATTATATAGATTGGTAGTTTGGCTCCCTTAGAACACTCCCTTTACCCAGGATGAATAATAAGGGAGCCTTTTTATTGTTTTGTATTTTAAGTTGAGAGGTGAAGAAAGTTATGAGTGTTTTTTCTACCGAAATCAAGGAAAGATTCATAGTTTTGAAAGATAACGGTTATAGCCTGGAGGAAATATCGGAGCTGTTAAATGTGAGCATGGATAAGCTCGAGAGGTGGAACTCTGCCCTTATTCAGGCCCCCGAATTTGATCTGGTAGAGGAGCTGGAAAGGGAAAGAATTAGGGAGATATATCGGGGGCAGAGCGGAAGAGAAGAGAAATGAATTATATTTTTATGAATATTTTAATTACTGGCAATTATTTCGCTTGAGCAGGAAAACACCTTTTGATAAAGAATAAATGAAAGTGACAAATTAAATAAATACTTTTGTGGTTTTATTATCCCGGGTGACTTTAAATATTCTAGGAGGTGATTTAACCAGTGGCTTTTGCAATTGATGCAGATGAATGTACTGCCTGTGGTATCTGTGCGGATGAATGTCCCGTAGATGCTATATCTGAAGAGGACGATTATTATGAAATCGATGATGCTCTCTGTACTGATTGTGGTATCTGTGCAGAGGAGTGTCCTGTAGACGCTATCAGTCAGGTCTAACAGGACTGAGATACAGGAAATCCAGTTTATCATCATGAATCAGGGCCGGGGCTTTTTGGCCCCGGTTCCTCTCATTTAGGTTCTTCTCCATATCGGCTGGTTTAATATAGTTTAAGTCATATTCATACTGCTTATTATATCACTTCTCTTTATAGTTTCCGATGCTGTTTCGGAGAAGAACCCATATTAAAATTTCAGCTGGAGGCTTAAGACTATGAGCGCTTTTATAAAGAAAATAGTCACAATTCTGGTTGTGTTAGCAGCCGCCGGAGCTCTGGCCGGACTTTTTTATTTTTATCATCTGGAACCGGACGTCGAGGAGAATAGAGTAGCCAGGATCTCTCTGGATGGCCCCCTGCAGAGTTCTGCCGCTGGATTTGCTGACATGGTGGTTTCTCCGGGGCGGGTTGAAAATGAGCTCAACAGAGCGGAACAAACCGAGGGCGTAGAGGCTGTCGTGGTTAGTCTTAACAGTCCGGGAGGTACTGTTGCCGCCTCTCAGGAAATTTATGATCTTTTTGCCGAGTTTGAGCTCCCTCTGGTGGTAAGCATGGGGGATATGGCTGCTTCGGGAGGTTATTACATTTCGGCAGCAGCAGACTCTATAATCGCCCAGCCCGGATCAATGACCGGTTCGATCGGGGTTATTTTTTCAATCTATGATCCCGAGGGACTACTCGATAAAATTGGAATAGAACGGGAGATCATCAAATCCGGAGAGCACAAAGACATGTTTAATCGATCTCTGGAGCCCGGGGAAAGAGAGATGCTGCAGGAGATGTCAGATACTGCCCACCGTCAATTTTTAGAAGCTATAGCTTCCGGGCGTGAACTTGATATAGAAGAGGTGGAAGAACTGGCCACCGGAGAAGTTTATCTGGGGGAACAGGCTCTGGAAAAGAATCTGGTAGATGAGCTGGGAGGTAAATATGTGGCGTTAGAACATGCGGGTGAACTGGCCGATATTGAAGATCCTGTATATTATGACATGCCCGAACCTCCAATTTATCGCAGATTGCTTGGGCTTACAGCCCAAATCAGGGAATTAATTCGTAATTTCCGTTATAGTGAGGATATGAAAACAATTGAGAGGGTGGAAGAAGGATTGAGTCCGGTTTTAAAATATAAAGTGCCGGGTTATTGATCATCAATAAAGAATTAAAGAGGGAGAGTCTGGCTGATGGGCACTTCTGTGATTATATTTGATTTGATATTTAAGCCGGGACAGGTAATGGATAAAATCGCTACTTATCGTCCTGTAATCAGGGCTATGTTGATAATCATGTTTGCTTCTTATCTGTCCTTGCTCACCAATTTATTGACCTCACCTGCCCCTATAAGGGGAATTTTTCTGCCGGCTCTTTTTGGATTATCCACTGCGTTTTTCAGGATCGTTCTTGTATTGATTTTCTCTCTGTTTTTATTTCTCGTTTCTAAAATTTTTAAAGGTCAGGGTAATTTTCTAGGTCTCCTATCAGCTCTGGGGTTCGTCCACATTGTTTTTATCTTTATGCCGATTGTTGAGCTGGTCGGAGTTTTTCAGGGCCCTTTTGAATTCATCTCTCTCTGGATGAAAGCGGCGATTTATCTCTGGTTTTTATTTCTGGTAGTTCTTGCCATCCGAGAAAGTCAGGATTTTAATTCCAGCAGAGCGGTGATATCCTTTGTCCTGACATTGCTTATCATTTTGCTGCTGGGCGCTTCGATCAGTTTCTCGCTGCTTTTCATGATATTTTAATCAGATTTCATCGAGGAGGGAGCTTACGTTTGTATGCTGGACAGAGATTTTTTCAGACGCGATGCTGTCACAGTCGCCAGGGAATTGATCGGAAAGAAACTGGTAAGATATCTCGAGGGGGAGAAGCTCTCTCTGCGCATAGTTGAGACCGAGGCTTATTGCGGACCGGAGGATGAGGCCTGCCATGCCAGCGGCGGCCGCAGAACTGATAGAACAGAACCTATGTTCTTGCAGGGAGGCCATCTTTACATTTATTTAATCTACGGTATTCATCGGTGCTTGAATATTGTCACCGCTGAAGTCGATCGTCCTCACGCTGTTTTGATTAGGGCCGGTGAACCCCTGGAAGGAATTGAGCTTATGAGAGAAAATCGCACTCTTGACGATCCCGATTACCATAAGATTGCGGGAGGGCCGGGAAGAATTTGTCAGGCTTTGAGTCTGGACGAAGACTATTCGGGCCTGAATCTTTTGACGTCCGAGGAAATTCACATTGAGTATATTGACGAAGAGGAGAAAGTTTGTGATGAAAATTGTGAAAATGATTTTGAAATTGTCAGCAGCACCCGTATAAATATAAATTATGCTGGCGATACATATCGCAATAAACCCTGGCGTTTTTATCTCAAAGACAGCAGCTGCTTATCAGTTTGAATATATATGAATTTTTCTTAAGACATTATCTTCAGCTGAAAAACAACATATTTGCTGAAAAAAGTCATAGGTATGGCATTTTTGAGGGAACTGTAGTATAATTATAAAAAGAGAATAAAACAGGTTAAAATAACTCGATATTCTTTTTCCGAGAGATTGAGGAGGAAAATAATGAATAATAAGGCTAAATTTTTAATAGCTATTATATCATTAATTCTATTATTTTCTGGGTTTTCGACCTCTGTCAGAGCAGAAGCGGAACATCTGGCTGCCTGGGAAGATCATCGTTTTGAATTTTACGGTGAGATTTTTGTGCTGGAGGAGTCAGCGCTCGAGGAACTCTATTCTGAAGGTGAGCTGGAGGATTTCTCGCTGTATTTTACCAGCAGAGAACTGGATAATGCTGAAGATCTGGAATATACCGCCGAAGAAATGGATTTGCTCGATGATTACTCAGAAACCGAATTGAATTACGAGGAAATTCTTAACCTGGCGGATTCATTTACTTTAATAGCTGTTAATGCTCACAGGCCTTTTGATAGCAATACATCTCATCAGCGGGCCCGGATAGATGTCAGTGAGGTTGTATCCATAAATGAAGGCAGGATAATCACTGATGTTAGCGATCATCATATGCTGTTGAGCGAAGAACAGCTTCAGTTTAACGATTCAATTAGAATTTTGCCGGATGGCAGCGGTACAGTGGTTTATATTCTTCCGGAACTGGAAACAGAGTATGTAAATGTTGAAATTCGTTCTTTTCTCGAGAATGAATTTACCCGCATCACAGTCACTGTTCTGCATTGAAATTTTTAATCCGGAAAATTCTCAGGAGAATAAATTCAAACATGAAAGAGAGGAAGCAAATTGCCGGATTTTTGGACTCACATCATAGCCGGAGAAAATATCGTTGAAGCCAGTCAGGTTAGGTATTATTCTGACCTGATAAAGCATTACAAAACTGCTTTTAATTTTGGCTGTCAGGGATCTGACCTGCTATTTTATAATCTTTCCACTCCCTGGCAGGGGCCGGTCTATGCCAAAAAAATGCATTACAATAAACTCAGAACAGCTTTCCAGGATATAGTTGATCGTGGCAGTAAAAACACCAAAGAGGGGGCCTATACCGCTTTTTTAACAGGATATATCACCCATTTTTTGGTTGATAAAGGACTGCATGCTTTTATTCTGGCGCGATCTCCCAACTTCACTGTTCATAAAGAAATAGAAAATGAGATAGACACATTTTTACTGTCTCATTTTAAGGGTAAAAATTCCCGAGAGCTCAATCCTGCTTCAGCAATAGATTTTAAAGGAGACATCCCTGAATCAATAGAAGAATTTTTTGCCGACCACATGTCAGATATTTATAATTTTCAGGAAGGCTCAGACCTGCTGAATAAGTCTTTTCGGGATTTTAAGTATCTGCAGAAGCTTCTTTACAGTCCGGGAGGAGTCAAGAGGACTCTGCTGCGGGCTTCAGGAGCTTTTATACCTTACAACCTCGATTCTCTGCTTTATGACTGCGGCAGTAAACACCTCTGGCCGGAAGAGAGGACTAGATTTCTCGATTATTATAACGATGCGGTAACTTCAGCCGGAGAAATTATGAATCAGATAATTTTCTGCTGGAAGAAAAACTGTCAATGGAATCTGGACGATTCAACATTCTCCCTTGATTTAAATCCGCCTGGAGAAGAAGAACTTGCGGAGACTCTGCCGGTTTAAAGATTGAATATAATTTACCTGTAGATTTCAAACCGCCCAAATGATATTTCGGCAGGATAATTTTCTGTTCTGCCGGAAATGACCAATCAGGTTATTTTATTATTGGTACATAATTATGTAAAATCGGACGGCAATTTAATATTTTGGTTTTTTTCATAAAAAGAAGGATATTTTATGCCAGTATATAAGTTAATAATTGAGGAAGCGTTAACAATATAACATATAAAAGTTCAAAAAGAATCAGGCACCACTGAATATTTAACCTTGATAAAGCCAATAGTTTGTGATATCTTTTTAATGAAAGTTAATGCAATCACAAACATTGCAATTTACTCATTACTCCTTAGACTCTGCTGTTGTGTCTTCAGACGACTGCTTTTTTACGAACCAGGATCTTTTCATTTTCAGGAATTTATGCTGAGCATACCTCTTAAAATCTAAAAATTTTAATCCTTCATGTTAACAAAATAACTTAAAGGGGGGATTTTCAATGGCCAATCTTGATAAGAGTGCGCAGAAAGAACCAAATAAATTAAAGCCTGAGAGACATTCAGGTTTGGACGAAGATCAGGTAATGCTGCGCACTTTTGCAGCTATGTGTATTCCCGCCATAGCTGTTATACTGGCCGTAGGACAGAGAGCTTTCTTAAACATTCTAACTGCAGTAGTTGCCGCAATTGTATGTCATGCTATTATTAAGATTTTCGAATCACAGGATCTGGCAAAGCTGGGAGAGACAACTTACAAAACATTTTATTCACCCCTGGTGGCAGGAATGATAGTCGGTCTTTGTATGGTGGAGCTTTCGCCATATTATATAACAGCCATTGTTTCGGCTGTTACCATGGTGGTTTTCAAATGGGGGCAGGAAAAATACTTTGGGCGAAAGATTATCAATCCAGCAGCTGGCGCAAAAGCTCTGGTGCTGCTGTTGATCACCCTCATGTGGTTTATTCCTGACAATCTGGCAGCAGGACAGCTATTTTATCCCGAACATCTCGATTACAATCTGCTGTCCGGAGAAGGTTTTGTAGCAGCCATGGAATTCGGTGAGGCAATGGGTTTTTATGGCACGGAAAATCTCTCTATAGCTGAAAGTTTCTTTCTCTGGAACCGACATGGATGGATGGGTGGAGCTTCACCGCTTTTAACCGTCCTTTCCGGAATACTTTTAGCCATGTGGATCAAATTGAAATGGAAATTAACTCTCAGTTATCTGGGCAGCATGATTGTGCTGGCCGTTCTGCTGGGAGCAGCAACCGGAAGTCCTATAATTCTCAGAATAGCTTTTCATGCCTTCACCGGCAGCGTGGTATTCCTCGCCTTTTACATGGCTACAGAACCCCAAACAACCCCGGCAACCGAGATGGGGCAGTATGTGTTCGGGGGGCTCTTGGCAGTTTTAACTATGGTGGGTCATTTGATAGGATTTTATGGAAGTTCTTTTGTAGCACTTGCTATTTTAAACCCCTATTCTCCCTATATTGATAGAATAGGAATTAAAATACCTTTTGGCAAAAAGGAAAGAATGTTTTCTCCGGCCGAATTCTCTATGGCAGAAGTAGATACTACGTCTCCAGTTATGGATTATGATGAATCAAAATGTATAATGTGTCAGAGATGTGTTAAAGCCTGTGATGAAATACAGGAAAAAGGAATTTTAGGTCTCGGTGACCGAGGAGAAAATATATTCACTACAGCTGGCCTGGGAGAAAGAGGCTTTTCCGAATGTGATGGAGACGGGCAGTGTTTTGAGCTATGTCCTACAGGGGCTTTAACTCCCAAACAGGAAGGCCATGAAATAAGAAAATGGGAAGCTGACACCGAAGGGAGAACTACCTGCACCAATTGTGGTACAGGCTGTAAGCTAAAAGCTTACTTAAAAGATAATGAATTAGTAAGAGTCGAATCAGTAGATGTATCGCCCAATGAAGGGGCGCTCTGTATCAAAGGACGTTTTGGTCACACTTATGTAAATTCTGATGATAGACTGACCCAGCCCCTTGTGAGAAAAGAAGGTAATTTAGTTCCCGTATCCTGGAAAGAAGCATTGAGAGAAGTGAGCAATAAATTTAAGGAGATTAAAGAAGAACATGGTTCTGAAGCAATAGGTGGAATTGCTTCTGCGGTGAGCACAAATGAAGAAAATTTCCTATTCCAGAAGTTTATGCGGGTTTGTTTGGGCACGAATAATATCGATCAGTCCAACCGCCTGTGTCAGACCTCTTCTATGATCGCGCTGGAAAAAGCTTTTGGCTGTGGAGCCATGACCAATTCTATCGAAGAATTAACTGAGGCAGACTGCATTTTTGTTGCCGGTTCCAATACTACTGCAGCCCATCCGGTAATAGCGCGATATATTAAAGAAGCTGTAAGAGAACACGGAGCTGAACTGATCGTTCTCGATCCTAGAGAAATTGAGCTCGTACGCTGGGCTGACCACTGGCTTCGACCGGATATTGGAACTGACACAGCAAGCATAAACGGACTTATGAATGTAATTTTAGATAATGACTGGCAGGATGATGAATTCATAGAAGCTAGAACTGAAGATTTTGCTGAGCTCAAAGAATCACTTAGCGATTATGATCCTGATAGTGTCGAGGAAATGACGGGAATACCAGCTGATGAGCTGAAAAAAGCAGCGGAATCATTTGCGAAAGCTGAAAAAAGTTCGATAGTTTTTGCCTCTGGCATTACCCAGCACACTTCTGGCACAAAAAATGTTCTTTCCCTGGCCAATCTTGCCATGATGACTGGCAACATAGGCAGAGAAGGTACCGGTTTAAATCCACTGCAGGGTCAAAATAATGCTCAGGGAGCTTCTGATATGGGAGCACTCCCCAATAGATTAACAGGTTATCAGTCAATTGATGATCCCGGAGATGTATGTAAATTTGTTAATACCTGGAACAAAGAAATTCCTACTGAGCCCGGGCTTACCAAAATTGAAATGATAAGATCAGCAGCTGCTGATGAGTTAAAAGGTATGTTCATCATGGGAGATAATACCGTTATGTCAGATCCGAATAAGATGCAGACTGAAATGGCTTTGGATAACCTGGAGTTTCTGGTCGTTGCCGATCCATTCCTGACAGAGACTGCTGCCAAAGCTGATGTAGTCTTACCAGCGGCGACTTTCCTTGAAAAAGAAGGTACGTTCACAAACACTGAACGTAGAATTCAAAAAGTAAATAAGATAAGAGAAGCACCAGGCAAGGTCAGGTCTGATTGGGAGATAATTTCTGCTCTTGCTCAAAAGATGGGATATAAATTTAATTACTCCCGCCCTGAAGAGATAATGAATGAAATAGCAGATTTAACTCCAATTTACAATGGTATAACCTATGAAGACATCGAAGAGGAAGGCATACAGTGGCCAGTTCAGGACGATAAATCTGGAACCCCCATTTTACATCAGGAGGAATTTATGAGCGGTAAAGGTGTATTCCATGCAGTAGAATACGAACAGTATGAAGAACAGCCAGATGAAGAATATCCCCTCCGTCTTTCCACGGGACGTACACTTTACCAGGTACGCACTGGTGCAATGAGCAGGCGTTCTGATGTCCTTTCTGCCAAACTTGATCAGCCTTATGTAGAAGTGAATCCTGAAGACGGTGAAAAGTATGATTTAAGTGACGGGGAAGAAGTTAAAGTCAGCACGAAACTCGGGCAGATACAGACTGAAGCCAGAATTACTGAAAAAGTACCTGCTGGTACGATATTTGTTCCGATACACTTTACAGAATCTCCAGCAAATCAGTTGACGGATGATACGTTTGATGAAGACTCAGGTACTCCTGGAATCAAACAGGCTTCCTGCAGAATAGAAAAAGTCCCTGCAGAAGAGAAGATCCTCTCCCAATAAGACCAAACGGAGGTGATTAATTTGGATTTAGAATTAGAAAGAGTTGATGAGATAATTGAAAAAAATAAATCTGAGCATGAAAAACAGGAAAAATCGCCTTTAATACCTGTTTTACAGGATATTCAAACTATTTATGGCTGGCTGCCAGAACAGGCTTTAGTGAGGGCATCTCGCAAATTGAATGTACCGACTATAGAACTATATGGAGTGGCATCATTCTATGAACAGTTCCGTTTAAAACCATTAGGGGATTATCATATAGTTGTTTGTACTGGCACCGCGTGCCATGTGCGCGGTGCACCTCTCCTCATGTCTGAACTGGAACGCAATCTTGGAATTGCTGAGGGGGAAGTAACTCCTGACCAGAAATTTTCACTGGAAGGAGCACGTTGTGTAGGTACCTGTGCAGTAGCCCCGGTTATAATTATAAATGGCGAATATCATGGGAACATGGATAAGAAAAAGCTCGGTCAATTAATTGAAGAATTAAAGGAAGGAGGGGAATAAATGCCTAAAATAACTTCTCCCGAAGACTTAAAAGAAATGCAGGAAGAAGTCCAGGAAGAAAAAGACAAAATACAGAGTTTTATAACAATTTGTGGTGGTACTGGGTGTCAGGGATCAGGCTGCCAGAAAGTTATAGATGCTTTGAAAGAAGAGATGGAAAAAAGAGATTTGGGCAATCGGGTGGGACTCAAAGTTACCGGCTGCCAGGGCTTTTGCGAGCAGGGACCGCTGATGGTAATTCGGCCGGAAGGAAATTTTTACTGTAAAGTTGAGCCGGAAGATGTAGAGGAGATTTTCGATAAAACCATACTGGAAGGTGAAGCTGTTGAAAGGCTGGAATATGAGGATCCCCTTACCGATGAAAAAATAGTTGATTTCAATGAAATACCCTTTTATAAGCATCAAAAGAGATTGGTATTTAAAAATAATGGGATAATTGAACCAACTTCTATAGGAGATTACTTTGCTGTAGATGGCTATACCGCTCTGGCTGATGTTCTTTATAACTGGTCTTCCGAAGAAGTGATAGAGGAAGCAATAGAATCCAAACTGCGGGGAAGAGGTGGTGGTGGATTTCCTGCCGGGAAGAAATGGAAATACTGCCGGCAGGAAGAAGCCGAACCTAAATATCTTGTCTGTAACTGTGATGAGGGTGATCCAGGAGCTTATATGGACCGCAGTATAATGGAGGGAAGCCCTCATCTAGTTATTGAAGGAATGGCTATAGCTGCCTATGCTGTAGGTATTGAAAAAGGTGTAATTTATATCAGGGCTGAATATCCCATGGCTGTTGAACACACCAAAAAAGCTATTGAACAGGCAGAAGAATATGGTCTGCTTGGTGAAAATATTATGGGTTCTGGTTTTAATTTCAACTTAGAGGTAATGGAAGGGGCAGGCGCATTTGTAGCTGGCGAATCAACAGCACTGATGCATTCAATTGAAGGTAAAAGACCTATGCCCCGTCAGACTCCCCCCAGATCGGTCCAGCAGGGGCTTTATAAAAAGCCTACAGTTATGAATAATGTGGAGACCTTTGCTAATGTTCCTCTGATAATGAAAAACGGAGCTGAATGGTTTAATAGTATAGGCACTGAAGAGAGCAAGGGAACAAAAATCTTCTCTCTTGTTGGCAAAGTCAATAATACTGGACTTATCGAAGTTCCTATGGGCGTTACTTTAAGAGAAATAGTGTTTGATATCGGTGGCGGCATACCTGGTGGCAATGAGGTGAAAGCCGTTCAAACAGGTGGGCCTTCAGGAGGTTGTATACCCGAAGACTTATTTGACCTGCCGGTTGATTTTGAAGAACTATCTGAAGCGGGATCAATGATGGGTTCAGGTGGAATGGTTGTTATGGACGAAAACACCTGCATGGTGGACGTGGCTAAATTCTTTCTGGACTTTTTACAGGATGAATCCTGCGGTAAATGTATGCCCTGCCGGAGTGGAATACCCCAAATGTTAAAAATTCTGGAGAAAATATCAGAAGGAAATGGAACAGAGAAAGATATGGTACAGCTTGAAAAACTGGCTGAAACCATTAAGAAGACTGCTTTATGTGGATTGGGAGATTCAGCACCTAATCCGGTACTATCCACAATAGAGTATTTCGAAGATGAATACGAAGCACATATTCACGATAAAGCTTGCCCGGCCGGTGTGTGTCAGGAGCTCATCTATTATCATGTTATATCGGAAGAATGTAAATCCTGTGATCGCTGCCGGCAGGCCTGTCCAGTAGATGCTATAGAAGGAGAGCCGGGAGAAGATCCCTATGTCATTTATGATGAACCCTGTATTCGCTGTGGTAATTGTATAGATGAGTGTCCTTTTGACGCTATTGAGGTAATTCCAGGCCAGAAAGAAAAGGTGGAAGCATAATCACAGGAAAATTAATTGGTATAAAAATTATTCCAGAAAAATGATGAGCTGCTGACTAAAAAATCGAAGGGAGGATTGGTCATGCCGGAAGAAGCCAATAAAGTTACTATAAAGATTGATGGAGAGGCAGTGACTGCGGAAGCCGGGAGAAATTTATTGCAGGTAGCCCGAGAAAACGGCTTTGATATTCCAGGTGTATGTTATCACCCTAAGTTATCTCCAACTGCTTCCTGCAGAGTTTGCGTGGTTAAAATTGATGGCAGTGAATGGCCTGAACCTGCCTGTACCACAAAAGTGGAAGAGGGTATGGAGGTAATTGCTTTCGATGAAGAACTGGAAGAGCATCGCAGGGAATTAGTAGATTTAATGCTCAGTGAGCATAATTGCACCTGTATCACCTGTGATTCAGCCGGAGATTGCGCAGTTCAGGATTTAGCTTTTAGGTATGATCTTATTAACTTGAGTTCTGAAAGATTTAGAGAAATTTATTCTAATGTGACTTCCAAATATCAGAGCTTCCCCACTGGAAAAGAGAAACCTGAGGCAATTAGCGCCCATGAGCTGGGGACGAATGAATACACAGGTGAGCCTGAAGATTGTATAAGATGTGGATACTGCATAGAGGTTTGCCCTGTGAATATTTATCCAGTACTCATTATGGAAGCTTCTGAAATATACACTCAGCCGGGAACTCTTGAAGATTTATATCCTGAAGATTGTATAGGTTGTGGACTTTGTTCCTATGTTTGTCCAGGGCAGATCAGAATTCCTTCTTACTTTCCTGAAAAAGAGAATGTGGAGTGATGTCATATGAATATGAATAAAGAAAATTTGTATTCCAGCGTTCTCTTTATAGCTTTGCTGGTTTTAGCTCTTATCATGGCTTATGGCATCGAAGATTATAGGATAGCTGGCCCGCCGGAAGAACCGGAGGTCGAAGAGGAAGTCGCCGTCGAACCCGATGAACCTGTAGAAGATGCTGAGATTTACACCGGCAGTGCTGAAGGATTTGGAGGAGAATTAGTGGTAGAAG